>USPQ01000081.1 GCA_900556625.1 uncultured Bacteroides sp. | reverse complement strand
CGAACATTTTATCGTTGGCTTCTTCATAAGTAAAGCCTTCGCGTGCACGTTTTTCGGCTAAAATACGGGCATAACGTTCGCGGCGTTCCGACTCGTCCGGATGGCGGAGATTTACAATCTCGATACCTTCCAAGCTTAGGTCCAGCTCCTCTGCTAATTTACCGATAGCCTCATCGTTTCCTAATAAGATAGGATGACAGATACCTTCAGATTTTGCTTCAACGGCAGCTTTCAGCATATTGGGGTGGATCCCTTCTGCAAATACAACACGTTGCGGGTTGCGGCGGGCAGTATCATACAGTTGGCGGGTCAGTTTGGATTCGTAACCCATTAATTCGCGCAGATGTACACAGTATGCGTCCCAGTCCTTGATTTCCGTACGGGCTACTCCACTTTCCATCGCAGCTTTTGCTACAGCGCAAGACACCTCTGTGATGAGGCGTGGGTCTACCGGTTTCGGGATGAAGTATTCCGGACCGAAGGAAAGGTTGTTTACATGGTAGGCCGCGTTAACAACATCGGGTACTGGCTGTTTTGCCAGATTGGCGATAGCGTGTACGGCCGCAATTTTCATTTCTTCATTGATGGCTTTGGCATGAGTGTCCAATGCACCACGGAAGATATACGGGAAGCCGATTACATTATTTATCTGGTTCGGATAGTCGGAACGTCCGGTTGCCATCAATACATCGGGGCGGGCTGCCATAGCGTCTTCGTAGGAAATTTCCGGAGTCGGGTTGGCCAGCGCAAATACGATAGGCATGGGGGCCATGCTACGTACCATATCCTGACTCAATACGTTTCCTTTTGACAGGCCGAGAAATACGTCTGCACCTTTAATGGCTTCTGCCAGTGTATGTATGTCCGTGCGGTCAGTTGCGAAATATTTCTTCTGTTCGTTCAGGTCAGTACGTGTTTTGCTGATAACACCTTTACTGTCCAGCATGACAATATTTTCGAGACGTGCACCCAGTGACACATACAGTTTAGTGCAAGACACGGCAGATGCACCGGCACCGTTCACAACGATTTTTACATCTTCGATTTTCTTTCCGGCTACTTGCAGGGCGTTTACCAATCCGGCACTGGAGATGATAGCGGTACCATGCTGGTCGTCGTGCATCACAGGAATATCCAGTTCTTCTTTCAGACGGCGTTCGATTTCAAAGCATTCTGGAGCTTTGATGTCTTCGAGGTTGATACCGCCGAAGGTGGGAGCGATAGCCTTTACGGCTGCAATGAATTTTTCCGGGTCTTTTTCATTGACTTCGATATCGAATACGTCAATGCCGGCATAGATTTTGAAGAGCAGACCTTTACCTTCCATTACCGGTTTGCCACTCAATGCACCTATGTCACCTAGTCCGAGTACGGCTGTACCGTTGGAAATAACAGCAACAAGGTTACCTTTCGCAGTATATTTGTATGCGTCTTGTGGATTCTTCTCAATTTCGAGGCAAGGTTCTGCCACACCGGGAGAGTATGCGAGTGCTAAATCTGTTTGTGTACTATACGGTTTGGTAGGGACTACCTCGATCTTACCGGGTTTGCCCTGTGAGTGATAGAGCAAAGCGGCTTCTTTGGTTATTTTAGCCATGGTATCTGTATTTTTTATTAATAAGTTATCATTTGGCTGCAAATGTAGGAATAAAAGTTATATATTGTAGTCTCTTGTTGGTAATTTCTATTAATTTTATAGCAAAATGGCTGAAGTTATAATCTGATATGTATTTATATCCTATTTTTTTTAGGTGCTATAATATTAATTTATTGAAATTTCAATAAATACTTTATCTGTCAATTTAGTTATTTCGCTATTTTTGAATCGATATATGATTTAACCTTATTTTATAATGATTACCACCCAGCAACTTCAATTATTGAAAGAAGGAAATAAAAATGCTTTTGAAGAAGGTGCATCGTGCATTACGACACATCTTCACACTAAGAACAATATGAAATCAGAACGTTTACTTTCATTAGATATACTCCGGGGAATCACCATTGTCGGAATGATTTTGGTGAACAACCCCGGAACATGGGAATCCATTTACGCACCCTTGCGACATGCCGAATGGAACGGACTGACTCCGACTGATTTGGTCTTCCCGTTCTTCATGTTTATAATGGGCGTTTCCATGAGTTTTGCCTTATCCCGGTTCGATCATCATTTCAGTCGCGGTTTTATCATCAAACTGGTACGGCGCACGGTGATCTTGTTTTTGTTGGGACTTTTTCTTTCCTGGTTCTCGTTGGTGTGCACAGGAGTAGAACAACCTTTCTCGCACATACGTATTCTGGGAGTGTTGCAGCGGTTGGCATTGGCTTATTTCTTTGGTTCCTTGCTGATTGTGGGTGTCCGGCGTCCGGCAAATCTGGCATGGATCTCCGGGATCATTCTGGCAGGTTATTCCATCTTGCTGGCTTTGGGACACGGATTTGAACTTTCCGAACAGAATATTATTGCCGTTACAGATCGCACACTATTCGGAGAAGCCCATTTGTATCGGGAGTGGTTGCCGGATGGCGGGCGTATCTTTTTCGACCCGGAAGGCCTGTTGAGTACCTTGCCGTGCATTGCGCAAGTGATTATCGGTTATTTCTGCGGAAATATTTTGCGGGAGAAGACTGAAATCCATCACCGGCTGTTGCAGATCTCCATACTGGGTATTGCTCTTTTGTTTGCAGGATGGTTGTTGAGTTACGGCTGCCCGTTGAATAAGAAAGTATGGAGTCCGACTTTTGTGCTGGTGACTTGTGGTTTTGCTTCCTTGTTGCTTGTGTTTCTCACCTGGCTGATTGATATTCGTAAAAAGCAGAAATGGGGATATCCTTTCCATGTTTTTGGTACGAATCCATTGTTTATTTATATAGTGGCCGGTGTGTTAGCTACTTTGCTGGAGGTAATTACAGTTGGGGAGAGTAGCTTGCAGGAGAAGATTTACACTTCCATTTGGAGCGTTCTTCCCGATGCTCATCTGGCCTCTCTGATTTACGGCCTTCTGTTTATCGGATTCAATTATCTGATTGTATGGGGGCTGTACAAAAAGCAACTATTTATAAAGATATAGAAGGTAAGTGACTAGTTAGAAAAAGGTAGAGTTTATGCCGGATAGCTACGGCAGTTTGTTTTCGTAGCCGGATGGCATAAACTCTATTGATTATCAGTTCAATAAATATACAGGTAAACAGTCTTCCTATTTTTCTTTCTCCGACGGTGTGTGTGTTGTCCGCCAGAACGTATTTTTCACCTCCCTTGCCACCTCTTTCCAGCTTGGTATATTTTTTAGTGAGCGTCGAGCCGGGAAATCGTAAAGCAATAACAATAGGAAGAGGAAAATGCAGGCATAAGCCACCCAGCCGTAAATCTGCTTGATGCTTATCTCCATTATCTGACTGATAAACTCTTCCATATAGTGACCCAGATTGAACGGACTACTGCTGAAAGCTACATGATCGATGGCTGAACCGTAACGGGCCAGATTGTCGGGAACATAATACGCCAATCCCTGTGCATAGACTGCGGCTCCCACTACGCCGCCTACTACCATGTGCAGCATATTGAACACACTTAATCCCTGGAAGAAATGCTGGAAAGTCATGATTTCCTCCAGACACACCATAAAAGTAGCACTCAATACGGCATAAGCGAAGCCCCGACATACGGTCGGCAGGTAAAGCTGTGAAATATGGATGTCGGTGGATAAAGTCAGGTAGAAACCGATCAGGTAACCGATCAACCCGATAAAGCCGACAATGACCAGGCGTACATAATTATACTGCTTGACGTGCATCCACCAATACGAAAACACACAACCGCATACGATACCGACAATGGCGAGCCAATCGAGTTGGGAACTGACCAGTTCTTCATATTTCATTACTTCCTCGTAAAAGACTTCCTCCAGCACGTGCTCCGTGGCGAGGAACGCTTCCACTAAAGTGACTAATCCCAATAAAGGCAAAAAATGGCGGTACGTCCACATCTTTGGTTCGAGAAATGGGTGTCGAATGGTCATCATGCGCCAAATACAAATTCCTAAAGTGATGAAAATCACGATGGTAAGTTGGCGGATGACCGGGCTGTTCCACCAGTCGTACCAGTCTCCGTAGTTGAAGAGGAAGGCGATTTCCGCTAATAAGGCAGCCCATAGTATCCCGCCCAGCCAGTCGATACCAAACAGAGGAAATTTGCGCATGAACCGGAAATGCTTCACACAAGTGAACTGTATCAATAAGACAATCAGCATCAGACCGGCAACGAACAGGTTCATGTATGTCCAGTGATAATGATACATCAAACGGGTCGTAATCAGGTCGGATAGCTGGATGCTTCCCAAAATAACAATATGAAGCCAGGGAAAGAAAACGGTGAAATCCCGTTTAGGAGTCATCCACAGCTGAATGTTTGACATACACTCGAAAGTTCCCTGTATTTTGCACATACCTTCGATGAAGCAGACCAACCACAATAGAGGGAGAAAGGTGATATGCGGTGCTATCAGGTTGCAGAGTAATACTCCCAATGCGGCCGATGTAAGCAGGGTTTTATTGGTAAAACGAAACTTCATGCGGAACAGTAACGGAAAGTAGATCGCCATACCGGCCAGGTTGGCATATATGCACATTAAAATATCCTCCCGCATCAGTGACATGCTGCCGATCATCTGATTCAATGCACCCAAATAGACACCTCCCGAAAGTTGGAAGGTGACGGCTATGAAAAGATAAATCCACGGTTGCATTTTCCGCGGCACGAAGCTGCGGAACATCGGTAAAACAAAAGGACCGTTCAGAACAGGAGCACTCATAAGAATTGAAAATTAAAAAATTAAAGCGATTGAGAATTGGAGTGTTAATATTTCACTTCACATTCCACGTTAAAACCGGCACGCATGCGTTTCAAATCTTCTGGTTTGTTTCCTTTCAGACTGATACGTACGGGAATACGTTGCTCCACTTTCACGAAGTTTCCGGTGGCGTTGTCTTGCGGAATCATTGAGAAGGCGGCTCCTGTTGCATCGGAGATGGATTCTACTACTCCTTTGAATGTGACGTTCGGCACGGCGTCTGCGGTTATTTCCACTTCTGCACCTTCTTTGATATTCGGAAGCTGGGTTTCGCGGTAATTGGCGATTACCCACAAATCACTGCTGTCTACGATATCAACCATAGTCTGTCCCGGTTGCACCAGTTGCCCTTCCAGGATTTCTTTCTTTCCTGTCGTGCCGTCACACGGAGCAATGATGACTGTATAAGAGAGATTCAGACGGGCAAGTTCCAACGCAGCTTCTGCCAGGCGGACACCTGCTTCATTCTGTCCCAGGCGATGAGTCTGCTCACTTTTCACTAAAGAAGTAGACATTTTAGCCCGTGACACCTGTTCATAACGGGCTTTGGCAGCTTCGTATGCTGTATGTACGTTGTCATATTGCTGTTTCGTCACTGCGTCTTCCTGCAACAGTTTCTCAAAACGGTTCAGTTCACGTTTGGCATTTTCCATCTGTACACGTACTTCTTCAATACTTGCGTCGCTCACACTTAAATTGTTTTGCGTAGTGGCGATACCGATGGTAGTGGCCTGGCGTCCTGCGGTGGCATTCGCCAAATCCGCTTCTGCCTGTGCCACACGGAGACGGAATTCCGCATCTTCGATGATAAGAAGCGTGTCGCCTTTGCGCACTTGCTGATACTCGTCAAAGTAGATTTTCTTGATGAATCCCGGTACACGGGTATTGATCGGCGTGATATGTTGTTTCACCTGCGCATTATCCGTATATTCGATATTTCCCAAGTGGATAAACCGGGAACAAACATAAGTGACACCACCGATAAGTAAACAGATAATTACAATGTTGTATATTATCTTCTGGGTTTTTCTAGCTATCATAATCTGTTCTATTTTAAGAGAGATGAGAATTTGGTTCTATTATAAGTTGGATTCTTTTTGATAAGTCATTACTTCTCTGCTAGAGAGTGTGTGTGATATATTTCATTTTATAATAACTGTATATCAAGTTAATACGTGCATTGACCAGACCGAGGTCGGCACTTAGTTTCATATTGCTGGCATCGAGCATATCGGTGAGCAGGGCAAGGTCGTTTTTATAACGATTGCTGGTTACGTTATAGTTCTGGTCGGCAAGTTCCACGCTTTTCTCCTGTGTACGCAGGTCTGTGAAAGAGGTGAGAAAGTTGACGTAGTTCGCCTGTACACCGTTTTCTATTTGTTCCTGTGCCAGTGAATATTCCTCCTGTGCTCTGCGGACGTTCAGTTTTGCCTGGCGCACTTTCTTGTTGTTTTTAAATAAAGAAGAAAGATTGTATTTGATACCGACCCCCACATACCAGTAATTGAAGTTATTGTCGAGCACCGGGACTTCGATGGTGATAGGACCATCTAAATGTTCACCGGCCACAAGTGCAATTTTCGGAAGCAGTTCCGAGCGTTCCAATTTCACTTTCTGCTCGTTCATTTTCATAGCCAGCTGGGCTTGTTGCAGTCCTACATTGCTTTGACTGGCCATCATTTGCCAGTCGTTTTCGGCTAATGCTGTCACTTCCTCGTTCAGCAAGGTAGAATCGGGAACGATTTCTGTTCCGGCAGGCAGATGTAAGGTAGTCACCAGTTGATGATTCATTATTTTGCGGGTATCCTGCACCTTTGCCAGTTGCAGTTTCAGCGTCTCTTTCTGTAGCTCATAGCGGGTGATGTCATTTTTTAAGGCCGTTCCCTGTGTGCGGCGTGATTCCATGTTGCGGATCACCTGTTCCGTCAAATCCAGATTCTTCTGTAACACTTGCAGCTGGTTATTCAACTTGTATAAATCCAGGTAATAGCCGGTCAGGAGAAAGCGGATTTCCTGACGGTTCTTCTGCCAGTCCAATGCAGCCATTTGCTGACCGAGTTCAGCCAGAGTAATACTGCTGTTGATGGCTCCTCCGGCGTAAATCACTTGTTGCGCTTCCAACGCAAAGTTATTGCCGAAGTGTGGCATAGGGATATTCTGCCCGTTTTTGAAGTCACGGTCCCATATATATCCGTCGCCCAGGTAACTAAATGAGAGTGAGGCACCTATGTCCGGCAAACGTTGTGACTTGGCAGCCTTCAAAGCTTCATCGGCTGCTTCCTTTCCGGTTTTATACATTTGAATACTCTGACTGTTCTCGTCTGCCAGACGGAACATTTCGTCAATGCCCAACACTCTCCTGTCAAGCGTCTGGGCAAACAGTCCCTGACTGCATAGCACGGCACATAGCGGCACTATGAGCCATCTTTTTTTGCTCATAAAGTGAAAAGAAATTTAATTAATAGTAGAATTTTGAATTTTCTTCACCACGGAATAATACAGAGTAACACAGAGTTTTTTCTTTTGAAATATGTCAGTTGACACAAGTTAATGAAGATTATTTGAACGCTGTGTCCTCTGGCGTTCTCTGTAGTGAAAATAGGAGGGTTATCAAATCTGCGCTGCTACACCCCAACCGTGAAAGTCATGCATTTTGTTCTTGTAACGAATGGCGATTTGATAATATCTTAGTTTCATCTTGATACCTATTTTTCTATTTTTGGTTTGCAAAATTATGAAAAAAAACAAGTAAGTTGTAACCCTATATAGGCTCAAATATAACGTTTTTTAACGAATGGCAGCTAGCATATCAAATAGGAGAAAGAATAGAAAGAAGTACAACCACTCCTGAAGTAAAGATGCGATATAATATGTACCGTAAGGTGAAGCTATACGACTAAATAAGAAAAATTGTTCTGAAAAGCTCCTTTTTTGTTCTGATTAAGCCTATAAGTAAATAAAAGAAAACCTATACCTTTGCAGTCGAATTTTAATCAATAGTTTATGACTGCAATAATAAATAAGGAGAACTCAAAGGTATTTTTGCTGATTTTGCTCGGTATGTTGTCAGCGTTCGGACCTTTTGTGACGGATATGTATTTGCCTAGTCTGCCAGCCATGGCAGACTATTTTTCTACCCACTCGTCGATGGTGCAATTGGGGCTTACCACCAGTATGATAGGTTTGGCATTGGGACAAATCTTTTTCGGACCATTGAGTGATAAATACGGTAGGCGTCCGTTGTTGCTCGTCTCGATGATACTGTTCATCGTGTCTACCGTATTCTGTCTTTTTGCACCGGACATTTATTCGTTTATCACCTTGAGGTTGATACAGGGAATCGGAGGAGCAGGCGGTATTGTCATATCCCGTTCGGTGGCTACGGACAAGTTTTCGGGGAAGGAACTGGCCAAGATGCTGGCCGTGATCGGTGCGATTAATGGAGTGGCTCCCGTGGCAGCTCCGGTAATCGGAGGGTTGGTGACCGGGACGATCGGATGGAAAGGGATTTTTGTGATATTGCTGTTTATTGGCGTACTGCTGTGGATAGGCTGCATCCGTTTTAAAGAATCACTTCCCGTAGAGAAACGCTCGAAGACGGGAATTGTTTCTACTTTCCGTAACTTCGGTGCAATCGTTCATAACCCCCGTTACATGCTCTATGTTCTGCAACTGGCGTTTGCACAAGGCATCCTCTTTGCTTACATAGCTTCCTCACCTTTTATTGTGCAACAACATTACGGATTTTCCCCCTTTGCATTTAGTATCTGCTTCGCGGTGAATGCGGTAGCTATCGGGGTGGCAGCAGCTATCTCCGTGAAATTCCGCCAACCTGAAACTGGGACGCTGACCGGATGCATCGGTATGTTGTGCCTGTCCGTCTGTGTGATGATTGCCTTGTATAACGGATGCGGCTTTTGGACCTATGAACTGCTGATGTTTGCATTACTTTTCACAATGGGACTGACCTTTACTTCCTCCACTACCTTGGCGATGGATAGCGAACGCCGTTACGCCGGAGCAGCTTCCGCCCTGTTGGGAGCACTCTGTTTTGCTTCCGGAGGTATTGTTTCTCCGTTGGTCGGCTTGGGAAATATCCTTGTATCTACCGGAGTTACATTTGTGGTCTGCGCCATCTGTTCCCTGCTTTGTGCACTATGGGCGATGAGGAAAGTACCGATGAAAGTAGCGATGTGCCGGATTTTCCGTTAAAGTGAGATTGTTTCAAAAATAAAAGTCATGAGGAAGTTAAAGCTTAAACTCCCTCATGACTTTTATAATTTACTACCAGTATAATTATAATTACTACCAGTATAAACAGACTGAAATAAAACTACAGTTTTATCTCTTCCGTGAATATCTCCCCGAAACGGTTTTTAACCACCACCTTGACAGATTTTGCATCTTTAGAAGGCTGTGCACGGAAAAGATGACGTGTGCGATAACCCGTTTTCTTTCCCTTTACCATATTGATATAATCCTGATCCTCATCGTCAAAAGCCTGCATAGCACCTTTCAACACTCCATCCTCGTACCAGTTTACCGTATACGTCCAGTCCCAATCCCAGATATTGGCTACCACATAGTCTTTCTGGCTTTCAAACTCTCCCGGTTGGTAAAGCCGGAACTGATAGTCCGGCGAACACCCTGTTGCCTTGTAACGCCATTTCACATCATCACCTTTCACTTGTACCACCAGATAACCGTTTGGTGCTCCGCAACGATTCACGTGTCCTGCCCACCATGCGCCGCAGGCCGCTCCGATATTATGTTCGTAAATGGTAGGGGCGGGCAACTGATTTTCATAAAAGTGCGTGTGTCCGGAGAAAATATGTACTTGGTAAGGCCTCAACAGTTGGAAAAGCGCATTGGCGTTGCGCGCATTTCCCCCCGCAGCTACCGTGTTATTAGCTACTGGAGCGTGAACGTTCAGGAACACGATATTTCCTTTAGGCACATAACTTAAATCTTTTCTCAACCAGTCCAAATCTTCCGGCGTGAAGCGTTCCGTGTATTTCTTGTTGCCGTCGTAATCAATATCCTTCATTGCTATCACATGCACTTTACCGATATTGAATGAATAGTTAGCCGGGCCGAATGACTGATAATAATTCTGTTCCCCATAACCATCCGCCGGATGATCCGTCTGCGTTATAGATTTGTAGAGCAGGTTGAAGTCGTGGTTTCCCATCAGTTGGAACATCGTCATTCCCAAGTTGGACACCGCTTGCCGGTAAGGAGCGTACAGATTCATGGCATCCCACACCAGATCCCCCAGTCCCATGCCGACGATTTCGAAGTTCTTTAGTGAGTCGGCAGTCTGTTTCAGATCGGGCACTGTTTCCGTGCGGAAGCGGTCCAGTTGCTTTTCGTTTCTCACTTGCGGGTCGGAAAGGACGATGTAGACAAATTCATCCACCGGCTTCTGCCGTTTAGTCAATACGAAGTCACATTGGTTCTCGCTTTTCCCGGCATCCAGATATTGATAGAAACCATCGGCTACCCCCTCTTTGGAAGGAAGCTCATACGCTGCCGGAGTAGAGATGTAAACCATTGGATAACGTGTCGGATCAGTGTTCAGAACATAATTTCCTTCTGCATCAGTCGTATTGAAATGTGCCCCGTCTGTCACCACTACACCGCTGATGGGTTTACCTGTATTATCTTTCACACTACCTTTCACCACCGTCTGACCAAAGGCGGCAATAGCGTTCAGCTGGAAAAGCAAAACCGCTGCAAACAGCGTTTTTCTAAAATTGATCTTTTTCATTGCTTATAACTTTCTTAAAGTAACCTGATTGAATAATGCGATAATTTCTTCCGGTTCATCTGCCGACTTGAGAGCCTCCTCAAAAGACTTGCTGTTATCATCGAAACACATCACATTGGCGCAATCCAGAATATGACCCATGTTGAATGTAGCAACTTCCCGGCTCACCTCTTCCTTTTTTCAGTGCTGATGTAATGGTTGAAGTATTCTTTAGATAACCGCTGGGCAGACCGATGTGATTTTTTATCCCGTTGTGCAGAGTGACTTGCAGCATATACACTAGAGGGCAAGGTGTATTCCATCCTTTTAGTAAGTAGGCAAAGAACTCGGAATTTATTTCATGTTTTTATCTTTTAGGTTTTAAAATTAGATGGTAATCTTTCTCTAAATTATAATCGTTATAATTAGGCTTTAAATAATTAGGCATTGACTCTAACTCTTCAGAAGTGCGATTTTCCTTTAATTTGAATGTTTTTATTATATGAGAAACTGGCGCACCATTTTTAGGTTGTATTTCGATGAAAAAACGTACACAAACATCTCCGTTATATTTGTTAAAATTGGCCCAATCTGTATTCTAGTGGTCAGTATAAATTCCTTCTTCCCAATAAGTATATTTTTCATTATTATACGATGTCTTTAAAGATCTACATAAAGTCTCTTTATTATAATATAAAACGATCTCTTGATTTATTACACGTATATCGGCAATTGCCTTTACTTCTGGATTAAATTCTAAGTAAGGTGAATAATCTTTACTTGTATCAAAGACAATGCGATGAACTTCATTAATATAATCACCATATTCTGGGTCAAATCCCTGATATTCATAGTATTGTTCGTGAGATTTTATATCTGGCTTTCCTTTAAAATTCACGACTCCCAGTATTTTATTATATAATGGAACATAACCTGTTGCATTTATAACATTTTCTGTTCCTGGTAACCAAAATGAAATTGGCATTGAAGGAAATGATCCGCTATTTGTGCTTGTACCTGACAAAGAAATTGTAGTCATCAATTGATAATTTACCGGAGGATTTATTCCTTTGTTGCTACTTCCACCCACAATTCCACTAACAAATCCAATAATAAGTCCTGGCAGACCAGACGTAGATCCCTTTAATGCAGAACTCACTCCATTATATAACGCATTAAAGATCCCATTTTTTAGCCCTAACTTATTATTTGATTGTCCATCTTTGGCATCTGATATTTTGTTTCTCTCTAAAGAATTTAGTCCAATTCCAGCCAAAACTCCAGTCCCTATTGATTTTAATTCATCAGATTGTAATATATTCCCCATTTTATTTGAATGATCTACTGCTCCTTGACCTAGAATAGCATCAAGCTTTCCTTCCATTTTTCCATCTAAGTATATTTTAGAAACACTATAGTAGTTCAAAAACCAATTAAATCGTATTTCATTATAGGGAATAGAAGAAAGATTCTGATCATAAGCCAATTCATATTCCATCATATACCATCTGTTAGTAGCTAATGGCATTGAGCCATCAATAGGGGCAGGCTGTAGTTGTACATAGCTTTTCTGATCTTTTGCTACTGCATCTAGTACTGGCTGTCCTAAAAAGTTTAAAATAGATGTTTCCCTAGCAGAAATAACAGAAATGCCATTTTGTATATAAGAAGAAGTTGCTACGAAAGGTGTTGTTATATATAAATATATTCTCATTGTACCTCAATACTTATTATACAATACAAAGAAAGGATTATTCACTACATTAGAAGCTTCTGAACTAAAAGCATTATAAAGCATCTCCCATCCATCAAAAGATTTATAATCATTAAGTATGTCTGTTTCATAGAATGAAGATAAACTCCCTGCTCCAATCCAAGGAACTGGTATTTGTGCATATCCTGCAGGAGTCGGCATCCAATCAGCTTTTTCCCAATCGAAATCGGGCGTTACCACTGAACGAGTTGTCAACAAAGGTGCAAGATTCCAGTCAGTATTATTGTCATCAGAACATGAAGTCATCGTCAGGCAATATCCCATTATTAAAAATAACAATCGAAAGATGTTTTTTTTCGCGTCCATAATTTAAATATTTTAATTATACATATAATACTTGGATGCTTTCGATATCATCCGGATTGATGTCGGAGAATCCGTTACCA
>USPQ01000080.1 GCA_900556625.1 uncultured Bacteroides sp. | reverse complement strand
TCGTTGGGCTCATAACCCAAAGGTCATTCGTTCGAGTCGGATCTCCGCAACTAAAAAAAGAAGAATCGTAGAAATGCGATTCTTCTTTTTTATGTAGGCTCTTTCAATAGTAGTTCAATTCACAAGTTCCTTTCAGTTACCAACAAGAATACCAACAAAGTTATTAACAGGTTAATTATCTAAAAATAAAATAATTGCTCCTAAACGAGGACCGTTTATAAACAAGGCAAGATTCACTTATTCACAACTATATATTTCGTTGATATACTATAAATTCACTCTTCTCTCCCAAACGAACGATACTCCAACGAAGTAAGCCCTGTACGCTTCTTGAAAAAAGAAAAGAAGTATTCGGTAGACTGGAAACCAAGAAAAAAAGAATCTCCTTGACGGATTGGGAAGTACCGACCAGTAGTTGTTTGGCTTTACGAAGTTTCAGTTCTTGAAAGTATTTGGCGGGAGCATATCCTGTATATTCTTTGAAAACACGGCGGAACCATGAATAGCTAATATTCAACCTCATCGCCAACTCCTCCGGATTCACATTGCCGGCTACATTTTCATTCATTATAATCTTGGCCTGTTCAATCTTCTGATCGACATCACTCATTTCAAAAATCTTGTTTTTTGGAGACAGAATGTTCTTTCAACGGATAGGGAGAGTCGGGAGGAATAGACTGATAGCCGACCGTATTAACTCACAAACCGAATTTCCGGTCCATGTCATTTACAATCAAGTATTTAAATTCCACTCCTAAGCCATTGTCCTCAGCCATATCAATGTGTTTTCATACAATTTGGGTTGGACAAAAATAAGAATTATCTTCAGAAATCGTATGCTAAGAAACAAAAAACACCCGGAGTGTCTTTTTGGATACATCCGGATGTTTCTCACAAACAAATCTTATTTAAACATTAAAATGCTTTGCGATATAATACTTCAATGTCTTCAACTGATGTAGGACGAGGGTTACCACCCGTACAAACATCATTAAAGGCAGCTACCGCCAATGCAGGGATATCTTCTTCTTTCACATTGATCTCATGCAATTTTTGCGGGATACCGATACTGAGAGAAAGAGATTTTACCGCTTCAATAGCCGCTTTTACACCTTCCGCCTCACTCATACCGGCAGTTTCGACTCCCATAGCTTTCGCTATATTGATATATTTCGGAGCAGCCGGAGATTCGGCATTATATTCCATTACATAAGGCAACAATAAAGCATTTGCCACCCCATGAGGAGTATCATAGAAAGCACCCAACGGGTGAGCCATTGAGTGAACGATTCCCAAACCTACATTTGAGAATCCCATACCAGCAATATATTGTGCTTGAGACATCGCTTCACGGGCAACTACATCTTTGCCATTATCCACAGCCGCTTTCAGATTCTGCGCAATCATTTCAATGGCTTTCAGTTCAAACATATCGCTCATCGCCCAAGCTCCCGGAGTGATGTAACTTTCGATAGCATGCGTCAAAGCGTCCATACCCGTAGCAGCAGTCAGCCCTTTCGGCATAGAATACATCAATTCCGGGTCCACAATAGCCACTGCCGGAATGTCATTCGGGTCTACGCAAACCATTTTCTTACGGGCATCTTCGTCGATAATCACGTAATTGATAGTCACTTCGGCAGCAGTTCCTGCGGTAGTAGGCAATGCGAAGGTCGGCACAGCCTTATGTTTGGTATCGGCCACCCCTTCCAAAGATTTCACATCTGCGAAATCCGGATTGTTCACTACAATACCAATACCTTTTGCCGTATCAATAGAAGAACCACCACCCAATGCCACGATAAAATCAGCACCGGAAGCTTTATATGCAGCCACACCATTCTGTACATTGGCAATAGTAGGATTGGCTTTTACATCACTGTAAAGTTCATAAGGAATCTTATTGTCGTCGAATACTTTGATGATTTCGGCAGCTACACCGAACTTGACAAGGTCTTTATCTGTAACAAAAAAGGCTTTCTTAAAGCCACGTCTAGCTGCTTCCACAGCAATTACACTCCGGCAACCTGCACCGAAATAAGAAGTCTCATTTAAAATAATGCGATTCATGGTTGTGTTATTTTGTTTAAAGGGTTAACCGCAACATCTCCTATTGTAGGAAATATTGCGGTTGCTAAAGTAGATAAATTCAATGATTAATACAAATATTATTTAGGAAGATTGAAGGCAACAGTCATTTCCTTCATCTGTTCCCGGCTCATGCCATCCGGTTCGAAGCCCATATTCTTGGCTGCAATATAAATTAATGCGGATTTATTTAATACGTCAATTTGGTCGAAAGCCTGCATCGCATCGCAGTCAACAGCAAATACTCCATGCTTTTCCCACATCACCACATCATAGTCCTGCAATTCCTTAATCGTAGCTTCTGCCAGTTCTACCGAACTAGGCAACTTATAAGGAATGATTCCCAAACCTCTCGGGCAGAATGCCTTTGTCTCCGGAATCATACTCCACAACAAATTGGTAGCCACATCCTTTTGAAGGAATTTTTCACAATGCGTCATTGCAATCAATTCGATAGGGTGAGTATGTACGGAAGCCTTATAAGGAGAATTCTTACTCAACAAGTCATTATGCACGCTCAAATGAGAAGGCAGCTCTGATGTCGGGACAACCGCCTCATCAGCTATAATAACATAACTGGCACAATCATCCAAAATCCGGATTACCGAACCATTCTCCATCGGCCAACGAGCTAAATCACGCATACGTTTGTTGGTTCCTTTACAGTAAAAATAACAGCCTTTGAGATAAGGCAGTGTGACACCGATTGACCTGACTTCACTAATCGGCTGCATCCGACGAATTTCATCGTCTACAAATTCTGTGATATTAATGGTGATATTACCGCCATTACGTTCAGCCCATCCTTTCTGCCACAAGTATCCGGCAACTTCTGCTACCTTGTCTACTTCCTTGGCAAGTGCCGAGCGATTTTCTAAAATTGATTTCATATATATCTATTATTTAAAACAAATTCGGGAATACCAGCGAGAAAATCAACACCAGCAGTCCACAAACCAGCACAGTGATTGTTTTCGCAGATACTCCCTTCCATTCTTTCAGGATAATCCCCCAGACATTACTGAAGGTCACATTCAATGCCATTAGGATACACCAGGAAAAAGCCAGTAATACGGGGCTTTCGGCAAGAAAGCTCTTTCCCATTTCCAGTCCGAAGAACTGCATATACCACAGCACACCGGCCAACGCACAGAATACTAAATTGTTACTCCACACTTTCCCTTTAGCATAGTCATTCATGGATTTATTAGTCACATTCTGTTGCAAACAATAAATTGCATTTGTCAGGAACCCTCCGAATGTAACCAGAAAGATAACAAGAAGACCTGCATAAAGTCCTTCAACTCCTCCCGCTAATGCAGCCTCCTTGATAGGTGTCCCGGCATCCAGTCCCAAAGCGAAACAGGCACTCATCACACCTGCCAGCAACGCTACCAACAATCCCTTCGTCAAAGCAAAGTCTTTCACAGCAGCGCGCTTTTCTTCTTCACTCATATTCTGCGCACGCAAACTACCAGCATAGCCAATAATCGCAATACCGGCTAACGTAATACAAACACCTAGCAGAAGAACCAGTCCGTTACCTTCGAACAAATTTGTTCCCGCAAAAAGAGCCGGAAGGAGCGTTCCGAAACCGGCACAAGTCCCCAACGAGATGCTCTGTCCCAATGCAACACCCAGATAACGCATGGAAAGCCCGAAAGTCAATCCTCCTACTCCCCACAATATGCCATACAAGATGCTCATTCCGGCACCTCCAGCTCCCCACAGTTCAAACAAACTGCCTCCTTCGGACACCCCCAGCAATGATCCCAGGAACGGAAACACTAACCAGGCAAATACACCTTGTATCAACCAAAAGCTTTCCCAACTCCACTCTTTTACCTTTTTAATAGGTACATAAGAACTAGACTGGCAAAAGCTACCAATGGCTATAATCAGCAAGCCGATCAGAATATCCATAACTTATCGTTTAGAAGTTACTTCAGCTTCGTACTTTTCGATCTCCGCAATGAAATCTTCGCCTACCGGAACATTATTTTTCAAGCAGAACATATCCCATACCGCATTCCAAGGAAGCGCTTTTTCTTCTTCAAGCAAAGCCAAACGCTGAAATCCTTGTCCGTTAGCTTCGTATTCACGCAATTTGGCAATCGGTTCAAGCAAAGCACGAGTCATACATTTCTGTGCAGCACGGCTACCGATTACATAAGCACCGATACGATTGATAGATGCATCGAAATAATCAAGGCCATAGTGTACACGATCTAGTGCACCACAACGAACGATTTCACTGAACAGTTCCATAGTAGGATCATCCATGATAGTGACGTGGTCGGAATCCCAACGTACCGGACGGCTTACGTGCAGCATCAGTTCAGGAACATAAAGTAACAATGAAGATACTTTGTCAGCCACACTTTCTGTCGGATGAAAGTGACCTGTATCCAATGTAATCATCTTATTGTGTGAAGCACCATAGCCGATGTAGAAGTCATTAGAACCTACCGTATAACTTTCCAAACCGATACCAAACACCTTAGATTCGATACAGTCTTTCATATTCTTATATCCAGTAGCGAAAATCTGGTCCAGAGAATCTTTCAACAGTGCACGGTATTTCATACGATTGACTGTAATATCCTTGCTTCCGTCGTGTACCCAAAGATTCATGATGCAAGGATCACCTTGCGCTTTACCCATTTCTTCGGCCACTGCACGACAACGTTTCGTATGTTCAATCCAGAACTGGCGGATACCCTCATCCGGGTTAGAAAGCGACAAATCACCGGATTTCGGATGTGAGAAAGAAGTAGAATTAAAGTCCAGTTTCATATTATGTTCTTTCCCCCACTCTATCCAGCTTTTGAAATGTTCGGGTTCCACCTGATCGCGGTCTACCACCTTCCTCTGAAAATCTCCGTAAATCTCATGCAGGTTCAGCCGATGAGTACCCGGGATATAAGAAGCGGCTTTCAAGATATCGGCACGCAGTTCGTCAATATTGCGGGCTTTACCCGGATAGTTACCGGTAGCCTGGATACCACCAGTCAACGAACCGGCCTGTACTTCAAATCCTGCTACGTCGTCAGCCTGCCAACAATGAAGTGACAGATGAAAATCCTGCATGGTTTTCAATACTTGTTCGGTGTCTACCCCTACCGCTGCATAACGTTCCACAGCAATCTCATACGCTTTCTGAATCAGTTCTTCTTTTTTCATGATATTCTATTGTTTAAAATGATATTCCACCGGTTATTTATTAATTATCGAATGCAGTTTTTAAAGTGGATATAAGCCGTATCCCAAGCATCCGTATCTTGTGGATGATAAGTTTTTAAAGGAACAGACCGCTGGATTAGCCGACGCATACCTGCCATATCCGTTGCTTCCCCCGCCGCCATTGCCTGAATCATCACATTACCGATAGCAGTGGCTTCGGACGGTCCCGCAACTACCGGAATACCGATAGCATTGGCAGTAAACTGGTTCAGTAAATCGTTACGGCTGCCACCGCCAATCACATGCAATGTTTCAATCGGACGAGGAGAAAGAGAACGCAAGTTCTCCAACACCTGACGATAACGCAAGGCCAGACTCTCAAAGATACAACGCACTACTTGTCCACGTTGTTCGGGAACAGGCTGTCCAGTGGCATGGCAATAGGCAGCAATCGATTTTTCCATATTCGCAGGGTTTACAAAGCAATCATCATCCGGATTAATCAGGCTGCGGAACGGTTCGCAAGCATCTGCCTCGCTGATTAACTCAGGATAACTTGTATCTCCCCAATTCAAACGGCAACGTTCCAATAGCCACATTCCGCAAATATTCTTCAGCAGACGAATTGTTCCTTCCACACCACCTTCATTCGTAAAATTCAAGGTTTCTGTTTCGGTATTAATCACCGGAGCGTCCGTTTCAACTCCCATCAACGACCAAGTACCGCTACTCAAATAAGCAAAATTACGGTCTAACGCTGGAACAGCGGCAACAGCAGCCCCCGTATCATGTCCGATCACAGCAATCACAGGCACAGCTCCCAATCCGGTTATTTTCTGCACTTCTTCTGTCAATACTCCTACCTTTTCACCCGGGAATACAAAACGACCGAAGTTCTTCTCTGTCAATCCAACCACTTTCAGTAACTCCGGTTCGAGACTTCGAGTTTGTGCATTCACCAATTGAGCAGTCGAAGCAATCGTATATTCCGTCACCATTTTCCCGGTCAGCATATAACTTAATGCATCCGGCATAAACAATATCTTATCCGCTGCCTCCAATGCGCTATCATTATTACGGCGTAAAGTATCTAACTGAAAAAGTGAATTAAAATTCATTATCTGAATACCCGTCTTTTCATATACCTTGCTACGGGAGATGCGGGAAAAGAGAGCGTCCGGAGCTCCTACCGTATGAGGGTCACGATATGCATAAGGCTGACGAAGTAAGTTTCCGTCTTTTCCGACACAAACAAAATCCACTCCCCACGTATCAATACCGATAGAAGCAATAGACTCGCCACGGTGAGCCACCAATTTTAATCCTTCAATGACATGACGATATAATGCATAAATATCCCAATAGAAATGCCCGCCCACTTCAATCAAGTGATTAGGAAAACGATTGATTTCTTCCAGATTCAATCCACCTTCAATAAAAGTACCCAAGATAGTACGGCCGCTCGTTGCGCCCAAGTCGACTGCAAAAAAGTTTTGTTTCATGGTATTCTGTCTATATATTTAAAGTATTCATTTACCTACATGGCAAAGATAGACGATTCCTTCTTCATGCTCCTTACACATTTTGATTGAAAGGATATACATTTTGACACAAATACATAAACCAAACTTCCACTGTTTAGCATATTTTTCACTTTTATGCAAAAAAAGTATTGTTTTATGCATATTTTCTCCAGAATAATGCATACTTTTGCGCCATTCTTAGAATAATTATACAATGAAGAAGAAAGCAAATCGGTTAGACGCCATCAAAATGATTATCTCAAGCAAGGAGGTCGGTTCGCAGGAAGAACTGCTGCAAGAGTTGAACCGCGAAGGCTTCGAACTGACACAGGCCACCCTCTCCCGCGACTTGAAACAACTGAAAGTAGCCAAAGCTGCCAGTATGAACGGGAAGTACGTATACGTGCTGCCGAACAACATTATGTATAAACGCTCCACCGATCAGAGTGCCGGCGAAATGTTGCGAAGTAACGGATTCATTTCCTTGCAATTTTCAGGCAACATCGCCGTTATCCGCACCCGCCCGGGTTACGCCAGCAGTATGGCTTACGATATCGACAACAATGAATTCAGCGAAATACTGGGAACCATTGCCGGCGATGATACTATCATGTTGGTGTTGCGTGAAGGAGTTGCGACAAGCAAGATTCGCCAGCTTTTGTCACTCATCATTCCGAACATTGAATAACTATACATATTTATATATATAAAGAAATGGACACTCAACAAATAGATGTTATGGTAGCCGACGCCTCACATGAGGTTTACGTTGACACTATTTTGGAAACTATCAGAAATGCTGCCGCCGTGCGAGGAACGGGAATCGCAGAACGCACACACGAATACGTAGCGACAAAGATGAAAGAAGGTAAAGCAATCATTGCTCTCTGTGGTGACACATTCGCCGGATTCACCTATATCGAATCATGGGGAAACAAGCAATACGTGGCTACCTCCGGTCTGATCGTACATCCCGATTTCCGTGGTTTGGGGCTGGCAAAACGCATCAAACAGGCTTCCTTCCAACTGGCACGCCTCCGTTGGCCGAAAGCTAAGATTTTCAGCTTGACCTCCGGAGCAGCTGTTATGAAAATGAACACCGAACTGGGATACGTCCCTGTCACCTTCAACGAACTGACAGACGACGAATCTTTCTGGAAAGGATGCGAAGGATGTATCAACCATGACATCCTGAAAGCTAAAAACCGTAAGTTCTGCATCTGCACAGCTATGCTGTACGACCCGACAGATCCACGGAACATTAAAAAAGAACAAGAAAGAAATAACATTTAAAAGATACAGCACTATGGAAGAAAAGAAGAAAAAAGTAGTGGTGGCATTCAGCGGCGGACTGGACACATCGTTCACCGTCATGTACCTCGCCAAAGAAAAAGGTTATGAAGTATATGCAGCTTGTGCCAATACGGGTGGTTTCAGCGAAGAACAACTGAAAACAAACGAAGAAAATGCCTATAAACTGGGAGCGGTAAAATACGTAACGCTGGACGTTACTCAGGAATACTACGAAAAGAGTCTGAAATACATGGTTTTCGGAAATGTGCTGCGTAATGGTACTTATCCTATTTCGGTCAGCTCCGAACGTATCTTCCAGGCATTGGCTATCGCACGTTATGCCAACGAAATCGGTGCGGATGCCATTGCCCACGGTTCTACCGGAGCAGGTAATGACCAGATTCGTTTCGACATGACTTTCCTCGTACTGGCGCCGAACGTAGAAATCATCACACTGACCCGTGATATGGCATTGAGTCGTCAGGAAGAAATTGACTACTTGAACAAACATGGTTTCAGCGCGGACTTCACCAAACTGAAATATTCATATAACGTAGGTCTGTGGGGTACCTCTATTTGTGGTGGTGAAATCCTCGACTCCGCACAAGGGCTACCCGAAACAGCTTACCTGAAACACGTAGAAAAGGAAGGCAGCGAACAACTCCGCCTGACTTTCGAAAAAGGAGAACTGAAAGCTGTCAACGATGAGAAATTCGATGACCCGATCAAAGCAATCCAGAAGGTAGAAGAGATCGGCGCCGCTTACGGTATCGGCCGTGACATGCATGTGGGCGACACAATTATCGGTATCAAAGGCCGCGTAGGTTTCGAAGCCGCCGCCCCGATGCTGATTATCGGTGCTCACCGTTTCCTTGAGAAATACACATTGAGCAAATGGCAGCAGTACTGGAAAGACCAAGTAGCCAACTGGTACGGTATGTTCCTCCACGAAAGCCAATATCTGGAACCAGTTATGCGTGATATCGAAGCGATGTTGCAGGAAAGCCAACGCAACGTAAACGGTACAGCGATTCTCGAGCTTCGCCCGCTTTCTTTCTCTACCGTAGGTGTAGAATCGGAAGACGACCTCGTGAAAACGAAATTCGGAGAATATGGTGAAATGCAAAAAGGTTGGACTGCCGAGGATGCAAAAGGCTTTATCAAGGTAACTTCCACTCCGTTACGTGTTTACTATAACAACCATAAAGACGAAGAGATATGATTAAAGCAGGAATCATTGGTGGCGCAGGATATACTGCAGGCGAGTTAATCCGTCTGCTGCTCAACCATCCGGAAACTGAAATCGTATTTATCAACAGCAGCAGTAATGCCGGAAACAGAATTACTGACGTACACGAAGGCTTGTATGGAGAAACAGATCTAAGATTCACCGACCAGTTACCTCTGGACGAAATTGATGTTCTTTTCTTCTGCACAGCTCACGGTGACACGAAGAAATTCATGGAAAGCCATAACATACCGGAAGACCTGAAAATCATTGACCTTTCCATGGACTACCGTATCAAGAGTGACGACCATGACTTTATCTACGGTCTGCCGGAACTGAACCGACGAGCTACCTGTACGGCAAAGCACGTGGCCAATCCCGGTTGTTTCGCCACCTGTATCCAACTCGGCCTGCTCCCGCTAGCCAAAAACCTGATGTTGACAGACGATATTTCGGTAAACGCCATTACCGGAAGTACGGGTGCCGGCGTGAAACCGGGCGCTACCAGTCATTTCAGTTGGAGAAACAATAACATCAGTGTGTACAAGGCATTCGAGCATCAACACGTTCCGGAAATCAAGCAGTCACTGCAACAATTACAGAACAGCTTTGACTCCGACATTGACTTTATCCCGTATCGTGGCGATTTCCCTCGCGGCATTTTCGCTACCCTTGTGGTAAAGACCAAAGTAGCCCTCGAAGAAATCGTCCGTATGTACGAAGAATATTACGCCAAAGACTCATTTGTACATATTGTAGATAAGAATATAGACCTCAAACAGGTAGTCAACACCAACAAATGCCTGATACATCTTGAGAAACATGGCGACAAGCTATTGATAATCTCCTGTATCGACAACTTGCTGAAAGGTGCCAGTGGACAAGCGGTTCATAACATGAACCTGATGTTTAACCTGGAAGAAACCGTAGGACTACGTTTGAAGCCTTCAGCTTTTTAAAAACAAAAGAATTATGAAATTATTCGACGTATACCCATTATACAACATCAACATAGTCAAAGGGAAAGGCTGTAAAGTCTGGGATGAAAACGGAACCGAATACTTAGACCTTTACGGAGGTCATGCCGTAATCTCTATCGGACACGCACATCCTCACTATGTGGAGATGATTAGCAATCAGGTAGCTAACCTCGGTTTCTATTCAAACTCAGTAATCAACAAACTCCAGCAACAGGTGGCCGAACGACTGGGAAAGATTTCCGGTTACGAGGATTACAGCCTGTTCCTGATAAACAGCGGAGCCGAGGCGAATGAGAACGCTCTGAAACTGGCTTCTTTCCACAACGGACGTACCAAAGTGGTATCTTTCAGCAAAGCCTTCCACGGACGTACTTCACTGGCAGTAGAAGCAACCAACAATCCGTCTATCATTGCACCTATCAACAACAACGGTCATGTTGTTTATCTTCCTCTGAACGACGTCGAAGCCATAAAGCAGGAACTGTCTCGGGGAGATATATGTGCCGTTATCATTGAAGGAATACAAGGTGTAGGAGGGATCAAGATACCGACTACCGAATTTATGCAGGAACTCCGCAAAGCTTGCACAGAAACCGGCACTATCCTGATTCTGGACGAAATTCAGAGCGGATACGGACGTAGCGGTAAATTCTTCGCCCACCAGTATGCTGATATCAAGCCAGACATCATCACCGTAGCCAAAGGAATCGGTAACGGCTTCCCAATGGCAGGCGTATTGATTAGCCCGATGTTTAAACCGGTATACGGACAATTAGGAACGACTTTCGGAGGAAACCACCTGGCATGTTCGGCAGCCCTTGCCGTTATGGACGTGATTGAACAGGAAAATCTGGTAGAGAATGCAGCCAAGGTAGGTAACTACTTGCTGGAAGAACTGAAGAAATTCCCGCAAATCAAGGAAGTACGCGGACGCGGACTCATGATAGGACTCGAATTCGATGAACCGATCAAAGAATTGCGCAGCCGCCTCATCTATGACGAACATGTGTTTACCGGAGCAAGCGGTACGAATGTACTCCGCCTGTTACCCCCTCTCTGTCTCAGCATGGAGGAAGCCGACGAATTCCTTGCCCGGTTCAAGAAAGTACTCTAATTGCTCATTCTGATTAATAAACAGCCAACAATAAAAGCAGCCTTTACAAGAAAACGATTTCTTATTCAGGCTGCTTTTTGTTTTTTCGTAATTAACCGTTACCTTTGCCTGTGACAACTCATTAAAAACAAGCGTATATGAAAATAGCCATTATCGGTGCAGGAAATATGGGCGGTTCAATCGCCCGTGGCCTAGCAAAAGGAAGCCTGATAGCAGATTCGGACATCATCGTATCCAATCCCAGTGCCGGGAAACTAGAGAGACTGAAAAAGGAATTTCCGAGTATCTCTACCACAAACAATAACGCAGAAGCCGCCACAGGAGCAGACATTGTCATTCTAGCCGTCAAACCGTGGCTGATGCAACCGGTCATGCGCGAGTTGAAACTAAAAAGCAAACAGATACTTATCTCGGTAGCCGCCGGTATCAACTTTGAAGAACTGGCTCATTACGTCATCGCACCGGAAATGGCAATGTTCCGTCTGATTCCGAACACGGCCATCAGCGAACTGGAAAGCATGACACTGGTCGCCGCACGTAATACGAATGACGAACAGGACCAATTTATCCTCCGCCTATTCAGCGAAATGGGAACAGTCATGCTGATTCCCGAAGATAAAATAACAGCAGCCACCGCATTGGCTTCCTGCGGCATTGCCTACGTATTGAAATATATCCAGGCAGCTATGCAAGCCGGCATCGAAATGGGACTCCGCCCCAAAGACGCCATGCAAATGATAGCGCAATCCCTGAAAGGAGCTGCTGCATTGATTCAAAACAACGACACTCACCCCAGCGTAGAAATCGACAAAGTGACTACACCGGGCGGAATCACAATCAAAGGGATCAACGAACTGGAACACAACGGCTTTACTTCCGCCATTATCAAAGCGATGAAAGCCTCCAAATAACGCCACAAAATTATTAATCATAAAATACCAACCACTTGTATGAATGACCAAATTAAACAAATAGCAGAACGCCTCCGCGGACTACGCGACGTACTCGAACTGACTTCTGAGGATATCGCCCGCGACAGTGACATTTCTGCTGAAGAGTACCGACTCGCAGAAACTGGAGAATACGATATTTCTGTCAGTATGTTGCAGAAAATAGCCCGTACCTACAATGTCGCCCTCGATGCCCTGATGTTCGGCGAAGAACCCAAAATGAGCAGCTACTTTGTAACCCGCGCCGGCAAGGGGACCAGTATCGAACGTACGAAAGCCTACAAATACCAGTCTCTGGCAGCCGGATTCATGAACCGTACCGCCGACCCGTTCATCGTCACCGTTGAACCGAAAGGAGATGACGAGTCGATCCATTACAACAAGCATAACGGTCAGGAGTTCAACCTCGTACTCGAAGGACGTATGCTTATCAACATCGAAGGCAAGGAAATCATCCTCAACCAAGGCGACAGCATTTATTTTAACTCCAAACTTCCACATGGCATGAAAGCGCTCGACG
>USPQ01000079.1 GCA_900556625.1 uncultured Bacteroides sp. | reverse complement strand
TGTAACCGGCTGATCCGTAGTCAGCTACTCTATTCAGTTGAGCTACGCGGCCATTCTGTTAATTCAAAAAGTGATCGCGACAGGATTCAAACCTGTAACCGGCTGATCCGTAGTCAGCTACTCTATTCAGTTGAGCTACGCGACCATTATTTTGTTTTAACGGGTGCAAAGATACGGACTTTTCCCGAACTAGCAAGCTTTTCAATGACTTTTTTGTAGAAAAATTATTCTATAAACCGATAATTAAACAGTTGCAAACCTATGCTTAACCCCACATTCCACTCTTTTCTTGGTGAACTATAATGATTTACATACGCAGAGATGTCTCCGAAAGGTAATTGGCATA
The DNA here is from genome assembly GCA_900556625.1 of uncultured Bacteroides sp. Classification (GTDB taxonomy): domain Bacteria; phylum Bacteroidota; class Bacteroidia; order Bacteroidales; family Bacteroidaceae; genus Bacteroides. The sequence goes on along the minus strand of USPQ01000079.1, from coordinate 12,669 downwards.
CCACAGAAATTTCTCCCAGATATTCGAATTTAGAAAACGCTTTTCCATAGTATGCTTTATTTAGTGAGTTTTTCTCAATCGGATAAATCGGCATAAATCCATAGAATTCTCCTCGAAGATGGAACATTTGATTTAAACGGTAGACCGGCCGAATGCCGACACCTACAAACTGATTGGCACGGAAAGCTTCATTATATGTCATTTTACTATGTAATGTGGGAGAGAATTCTCCAGCTTGCATCATTGTTGCTGTATAATTCTCAGAAAAGTTTTTGGAGGCATATAATGCTTTCAAATACCAGCCCAGAACCCAATGCTCACTCATATTATGGTATTTTTCCTTCATATAGGATAATTGCAGCCAAGAATGGTGTTTCCTATTACTATTATCGCTAGTTGTCCCTTCACCAGGATAGAATCGTTCTCTTCCAACAAAAATTTGGGCTACAAGAGCTTCTCTGTATCCACGTGTGGGATATTGGCGGGCATTAAGGGTGCTTCCATTAAAGCTAATGGATCCCCCTAATAAATTATAACGGCTTTTGTCGTATTTGTCATTCCCGAAATCTATGATGTTTTTCTGAAAATATTTATCTTCTATTTTTGCGATTCCTATGCCGAATTCAGCTCGTTTACTTGAAAGAAAAGGTAAGCCTACTTGTAACTTTAAAAAGCGTTCGTCTTTTTGGTTAAAAGCCGGCTTGTCATTTCTAGAAAAAAGCTTGTCCTTTTTGAAATAATCGAAAGTGCTGATTGAACCTATGAGACGATATGACGTAGGTATAGCTGTGGCGAAATCTATCTTTGCCATAAATTGGATATTGTTATAGATCTTTCCAAGTTGTCCATCAAGAACAAATTCTTTAGCATAGTAATTCAAATCCTGATAACTCAGTCCTAGATAAATCTGATTGGAGTTGGAAGTAGATATATTCCCACCCAATCTTACTGCAAAATTATTCTCTAGTTTGACTTTTAAATGCAGGTCGTAAGTATCATCTTCCGGATTGTAAATCGCATGAGGAATGATTTCAGAAATCATTTTGTCTGAAAGCAGTCGAAAATAGCCTTGTTTTAAATCCTCATAGGTGAATTCTTTATTGTCCGATTTATGAAATTCTCTTTTTATGTAGGCTTGTTGTTGGGGATTGGCGCCATCAATAATAATATTTTTAAAGCGTAATTCGGGAAAATTGCTTTTATACACCATTCTTCTTAAACGTATATTGTCTGCGTTTACACGTCGGTGAATGCGACTCTTGATCGAGTCCATCATGCTGATAGTGCGATTATATCCTATATCATGCAGTTCGTCAATGCGTTGGAAATCCATCAAATTGACATTGTCATATTTGAAAGTCATAGATATTCCTACAGAATCGGGAATGGAATAGTCGGTTTTTTGCATTACCATATTTTCTATCTGACTCATAAGGTCATCTTCTTTAGGCTTGGTGGGATTGGTAGATACAATGCTTCCTATAATAATGTCAGGATGAAAATCATCTTTCATGACATCTGTAGGGAAATTGTTGTAAATCCCTCCATCATAAGCTAACACATTGTTTATTTCAATAGGCTTGAACATGAATGGAAAGCTCATTGAAGCTCTGACCGCATCTCCTAGATCTCCGTTTCTCATTATCAATTGCTGCTTGTTATATACATCGGACGCAATACAACGGAAAGGAACGAAGAGCTTATCAAAATCTCCTTTACATGCAGCTGTAGCACGTGCGTACAGATCAACAAAAACGAGATTCATCTGAATCGGATTCACTACGCTGGTGGGAAGAAACTGTGGTTTCAGGTTCTTTAGCGAGTCTTTAAATGAAAAACGAATATTAAAGAATTCAGGAGTCGGGAGATTTTTCTTGAAATGATATACATACTTTTCTTCCACTTCTCCGGAATACCATCGTTTGAAGTCTTCAGACTTTAACAGTTCCACCATATCATCGGGAGAATATCCCATAGCATATAAGGAGCCGATGATGGCCCCCATAGAGGTACCTGCAATATAATCAATAGGTATATTGTTTTCTTCTAAAGCGCGGATAATACCAATATGCGTTAATCCTTTTGCACCGCCGCCGCTTAATACTAATCCTACTTTTTGGGCATGGATAGCCGGAATAGTCAGCCATAAAGTAATTAACACAAAAAGAATTTTTCTCATAACCCAAGTCAAGCAATTGATATTTCTGTCTATTAAGTGTTCAAATATATGCAATACTTTTCAATTTATCGATATTTTGCCACTTGTTTTAAAGTGAAAAAGAGCATTACAACGTGAATTTAACGTTGAATGCTCTTTTGAAAGTTATGTAATGTTTAAAAGGGGCGATGTTAAATCAGCTCAATGCTACGTTTTACGAAGTTGTTCAATGCTTCACCTCTTAACATATTATTTTGCAATAAAGCTAAGTCAATCAGTTGACGGATAACTTTATTATTGCTGGCATAACCTGCGAAGATAGCTTCTTTCTTACTCTTCAGATCATCCCATTTCTTATCTAAATCATTTAGTTCATCTTTTTCAGCTGTTGGGATATCTTCATCTTTCTTACCTTTCTGCTTATCTTTCAACTCATTGCGTTTTTTGTTGATGCTATCCATTTCAGATTGTATCGGGGTTACCTCTGCATGGCAAGCTCCTTCTTCTTCATTTAATACTTGTTTTATCAGTTTGTGATCGGAATTCAGTATTAAATTGAACATATCAGGCATTTCGCCATAGAAACTCATTCCGGCTTGTATGTTTGCCATTTCTTTCATACGACGCATATATTCGCTTTGAGTAATCATTACCGGAGCAGAATTTTCTCCCAATGCTTGTGTCATGACATTAAACTCGACTTTATCCATTTTAGGAAGTTGACTTTTGAAGGCTGTTGTGATAGCATCTTGCTTGTCTGCTTCCAATATTTCGCCTTTCTTATCTTCTTTAACGATAAGATTGTCGATAACATCACTATCAACACGGGTGAAGCGAGACTTCTCCAGCTTTTGTTCCAACATGCTTATTATAGCTACGTCTAACTGGCCATCCATAAGCAAAACATTGTATCCTTTATTGGTGGCAGCTTCAATGTAACTATATTGTTCATCTTTGTTGTTAGCATACAGATAGATCAGATTTCCATCTTTATCTGTTTGATTATCTTTAATAAGAGTCTGGTATTCTTCGAATGTGTAATGCTTGTCATTTGTATCGGTGAAAAGGGCAAATTTTTGCGCTTTATCATAGAAGTCCTCTTGTGTGAGCATTCCATAATTGATAAATATTTTTAAATCATTCCACTTTTCTTCAAATTGTTTGCGATCATTCTTGAAGATGGATTGCAGACGGTCGGAAACTTTCTTTGTGATATAGGTTGAGATTTTCTTCACGTTTGAATCACTCTGTAAATATGACCGGGAAACATTCAACGGAATGTCTGGAGAATCTATCACTCCATGCAACAGTGTCAAGAAGTCCGGCACAATACCTTCAACAGAATCTGTAACATATACCTGATTGCAATATAATTGAATTTTGTTTTTATTTAGTTCAATATTGCTTTTTACTTTCGGGAAATAAAGAATTCCAGTCAAATGGAATGGGTAGTCGACATTCAGATGAATCCAGAAAAGTGGTTCGTCAGACATCGGATACAACTTACTATAGAATGATTTGTAATCTTCATCCGATAGTTCGCTAGGTTTGCGAGTCCATAGGGGAGTTGTATCATTGATGATATTATCTTCGGCTGTATCTATCTGTTTGCCATCTTTCCATTCTTTTTTCTTCCCAAATGCAATAGGAACAGGAAGGAAACTGCAATATTTCTTCAAAAGTCCGGAGATGCGGGCTTCTTCAAGAAATTCCTTGCAGTCATCATCAATGTACAAGATGATATCCGAGCCTCGATCTGCTTTTTCCACTTCTTCAATTGTAAATTCAGGACTACCGTCGCAAGTCCATTTTACAGCTTGTGCGCCGTCTTTATATGACTTAGTGATTATTTCTACTTTCTTTGCAACCATAAAAGCAGAATAGAAACCTAATCCGAAATGACCAATGATGGCATTTGCGTCATTTTTGTATTTCTCGAGGAAATCATTTGCTCCAGAGAATGCAATCTGATTGATATACTTTTCGATTTCTTCTGCAGTCAGACCAATACCGCGATCGGAAATGGTAATAGTATCTTTGCCTAATTCAACATGAATGGTTAAATCACCTAACTCACCTTTAAACTCTCCGATAGAAGCTAGTGTATTCAGCTTCTGAGTAGCGTCTACTGCATTGGATACTAACTCACGAAGAAAAATCTCATGGTCACTATACAAGAACTTTTTGATAATAGGAAAAATGTTCTCTGTTGTAACTCCAATATTACCTTTCTGCATAATACGTATATTTTTTAGTTTATCTATTGATTAATTTTAATTGATACTTACTCAGGTAGAGACAAAAAAAATGCCAGACCCGAAGGTCTGACATTATGACATACTTAATATTGATTCCAAACATGGACAATGTAATCTTATTCTTGAGTAATAGCTTTCATTTCTAATTCATCTTTTTCTCCATTAAGAGAGACTTGAATGATGTCTTTTTCTTTTAAAGACGAAGAAATGATGAGTTCTGATAACCCGTCTTCCAAATAGGTTTGAATAGCTCGTTTTAAAGGACGGGCACCATACTGCACATCGTATCCTTTGGTTGCTATGAACTCTTTCGCTTTATCTTCGATAATTAATTTATATCCAATAGATTCAATTCTATTATATAATCCTTTCAGCTCTATATCAATAATCTTTGTAATTGCTTCCAGAGAGAGCTGGTCGAATGTGATAATTTCATCTACTCGATTAATAAATTCAGGAGCGAATGATTTATTTAAAGCTTTTTGGATTACACTTCGCGAGAATTCTTTGTCGTCAAGGCGGCTTTGTGTTGCAAATCCGACCCCTCGTCCAAATTCTTTCAACTGACGGGTTCCGATATTGGAGGTCATGATGATAACAGTGTTTTTAAAGTCTACCATCCTGCCATAACTGTCAGTCAGACGTCCTTCATCCATTACTTGAAGCAAGATATTGAATACATCCGGATGCGCTTTTTCTATTTCATCAAGCAATACAATAGAATATGGTTTGCGGCGTACTTTTTCTGTTAATTGTCCCCCTTCTTCATATCCTACGTATCCCGGAGGTGCTCCGACCAGTCGTGAAACCGTAAATTTCTCCATATACTCACTCATGTCTATACGAATCAGTGCATCGGCTGAACCAAACATATATTTGGCTAATTCTTTGGCTAAATGGGTCTTACCAACCCCCGTTGGACCTAAAAACATGAATGTGCCAATTGGTTTATTGGGATCTTTTAATCCTACACGGCTTCGCAATATTGCTTTTACCAACTTTTCTATGGCCGTATCTTGCGCTATGACTTTAGATTGCAGATCTTCTTTCATGCCGGCTAGCTTAACACCTTCGGCTTGTGCCATACGTTGTACAGGAATACCTGACATCATTGATATAACGTTGGCGATCTCTTCTGCATCAACGGTCTGCCTATTTTCCTTCAGACTGGCTTCCCACTCTTTTTTCATCTCGTCTAATCGAAGAGAGAATTCTTTTTCTTTATCCCGAAAACTGGCTGCAAGTTCAAAGTTCTGAGATTTAACTGCTTCATTTTTCTTACTTTTAGCTTCTTCGATCAATTTTTCCTGCTCTTCTATCTCTTTAGGAACATTAATGTTAGTAAGATGTACCCGTGAACCGGCTTCATCCAAAGCATCAATAGCCTTATCAGGGAAATTGCGATCTGTGATATAGCGGTCTGTCAGCTTGACACATGCTTCCAATGCTTCATCAGTATAAAAAACATTATGATGGTCTTCATACTTGTCCTTGATGTTATGTAAAATTTGAAGAGTTTCCTCAGCCGTAGTTGGTTCTACTATTACTTTTTGGAAACGACGTTCAAGAGCACCGTCTTTTTCAATATTCTTACGATACTCATCAAGGGTGGTAGCGCCAATACATTGTATTTCTCCTCTAGCCAATGCCGGTTTTAACATATTCGCAGCGTCCATAGAGCCTGCAGCCGACCCTGCACCTACAATTGTGTGAATCTCATCGACAAACAGAATTATATTGGGATTCTTCTGTAACTCATTTAGAATGGAACGAATACGCTCTTCAAATTGTCCGCGATATTTGGTACCCGCTACGACAGCTGTCATATCCAGAGCCACAACTCGTTTATCAAACAAAATTCGTGAAACCTTTTTCTGAGTAATTCTTAAAGCAAGTCCCTCAACAATAGCTGATTTCCCTACACCCGGTTCACCTATTAGAATAGGGTTGTTTTTTTTACGGCGGCTTAAGATTTGGGCCAAACGTTCAATTTCTTTTTCTCTGCCGACTACTGGATCTAATTTTCCTTCTTCTGCCGCTTTTGTCATATCCGTACCGAAATTGTCAAGTACCGGTGTGTCATTAGATGGCTTTTTCGAAGCTGTTTGTGCCTGTTGACGCTCTTCAGTATTGCCTCTTCCGCTTGAGCGGGGGGAAGACATTTCTTCATCTTCATCGTCATCTTCAGTAAACATTCCAGCATTTATGTCTGGCTGCAATGTCACCTGTTCCAATACTTTTGCGTAATTGATGTTATTTGCTTCAAGTATGGAGGCTGCTACATTCTTTTTTTCTCTTAAAATTGCCAACAGGACATGTTCTGTGTCAGCGATGTTACTTTTCATTCCACGTGCTTCTAAAATACACATTTTTAATATTTTTGCCGCGTCATTAGACAACGACACTTCTGCGTCAGGTAATAACATATCATCAGCTTCTACCTTTAGCTGAGCTTCAATCTGCTGTTTGATGGCAGTCAGATTGGGATTGAGTTTAGACAATATCTCGATAGCTTTTCCTTCACCGTCACGGAGCATACCCAGAAGCAGGTGTTCTGGACCTATGTACCTACTTCTCAACCGATTCGCTTCTTCTTTACTATAGACGATAATGTCGGAAACTCTTTGTGAGAATTGATTATTCATACTTTCTTCCTTCTTTTCTAAGGGTTATTCACTCGCAAATATACGCATTAAATCAAGTTTGTATTGCAATATTTGCTTTATTTCTTATATCTACAAATGGCGTGCCATAAAAATGCTACATTTGCATTATATATAATAAGGTATAACAAATGGCTGGATGCTTTTTGCCGATATTCCATAGCCTTTATAGCCTAATTTATTATTTTTCTCTTTTTGTTTTCGTATTTTAAAGCTTAGTTGGGTATCATTCCGTTCATAATAAAACTTTCTTTCCAAAAACTTTCGTATATCCGGGAAAAGTAGTACTTTAGCGTGGTTTTTTACAAACCGTAGAATGTATAATTAATAATCATTTTAAATGCTTGAACAAGACAGAATTATAAAGATTAACATCGAGGAGGAAATGAAGTCATCGTACATTGACTACTCTATGTCGGTCATCGTTTCGCGTGCCCTTCCGGATGTTAGAGATGGATTTAAGCCCGTTCACCGTAGAATTTTATACGGAATGATGGAATTGGGTAATACTTCAGACAAACCTTATAAGAAATCAGCCAGAATTGTTGGTGAAGTACTTGGTAAGTATCATCCTCATGGAGATTCTTCTGTTTATCTTGCAATGGTTCGTATGGCTCAGGAGTGGGCGATGCGTTATCCTTTGGTAGACGGACAGGGTAATTTTGGTTCGGTAGACGGTGATAGCCCTGCTGCTATGCGTTATACGGAGGCACGTCTTAATAAGCTGGGTGAAGCGATGATGGATGACTTGTATAAGGAAACCGTAGATTTTGAGCCTAACTTTGATAATACTTTGGTTGAACCTAAGGTTATGCCAACTCGAATTCCTAATCTTTTAGTGAATGGTGCATCTGGTATTGCCGTGGGTATGGCTACCAATATGCCTCCACATAATCTTTCTGAAGTTATAGATGCTTGTGATGCATATATTGATAATCCGGAAATTACAGTGGAAGAGTTGATGGAGTTTGTGAAAGCTCCGGATTTTCCTACAGGCGGATATATATATGGTGTAAGTGGTGTGCGTGAGGCTTATCTGACAGGTCGTGGACGTGTAGTTATGCGTGCGAGAGCTGAAATTGAAAGCGGGCAGGCACATGATAAAATTGTAATCACCGAGATTCCCTATAATGTAAATAAGGCAGAATTGATTAAGTATATCGCTGACCTTGTTAACGATAAGAAAATAGAAGGCATCTCGAATGCTAATGATGAGTCTGACCGTGATGGTATGCGTATCGTTATTGACGTAAAACGTGATGCAAATGCAAGTGTAGTGCTGAATAAACTTTATAAGATGACAGCTTTACAGACATCTTTTGGTGTGAATAATGTTGCTTTGATACACGGACGTCCAAAGACATTAAATCTGAGAGATTTAATAAAATATTTCATAGAACATAGACGCGAGGTCGTAATTCGTCGTACTCAGTTCGAACTTCGTAAAGCAAAAGAGCGGGCACATATTCTTGAAGGTTTAATTATTGCTTCGGATAATATTGATGAAGTAATTCGTATTATCCGTGCTGCTAAAACGCCCAATGATGCTATAGCAGGCTTGATAGAACGTTTCAACCTGACAGAAATTCAGTCGCGTGCTATTGTAGAAATGCGTTTGCGCCAGTTGACTGGTTTGATGCAGGATCAGCTTCATGCGGAATACGAGGAAATCATGAAGCAGATTGCTTATTTGGAAAGTATTCTGGCTGATGATGAAGTATGCCGTAAGGTAATGAAAGATGAACTGCTGGAAGTGAAAGCAAAATATGGGGATGAACGCCGTTCAGAGATTGTATATTCTTCAGAAGAGTTTAATCCGGAAGATTTCTACGCTGATGACCAAATGATTATCACCATTTCTCATATGGGATATATCAAGCGTACTCCTTTAACAGAATTCCGCGCACAGAATCGTGGTGGGGTAGGTTCTAAGGGAACAGAAACTCGTGATGAAGACTTTGTAGAGCATATTTATCCGGCTACCATGCACAATACCATGATGTTCTTTACACAAAAAGGTAAGTGTTATTGGTTGAAAGTGTATGAGATACCTGAAGGAACGAAGAACTCTAAGGGGCGTGCTATTCAGAATTTGTTGAATATTGATTCAGATGATAATGTAACGGCATATTTGCGTGTGAAGAGTTTAGAGGATTCAGAGTTCATCAATAGCCACTATGTATTATTCTGTACTAAGAAAGGTGTAATAAAGAAAACATTGTTAGAACAATATTCTCGTCCTCGCCAGAATGGTGTAAATGCTATTACGATTCGCGAAGATGACAGTGTTATCGAAGTTCGTATGACGAATGGAAATAATGAAATTATCATTGCCAACCGTAATGGACGTGCAATTCGTTTCCATGAAGCAGCAGTGCGTGTTATGGGACGTACAGCAACGGGGGTGCGTGGTATTACATTAGATAACGATGGTCAGGATGAAGTTGTGGGAATGATTTGCATTAAGGACTTGGAGACGGAATCTGTAATGGTTGTTTCTGAGCAAGGATATGGTAAACGTTCTGAAATTGAAGACTATCGTAAGACCAACCGTGGAGGTAAGGGTGTGAAAACAATGAATATTACTGAAAAAACGGGTAAATTGGTAACGATTAAATCTGTAACAGATGAAAATGATTTGATGATTATCAATAAATCCGGTATCACAATTCGTTTGAAGGTAGAAGATGTTCGTATCATGGGGCGTGCTACCCAAGGTGTCCGTTTGATTAATCTTGAAAAACGCAATGATCAGATTGGTTCAGTATGTAAAGTCATGACTGAAAGTCTTGAGGATGAAATACCGGAAGAAGAAGTAGAGGGTACTATTGTGAGTGATCCTAATACTGATGCTCCTGATATTGACAATGATGATACGTCAGATGTAAATGAGAACGAAAGTAATAACATTGAGGAATAGACATAATATTAATAATTAATCAAACAACAATCATGAAAAGAGTATTATTTTCTATGGTTTTATTGATGGCTGTTAGCTTCTCTTTTGCTCAAATGAAAAATGTAAAAGAAGCGAAGAGCATAGCTAATGACGTAAAACCTAATTTTAAGCAGGCTGAACAGCTTATTAAGGAAGCTATGAAGAATCCTGAAACAAAGGATCTTGCTGAAACATGGGATGTTGCTGGATTTATCCAGAAACGTATCAACGAAGAGCAGATGAAAAATGCTTTTTTGAGAAAACCGTATGATACATTGAAAGTGTATAATAGCATATTGAAGATGTATGAGTATTATACTAAGTGTGACGATCTGGCTCAAGTACCCAATGAAAAGGGCAAAATTAAAAACAAATATCGGAAGGCGAATGCTTCTAGTATGTTGGCCGAACGTCCGAATTTGATCAATGGTGGTATTCAATATTTTAATTTGGATAAGAATAAAGAAGCGTTGAAATTCTTCGCAACATACGTAGAGTCAGCTTCATATCCTATGTTAGCTGATAAAGAGATTGCTAAAAACGATACTCTTCTTCCGCAGATTGCTTATTATGCAACATTGGCAGCTGATAGAGTAGGTAATAAAGATGCGATTATCAAGTATGCTCCGATGGCTTTGTCAGATAAAGATGGTGGCAAGTTTGCAATGCAATTAATGGCTGATGCTTATAAAGCTAAGGGGGACACAGTAGCATGGATCAAAGCTTTGGAAGAAGGTATTCTTAAATTTCCAGGAAATGATTATTTCTTTGCCAATTTGGTTGATTATTATAATAGTTCTAATCAAGCCTCTAAGGCTATGGAGTTTGCTGACAGAATGCTGTCTAATGATCCGAATAATAAGCTGTATTTATATGTAAAGGCATATCTTTATCATAACATGAAAGAATATGATAATGCAATTGAATTCTATAAAAAGGCTATTGCTGCTGATCCGGAATATGCAGAAGCATACTCTAATGTAGGTTTAGTGTATTTGATGAAAGCGCAGGATTATGCTGATAAAGCAACGACGGATATTAATGATCCTAAGTATGCTGAAGCACAGGCTGTAGTAAAGAAGTTCTATGAAGAAGCTAAGCCTTTTTATGAGAAAGCCCGTGCTTTGAAACCAGACCAGAAAGATTTGTGGTTGCAAGGACTTTACCGTGTTTATTATAACTTGAATATGGGACCGGAATTTGAAGAAATTGATAAGATGATGAAGTAATAATTTTTTCTCCATATGAGATTAGTAAAGAAGGTCGCTTCCTTAGTGGCCTTCTTTTTGTAGATTGAAGTAGAGGGCTAATAAAACAGAAAAGGAGCAAAGTTTTATTATTTACTCCTTTTACATATTAAACATAATATTGATTATTCCTCCAATATAGTTTCTTTTTTTGCTTCTGTTCGATCATCCGTTAATAACAAGCAATGGTGTATCGGAATGAAATATCATCTTTCTGGCAATACTAGGATTAAATAATCGAGCAAATATATTTCTTTTATATGAAGTCAATGTAATTATATCTATTTGGTTATCCTTGATATATTGGTCAAGCCCTTTCAATAAATTATTATTCATCACAACGTCATAATGGATTTCTAGACCTGGGTATTGTTTATGGAAATATTCTTTTATTCCTGCAAGTTTTATTTCATTCCACGTATCTTTAGATTCCGTAAGATGTATCAAAAAGACAGAAAAATGGAACGATTTCCAAGTGTTAAAGAATGCCTCAAAAGCTATTAAATCTCTTTGATCAAAATTAGTTATAAAAGCAATCCGTTTGACTTCACTAAATTGTTTAAATGGAGTATTTTCTGGAATAGCTAATACTGGAACACGGCTTCTATCAATGACCTCAGCGGTTACACTACCGATCAAATCAATATCTTTTTGGTTTTTTCCACGAGTTCCCATGATGATAACAATAGGACGTTCTTCCTTTGCATATCTGAGAATCTCTTCTTCAGGAATGCCTTCTCGTAAAATACAACTATATTTGATATCCGGAAATTCCCCTGAAACTATTTTTTCTTTTATTTTAGCTGATAAGGTGTTGAGATCAGAATGAACTCTATGAATAATAGTTTTTACAGTCTCTTCATCTCCAACTTGGTAATTGAAGACATCACCATACGGCAATGAGGACGCATATATTGGTGTAAAATAAACGTGTAATAAGATAACTTCTGCGTTCTCAGTTTTTGCTAAGTTAAAAGCAAATTCACATGCTTTCATCGAGTAATTAGAGAAATCGACAGGAATTAAAATCTTATTTGATTTATTCTCTGTTTTAGGTTCCTTCTCTCCCACTATACTTTCAGATAACCAAGTAGAACTTTCAGTTATTTTTAGTGCACGTGGTAAATCACTTTCTTTGATTCGTAAACGAACCCCCGAAGAAACGACTGGTTGTATTTGATTAACATTATGAATGTATGTTTCAATACCTTCATTTTCGAGGACATTCTTTAATATCTGAGCTTTAGTATACGTCAGAATGGCTAGAGTTACTAATTTATCTTTCATAAATGTATATTTTATAAGGTGAACAAATAAGAAATCCCAATTGTTTTATTCAATTGGGATTCGGTTTGTTATATTTTAAACTTGCACAGATTCGGTAGCCTGTTCTTTTTGCATACTC
>USPQ01000078.1 GCA_900556625.1 uncultured Bacteroides sp. | reverse complement strand
ATTTTTTATTGCTTCTTTTTTTACTTTTCCAATCCTTTGTTATATCTTTGTAGCATAATGTATCATACAAACATCTATAAATATGGGATTTTTTAGTTTTTTTTCCAAGGAAAAGAAGGAAACTTTAGATAAAGGATTATCTAAAACCAAAGAGAGTGTCTTTAGTAAGATAGCTCGTGCCGTAGCCGGTAAGTCAAAGGTGGATGACGAAGTGTTGGATAATCTGGAAGAAGTGCTGATCACATCTGACGTAGGTGTGGAAACCACTTTAAATATAATTAAGCGCATAGAAAAACGTGCAGCGGAAGATAAATATGTGAATACCCAAGAGCTGAATCATATATTACGCGATGAAATAGCCGCTTTATTGACTGAGAACAATTCGGGAGATATAGCTGATTTTGATGTAGCTATTGATAAGAAACCATACGTGATTATGGTTGTGGGAGTGAATGGAGTAGGCAAGACCACAACAATTGGCAAATTGGCTTATCAGTTCAAAAAAGCAGGCAAGTCCGTTTACTTGGGAGCTGCCGACACATTCCGTGCTGCCGCAGTAGAACAGCTTATGATATGGGGAGAACGAGTAGGTGTGCCTGTCATTAAGCAAAAAATGGGTGCCGACCCTGCATCGGTGGCGTACGATACACTTAGTTCTGCGGTTGCCAACAATGCGGATATTGTAATTATTGATACTGCCGGACGTCTTCACAACAAAGTCGGTTTGATGAACGAGCTGACAAAGATAAAGAATGTGATGCGGAAAGTAGTGCCCGATGCTCCTAATGAGGTTCTATTGGTATTGGACGGTTCTACAGGTCAGAATGCTTTTGAACAGGCAAAACAGTTCACTCTTGCAACGGAAGTGACAGCAATGGTCATTACAAAACTGGATGGTACAGCGAAGGGAGGAGTTGTAATCGGCATATCAGATCAATTCAAGATTCCCGTTAAATATATCGGATTAGGTGAAGGCATAGAAGACTTACAAGTATTCCGTAAGAATGAGTTTGTAGATTCTTTGTTTGGAGAGAATGCATGAAAAAAAGAAGAATTGATATAATCACTTTGGGATGTTCTAAAAATCTGGTAGACTCGGAACAATTGATACGTCAATTGAAAGAAGTCGGATACAGTGTGACTCATGATACGGAAAATCCGCAAGGTGAAATAGCTGTTATTAATACATGCGGTTTTATCGGTGACGCAAAAGAGGAATCCATCAATATGATTCTGGAATTTGCCGAAAGGAAAGAAGAAGGTGATTTGAAAAAGCTTTTCGTAATGGGTTGCCTTTCCGAACGTTACCTTAAAGAATTGGCAATCGAGATACCGCAGGTAGATAAGTTCTATGGCAAGTTCAATTGGAAGGAATTGTTGCAGGATTTAGGACAGACGTATCATGATGAATTATATATCGAACGGACATTAACGACTCCCCGACATTATGCTTATCTGAAGATATCAGAAGGGTGTGACCGGAAATGTTCCTATTGTGCTATTCCTATCATCACAGGGCGTCACATATCCAAACCGATTGATGAAATTCTTGATGAGGTCCGGTATCTGGTATCTCAAGGCGTAAAAGAGTTTCAAGTGATCGCACAGGAGCTGACTTATTATGGGGTCGATCTATATAAGAAACAAATGCTTCCGGAACTAATTGAACGTATCTCCGACATTCCGGGTGTAGAGTGGATCCGCCTTCATTACGCCTATCCTGCGCATTTTCCTACTGATTTGTTCCGGGTTATGCGTGAACGCGACAATGTATGCAAATATATGGACATCGCCCTCCAGCACATCAGTGACAAGATGTTGAGATTAATGCGACGTCAAGTCACTAAGGAGGATACTTATAAACTGATTGAGCAATTCCGTAAAGAAGTGCCGGGCATTCACCTGCGGACAACTTTAATGGTGGGACATCCGGGAGAGACAGAAGAGGACTTTGAAGAACTGAAAGAGTTTGTACGCAAAGTGCGTTTTGACCGAATGGGAGCTTTTGCCTATTCCGAAGAGGAGGGAACTTATGCTGCGGAAGCGTACGAAGACTCTATCCCGCAAGAAGTTAAACAAGCCAGACTTGATGAGCTGATGGATATCCAGCAAGGAATCTCAGCTGAATTGAGCGCCGCTAAAATCGGAAAACAAATGAAAATTATCATTGACCGGTTGGAGGGGGATTATTATATCGGACGAACAGAATTCGACTCACCGGAGGTGGATCCGGAGGTTCTGATTAATAGTTCTGAAAAAGAGCTTGAGATTGGGCAGTTCTATCAGGTGGAAGTGATAGATGCGGACGATTTTGATTTATATGCAAAGGTTATAAATGTATGAATAATAAGGAATTTACATCCGAGCTAGCGGAAAGACTAGGATATACCATCAAAGATACTTCTGAATTAATCAATTCTTTGTTGGCTAGCATGACGCAAGAGTTGGAAGAAGGCAACATGATTGCGGTACAGGGATTCGGTTCTTTTGAAGTAAAGAAAAAGGCGGAACGCATTTCCATAAATCCGGCAAGCAAACAGCGTATGTTGGTGCCCCCAAAACTGGTATTATCTTATAGACCTAGTAATACATTGAAAGATAAGTTTAAATAAATATATTCCCCGTTATGAATGAAAGACTAACAATTCAAGATCTTACTGACTTATTGGCAGCAAAACATAGCATGACCAAAAAGGATGCTGAGGCGTTCGTAAAAGAGTTTTTTCTTTTGATAGAACAGGCCTTAGAGAGCGAGAATACTGTAAAAATCAAAGGATTGGGTACTTTCAAACTTATTGATGTAGATAGTCGGGAAAGTGTTAATGTGAACACTGGGGAACGTTTTCAAATAAAAGGCCATACCAAAGTCTCGTTTTCTCCGGATGCAAATTTAAGAGATACGATAAACAAGCCTTTTGCACACTTTGAGACGGTTGTTTTAAATGAGAATACTGTTTTAGAGGACACTCCTATAGAAGAAACGGAAGAAGAGGAAAGCGGGGAAGAAGTAATTCCGACAGTCATACCGGAACCTATCGAGCCACAATCCCAGCCTAAGGAAGAGGAAAAAGAAGAAATGTCTCTTACAGAGATACAACCTATTGTAGAACCACGATCTATAGAACCACAATCTGTTGTCGTAGAACCGAAAACAGTTCCTGTAGAAAAGAAAGAAATAATTACTGCGGAGGAGATTATAGAACAAGAGCTTCTGAGGGCAAATCTAAAACCGGAAAGTACGATAGTGCTGTCGCAAGAAGGTAAGAACGAGATGAAAAAAGGGGCAGAAGTAGCACAGACTGCTATACAGCCGACTCCCCAAAAGAATATTCCCGATTCTTCTGTAAAAGAGAAATCGCCTGTTCCTTATTTAATAACGATCATCATACTTGTTCTGTTATTATGTGGAGGGGTTGTTTTATTCATTTATTATCCGGATTTATTCTCTTCGTCATCCGACAAGAATGCTCTTGATATGCCTCCCGTAACAACTCAGCCTGTCAAGCCGGAAGTACAGTTATCCGACACGATCGAACAAGACTCTGTGAAAGATATAAAACCGGAAACACCCAAAACCTCTATCACTCCGACACCGGTTGTCCCTCAAAAGAAAGAAGCAGTGACACCTGCCAAAACTGAAAATAAAGTTATCCGGCAGCAACCTTCAACATCCGTATATTTGGATTCCGCCTCTTATAAAATAACCGGAACCAAGACTAAATATACGGTCAAAGAAGGTGAAACTTTAACAAGGGTCTCCTTGCGATTCTATGGAACCAAGGCTATGTGGCCGTATATTGTGAAACACAATCCGGACGTTATTAAGAACCCGAATAATGTACCATACGGCACAACAATAAAAATTCCGGAACTTACAAAAGAATAAGTGATAAAAATTCCATTCCCCCGGTCTTACCCCTGTATAGGCCGGGGGAAGTGTTATGGATGTACAAAAGCATATGAAAGTACCTTAATCTAAAGACTTCGCATTGTTTTTTAATAAAAATTAGTTGCAATCGTTAATTATATGGCGTACTTTTGGGGCAAAATAAAAAGCCTTATGCTACTATTGGCAGGGCTTATATAGAAATAATGGGATTTAAATAATAAAATATTAAGTATTTATGGCTGAATCAATTGATATCCGCGAGTTGAATGAGCGGATTGAAAGACAAAGTGCTTTCGTTACCAATCTTACAACAGGTATGGACCAAATCATTGTTGGTCAGAAACATTTGGTTGAATCGCTGCTTATCGGATTACTCTCCGATGGTCATGTTCTTTTGGAAGGTGTACCTGGTTTGGCAAAGACTTTAGCTATTAAAACGCTTGCTTCTCTGATTGATGCGAAATATAGCCGCATTCAGTTTACACCGGACTTATTGCCTGCGGACGTCATAGGTACAATGGTCTACAGTCAAAAAGACGAATCTTTTAAAGTTCAAAGAGGACCTATTTTCGCTAATTTTGTATTAGCCGATGAAATTAACCGTGCTCCGGCTAAAGTACAGAGTGCTTTATTGGAGGCCATGCAGGAGCGTCAGGTTACTATCGGTAAAGAAACATTTACATTGCCGGAACCCTTCCTCGTATTGGCTACTCAGAATCCTATCGAACAGGAAGGAACTTATCCGCTTCCGGAAGCACAAGTTGACCGTTTTATGCTGAAGGTCGTTATTGATTATCCGAAGTTGGAAGAGGAAAAGTTGATTATTCGTCAGAATATTAATGGAGAAAAGTTCAACGTAAAACCAATTATGAAAGCTGACGAAATTATTGAAGCACGTAAAGTAGTTCGCCAGGTATATCTGGATGAAAAGATCGAACGCTACATCGTAGACATTGTATTCGCTACTCGCTTTCCGGAGAAATATGACCTCAAGGAATTGAAAGATATGATCGGTTTCGGTGGTTCACCCCGTGCATCTATCAATTTAGCATTGGCTGCCCGTACATACGCTTTCATCAAACGCCGCGGTTACGTAATTCCGGAAGATGTACGTGCTGTTGCGCATGATGTTCTTCGCCACCGTATCGGATTGACGTATGAAGCGGAAGCTAATAACATGACTTCGGACGAAATCATCAGTAAGATTTTGAATAAGGTTGAAGTGCCCTAAATGGAAACAAGTGAAATACTAAAAAAAGTTCGTCAGATTGAAATTAAGACACGAGGATTGTCTAATAATATCTTTGCAGGCCAGTATCATTCGGCTTTCAAGGGTAGGGGTATGTCATTCTCGGAAGTCCGCGAATATCAATTCGGCGATGATATACGTGACATAGACTGGAATGTGACCGCGCGTTTCAACAAACCTTACGTAAAAGTGTTTGAGGAAGAACGTGAACTGACAGTTATGTTAATGGTTGATGTTTCCGGAAGTTTGGAGTTCGGTACCGTCAAGCAGTTGAAGAAAGATATGGTGACGGAAATTGCTGCCACCCTTGCTTTCTCTGCTATTCAGAATAATGATAAAATTGGAGTGATTTTCTTTTCAGACCGGATAGAGAAGTTTATTCCTCCTAAAAAGGGACGTAAACATATTCTATATATCATTCGTGAATTGATTGACTTTCAACCGGAAAGCCGTCGTACTAATATCCGTCTTGCATTGGAATATCTGACGAATGTAATGAAAAGACGTTGCACTGCTTTTATTCTATCCGACTTCATTGATCAGGAAAGTTTTAAGAATGCTCTGACTATTGCCAACCGGAAACATGACGTAGTAGCATTACAGGTTTATGACCGGAGAGTGAGTGATCTTCCTCCTGTGGGTCTCATGCGAATAAAAGATGCGGAAACCGGACATGAGCAGTGGATTGATACTTCATCAAAAGCTGTACGCCGCGCGCATCACGATTGGTGGATTCAAAAGCAGACGGAACTGAACGACACATTTACGAAAAGTAATGTGGATTCGGTTTCTGTCAGAACCGATGAGGATTACGTAAAGGCATTGTTGAACTTATTTGCCAAACGAAATTAATGAAATCAAAGATGAGTAGAAATATTATTCTGATAGCATTATTAGGTCTATTATCCATTGATAAAGTAGCTGCACAATCTGTTACGGTAGAGGCGAAGATAGATTCATTGCAAATACTGATCGGTGAACAGGCAAAAGTGCAGTTGCAAGTGGCTATGGATGCTAAACAACATGCTATTTTCCCTGCTTATACTGATACTTTAGTAAAAGGTGTGGAAATTATAGAAACAGTCAAACCGGATACGCAATTTTTGAATGACCGCCAGCGAATGTTAATCACACAGGAATATGTTATCACTTCTTTTGACTCGGCTTTGTATTACCTGCCGCCAATACCTGTTACTGTAGATGGCAAAGAGTATAAGTCAAAAGCTTTAGCACTGAAAGTCTACTCAATACCGGTCGACACATTACACCCTGATCAATTCTTCGGACAGAAACCTGTAATGAAAGCTCCTTTTGCATGGGAAGACTGGTACGGTTTAATTTCCTGCTCATTCTTAGCTTTACCTTTACTCGGTTTGCTGATCTATCTCATTGTTCGTATACGTGATAATAAACCTATTATCCGTAAGATAAAAGTAGAACCGAAATTGCCGCCACACCAAGCTGCAATGAAAGAGATAGAACGTATCAAAACCGAGAAAGTATGGCAGAAGGGAAGATCGAAGGAATATTATACGGAATTGACTGATGCTCTTCGCACGTATATAAAGGATCGTTTCGGATTCAATGCATTGGAAATGACATCATCGGAAATTATTGATAAGTTATTGGAATTGAAGGATAAAGAAGCTATATCTGACCTAAAAGAACTGTTTCAGACTGCCGATTTAGTGAAGTTTGCCAAGCATGATCCTCAGATGAACGAAAATGATGCAAACTTAATTAATGCAATTGACTTTATCAATGAAACAAAACAACCGGAAGAGGAAAATCAGAAACCGCAACCAACGGAAATTACGATTATTGAAAAACGTTCTTTACGCGTTAAAGTAATGTTGATTTGCGGAATTGCACTTTTGTCTGCGGCATTGATTGGCGTCTTTATATATATAGGTATGCAGATATACAATCTTTTTGTGTAAAGAATGAGTAACTTGAATACTAAAAGTAAACTGTTAAATCATAAATAAAATGTTTTTTGCCAATATAGAATATCTGTTTTTGCTATTACTACTTATACCTTATATTGTATGGTATATCTTGAAGCAAAGGAAAAGTGAAGCTACTCTTCAGATTTCGGACGCTCGGGTATATGCGCATACACCTAAAAGTTATAAGAACTATTTGTTGCATGCTCCTTTTCTTTTACGTCTTTTTGCGTTAACATTGGTAATTCTGGTCCTCGCACGACCGCAAACAACCAATAAGTGGCAGAACAGCGAAATAGAAGGTATTGATATAATGCTGGCTGTTGACGTTTCTACTAGTATGTTGGCCGAAGACTTAAAGCCCAATAGATTGGAAGCAGCCAAGGATGTAGCGGCAGAGTTTATCAACGGACGCCCTAATGATAATATAGGTATTACTTTATTTGCCGGTGAGAGTTTTACTCAATGCCCGTTGACTGTGGATCATGCTGTATTGCTAGATATGATTCACAATATCAAATGCGGTCTTATTGAAGATGGTACTGCCGTAGGTATGGGAATAGCAAATGCTGTAACTCGACTGAAAGACAGTAAAGCAAAATCTAAAGTCATTATTTTGCTGACAGACGGTACTAACAATAAAGGTGATATTTCTCCTATGACGGCTGCTGAAATAGCAAAAAGCTTTGGAATTCGTGTGTATACCATCGGGGTTGGTACGAATGGAATGGCGCCTTATCCTTATCCGGTAGGAAATACTGTACAATATGTTAGTATGCCTGTTGAAATTGATGAGAAAACATTGACGCAAATTGCAGGTACTACGGACGGTAATTACTTCCGGGCTACAAGTAATTCGAAACTGAAAGAGGTGTACGAAGAAATTGATAAGCTGGAAAAGACTAAGCTGAATGTAAAAGAGTATAGCAAACGGGATGAGGAATATCATTGGTTCGCACTAGCTGCTTTCCTTTGTGTTCTATTGGAGGTATTATTGCGTAATTCCATACTGAAGAAGATTCCATAAGGTGGTCAACCGTAAATTAGTCAATCGTAAAATAGTTAAGAAAGATGTTTCGATTTGGAGAACCTACATATTTATACCTATTGCTGCTATTACCATTTTTAGCAGCTTTCTACTTGTATTCCAACTACAAGAGAAGAAAGAATATCCGACGTTTTGGAGATCCGGTTTTATTGGCGCAGTTAATGCCCGATGTATCCAAATATCGCCCGGATGTAAAATTCTGGATACTTTTTGCCGCTATCGGTTTGTTTTCAGTATTATTAGCACGTCCTCAGTTTGGTTCCAAACTGGAAACAGTAAAACGTAAAGGCGTGGAAGTCATCATTGCACTGGATATTTCAAATTCTATGCTCGCTCAGGATGTACAACCCAGCCGTTTGGAGAAAGCCAAAAGACTGATATCCAGACTGGTGGATGAACTTGACAATGATAAAGTGGGAATGATTGTATTTGCCGGTGACGCTTTCACTCAACTACCGATTACCAGTGATTACATTTCCGCTAAAATGTTTCTGGAATCTATCAATCCTTCATTGATATCCAAGCAAGGTACGGCTATTGGAGAAGCGATTAATTTGGCTGCACGTAGCTTTACTCCACAAGAAGGAGTAGGACGCGCCATTATCGTAATTACTGACGGGGAAAATCATGAAGGTGGTGCTGTTGAAGCGGCAAAAGCTGCTGCCGAAAAAGGTATCCAGGTTAATGTGTTGGGAGTAGGTATGCCCGATGGTGCTCCTATCCCAGCAGAAGGTACCAACGATTATCGGCGTGACCGTGAGGGTAATGTGATTGTTACCCGCTTAAATGAAACAATGTGTCAGGAGATTGCCAAAGAAGGAAAAGGTATCTATGTACGAGTAGATAATTCTAATTCAGCTCAAAAAGCAATCAATCAGGAAGTCAATAAGATGGCAAAATCTGATGTGGAATCTAAGGTATATACGGAGTTTAATGAACAGTTCCAAGCTATTGCCTGGATTATTCTATTATTGTTATTAGCGGAAATATTAATTTTAGATCGCAAGAATCCTTTATTTAAGAACGTTCATCTGTTTTCTAATAAGAAGTAGTTATGCGCATGTTAAAAAGTAAATATATTCTATTCGCTGTGTTTCTGCTGTCAGCCGCCTTTGTATCGGCTCAGAAAGCAGAACGTGACTATATCCGCAAAGGAAATCGCCTGTTTAATGACAGTGTGTTTGTGGATGCCGAAGTGAATTATCGGAAAGCTTTGGAGGTGAATCCTAAATCTACAGTATCTATGTATAATTTAGGGAATACACTCTCACAACAACAGAAAATGCAGGAAGCTATGGAACAATATGTATCGGCCAGCAATATTGAGAAGGATAAGATGAAGTTGGCTCAAATATATCATAACATGGGCGTACTTCTTCAAGCCGGTAAAGATTATGCAAAGGCTGTGGATGCTTATAAGATGTCTTTACGTAATAATCCTGCTGACGATGAGACCCGGTATAATTTGGCTCTTGCACAAAAAATGTTGAAAGACCAACAACAAAATAAGCAGAATCAGGATCAAAACCAGGATCAAAATAAAGATCAGCAAAAGCAAGATCAAAAGCAAGACCAGAACAAAGATAAACAGAACGATCAGAAGCAAGACCAAAAGAAGGATCAACAACAACCTCCAAAATCTGAGAAACAAAAGAATCAGATGTCAAAAGAAAACGCTGAACAATTGCTTAATTCTGTGATGCAAGATGAGAAAGACGTACAGGATAAAGTAAAGAAGCAACAGCAGGTTATGCAAGGTGGTCGTTTGGAAAAAGATTGGTAATATAAAGTTGACGATATAAATTTCATAAGCAATGAAGAAACTGATTATCATATTGATAGCATTGATAGCATATAGCACTCAGGCATTTGCCGATAAAGTGTCTTTTACTGCTTCTGCTCCTGACGCAGTAGTAGTAGGCGATCAATTCAGACTATCTTATACCGTAACTACACAAAAAGTAAAAGATTTCCGAGCCCCATCAATCAAAGGATTTGATGTGTTGATGGGACCAAGCCGTTCACAACAAAGTAGTACCCAGATTGTAAATGGCAACGTAACATCTACGAGTAGTATTACATTTACGTATATATTGATGGCCAATACTGCCGGTGAATACACAATTGGCGGTGCTTCAATTGTGGCCGATGGTAACCAAATGGTATCAAACTCCGTAAAAATCAAGGTTTTACCACAAGACCAGAACAGCAATGGTGGACAAGGAGGTTCTTCCGCCCATTCCTCTTCCGGTACGAGTGTATCCGATCAAGATCTATTTATTACTGCGACGGCTAGTAAAACGAATGTATTTGAGCAGGAGGCATTTGTCTTGACTTATAAAATTTATACCAGAGAGTCTAATTTGCAATTGAATAATGCAAAGTTACCCGATTTCAAAGGTTTTCATTCACAAGAGATTGAAATGACAACAAATGCCAGATGGACTCCGGAACATTATCGTGGACGTAATTATTATACAACTGTCTATCGTCAGTTCGTGCTATTCCCTCAACAATCCGGAAAATTGTACATAGATCCGGCACAATTCCAAATGACTATAGGCAAACCAGTACAATCGGATGACCCTTTTGATGCATTCTTTAATGGAGGAAGTAACGTTATAGAAATTAAAAAGTCTATTGCTACCCCTAAGATAGCAATAAATGTCAGTCCGCTTCCGGCAGGTAAACCGGCTGATTTCTCAGGTGGAGTAGGAGAGTTTACAATTTCTTCTTCTATCAACAGCAAAGAATTGAAAACCAATGATGCTATTACTATTAAACTAGTGATTTCCGGTACAGGAAATTTGAAGTTAATTTCTAATCCGGAAATAAAATTCCCGGAAGATTTTGAAGTATATGATCCTAAAGTAGACAATCAAGTTAGATTAACTCGGGAAGGACTTACAGGTAACAGAGTAATTGAATATTTAGCTATCCCTAGACATGCCGGCACATATAAGATTCCAGGGGTATCTTTTAGCTATTTTGACATTCGTTCCAAATCATACAAAACTCTGAAAACGGAAGAATATGTAGTGAATATTGAAAAAGGTGCAGGAAATGCCGACCAGGTAATTGCGAACTTTACCAACAAGGAAGACTTAAAAGTATTAGGTGAAGATATTCGTTACATCAAACAGAATGAAGTAACTCTCCAACCTAAAGGAAGTTTCTTCTACGGCTCCATGTCTTATTGGCTTTTCTATATTATTCCGGCTCTTGCCTTTATAATATTCTTTATCATCTATCGCAAGCAAGCTGCTGAAAATGCGAATGCCGCTAAAGTACGAACCAAAAAAGCCAACAAAGTGGCTACCAAACGTATGAAATTAGCAGGAAAACTGCTTTCTGAAAATAAAAAAGATGCTTTTTATGATGAAGTATTGAAAGCTTTATGGGGATATATTAGTGACAAATTAAATATTCCTGTATCTCGTTTGTCCAAGGACAATATAGAAGAAAAATTGAGAAATCACGGAGTAAGCGAGGAATTAATCAAGGATTTCTTGAATGCACTAAATGATTGTGAATTTGCCCGTTTCGCTCCGGGAGACGAAAATCAAGCTATGGACAAGGTTTATTCATCTTCAATAGAGGTAATAAGCAAAATGGAGAATTCAATTAAACATTAACCTAGAAGAGATTGTGTCATGAAAAAAATATTATTTTTTATATTAACGTTAATATCAATCACTTGTTTTGGGCAGGATTCACTGAATGTTGATTCCAAGCAAGTGAATGAAGGAGATTCCATCCATGCAGCAAGTACCACTATGTTCTCCAATAACACATTGGACAATGTTACAAAAACGGAAGGGGATTCTGCATATATAAAAGAAGATTATACCGCAGCCATTCAAATCTACGAAGCACTGCTCAAAAATGGAGAAGCGGCTGAAGTGTACTATAATTTAGGAAATAGCTACTATAAGATAGGAGAAATAGCCAAAGCTGTTCTTAATTACGAACGTGCCTTACTGCTACAACCCGGCAATAGTGATATTCGGGCTAACCTTGAAGTAGCTCGTGCAAAAACAATAGACAAGGTGGAAGCTATTCCTGAGGTCTTTTTTGTTTCATGGATCAAGTCGTTGATAAATAGTATGAGCGTAGATGCTTGGGCTACATTAGGAATTATCTCTTTCATTTTATTAATTGTAGCTCTCTATTCTTTCATCTTTTCAAAGCAGATATTATGGAAAAAAACTGGATTCATCTCAGGAATCATCTTTTTAATCATTACTATATGTGCCAATCTGTTTGCTTCTGAACAAAAAGAGCATTTAGTAATCAGAAACGAAGCAATAGTGATGAATCCAAGTGTTACTGTTCGTAGTACTCCAAGCGAAAGTGGTACTAGCTTATTTATTCTTCATGAAGGGAGAAAAGTAAGTATTAAAGATAATTCGATGAAAGAATGGAAAGAAATTCGATTAGAAGATGGAAAAGTTGGATGGGTACCAGCTTCTGCCATTGAAGCTATATAAACAAGAATAATAGATTTTATAAATTAAGAAAAAAAGATAAGCAAATAATTTGTTTTATCTTTTTTTTTGCTTAAGTTTATAGCGTGATAAAAAATCACATAGTACTAACCATTAAATTTATGAGACATGAGAACAATAACATTTAATGAACTTCGTAAGATTAAAGATTCATTGCCCAGCGGTAGCATGCATAGAATAGCAGACGAACTTGGTTTACACGTAGATACCGTGCGAAACTTCTTCGGAGGTCATAATTTCAAGGAGGGAAAAAGTGTCGGAATACATCTTGAGCCCGGTCCGGATGGTGGGCTTGTAATGATAGATGATACGACCGTTCTTGATCGGGCTTTAAAAATTTTAGATGAATTAAATCTGAGTATGCAAAAAGAACAGGCTACCGAATCTGTGCAAGTTTAAAATATAACAAAC
>USPQ01000077.1 GCA_900556625.1 uncultured Bacteroides sp. | reverse complement strand
AGTCCTACCAGAACTTGGTAATAGAGAGAAAGTTTGTGGCTCTCATATTGTATTTTAAAGAAAATACTTAATTTGTATAAGAAAAATCCTATCTTTACCGCGTTAAACTAACTAATACCCCCATTATGAAAAGAAATCATTATTTTCTCCTCTTTATTTTATTAGGATTTTTCTTTAGTGTTCAAGCTTCAGATACTATCCGAGTTTCAGATACAGTATTTATTCGTGAAACACAAATCCCCATTCTGATAGAACGGCAAGACAATGTTTTGTTTTATATTCGTTTGGATGCTGAAGAAAGTAAGTTACTGAATGAAGTCGTATTAGATTTCAGCAAAAGCACGCCACAGCACGATATCCAGTTAGTAAAACTCTATTATGGAGGCACGGAGGCATTGCAACATAGAAATAAAAAGTGTATGGCTCCTGTAGAATATATATCCAGTTTTCATCCGGGAACTACCTTATCTGCCAATCCGTCGTATTCGGTGAAATGTGCGGAAGTAGTGAGACCCTCCAATAAAGTAGTACTTAAGAGTAATTATAAATTATTTCCAGGCGTAAATTTTTTTTGGATTAGCTTGCAGATGAAAAAAGGGACTTCTTTATATACCCGAATAAACTCTGAACTATGTGCGGTAAAAGTAGATGGCAGAGATTTGACTTGTAAATATCTTTCTCCTAAGAATATCTCTCATCGAATGGCTATCGGCGTACGTCACGCAGGAGATGACGGATCGGCAGCTTTCCGTATTCCGGGATTGGTGACTACGAATAAAGGAACTTTGTTAGGAGTATATGATGTTCGTTATAATAGTAGCGTTGATTTGCAAGAATATGTTGATGTTGGGTTGAGCCGTAGTACAGATGGAGGAAAGACATGGGAAAAAATGCGTCTTCCTCTTTCATTTGGTGAGTATGGTGGTTTGCCAAAAGCCCAAAATGGGGTAGGGGATCCTTCTATTCTGGTAGACACAAAGACAAATACTGTATGGATAGTTGCTGCATGGACACATGGTATGGGTAATCAGCGTGCGTGGTGGAGTTCACATCCGGGAATGGATATGAATCATACAGCACAATTGATGATGGTAAAGAGTACTGACGATGGTAAAACGTGGTCGGAACCAATCAATATAACAGAACAGGTGAAAGATCCATCCTGGTATTTTCTACTTCAAGGACCGGGACGGGGAATAACGATGAGTGACGGTACATTGGTTTTTCCGACCCAGTTTATAGATTCGACACGTATCCCTAATGCCGGAATTATGTATAGTAAGGATCAAGGTAAGACATGGAAGATGCATAACATGGCCCGTACCAATACCACAGAAGCCCAAGTTGTAGAAATAGAACCGGGAGTTTTGATGTTGAATATGCGTGATAACAGAGGAGGTAGCCGGGCGGTATCCATTACAAAAGATTTGGGCAAGAGCTGGACCGAACACGCTTCTTCACGTAAGGCACTTAATGAGCCCGTATGTATGGCCAGCTTGCTGAATGTCAAAGCACTGGATAATGTGTTGAACAAAGACATCCTTCTATTTTCAAATCCGAATACAGTAAAAGGACGTGACCATATTACAATAAAGGCAAGTTTGGATAAAGGACTTACTTGGCTGCCGGAACATCAACTTTTATTGGATGAAGATCCGGGATGGGGGTATAGCTGTCTGACTATGATTGATAAAGAAACTATAGGCATTTTATACGAAAGTAGTGTAGCACACATGACATTTCAAGCAGTGAAGCTTACAGATATTATTAAAAAATAAGATAATTATATTATGAAGAAAGCTATTTTTGGTGGGTTATTGTGTTTTACCTGATTAATATATTTTGTTAAATTATCCGTGGAATATGATGGAAAATGTGAAATATGGCAGAAAAATAATATCTTTGACTCCATAAATTTATTAATAACTTAACACTTAATTTTTTAATTTATGAAACAACTGTTGAAATTAACCGGATGCTTGGCGGTGGCAGGGCTTTTTGTTTCTTGCCAGTCAGTTCAGCAAGAAGCTAATTATCAGGTAATTCCTTTGCCTCAGGAAATCGTTGTAGAGCAGGGAGTCCCCTTTATCCTGAAAAGCGGAGTAAAGATTCTCTATCCGGAAGGAAACGAGAAGATGCAGCGCAATGCGAAATTCCTGGCCGACTATCTGAAGACGGCTACGGGAAAAGACTTTACCATTGAGGCCGGAACAGAAGGAAAAAATGCCATTATCCTGGCTTTGGGAACAGAAAATGAGAATCCGGAAGCCTATCAGCTGAAAGTTGCCGGTGACGGAGTAACCATTACCGGTTCTACGGAAGCCGGAGTATTTTATGGTATCCAGTCTTTGCGTAAATCTTTGCCTATTGCTGTGGGAGCAAATATAGCCCTCCCGGCCGTAGAAATCAAAGACGCTCCCCGTTTTGGTTATCGTGGTGCCCATTTTGATACCAGCCGTCATTTTTTCACGGTAGATGAAATAAAGACTTACATCGATATGCAGGCATTGCACAACATGAATCGTTTGCATTGGCATATCACGGACGACCAGGGGTGGCGTCTGGAAATCAAGAAATACCCGAAGCTGACAGAAATCGGTTCCAATAGAACGGAAACCGTCATCGGACGCAACTCCGGTGAGTATGACGGTAAACCTTACGGTGGATTTTATACGCAGAAACAGGCAAAAGAAATTGTAGAATATGCTGCAGAACGTTACATAACCGTTGTTCCTGAAATAGATCTTCCGGGACATATGCAAGCTGCCCTTGCCGCTTACCCTGAACTGGGTTGTACCGGTGGTCCGTACGAAGTATGGAGACAGTGGGGAGTATCCGAAGATGTGCTTTGTGCCGGAAATGATCAGGTATTGAAATTCCTCGAGGATGTATATGGAGAATTGATTGAAATCTTCCCGTCGGAATATATCCATGTGGGTGGTGACGAATGTCCGAAAGTAAGATGGGAACAATGTCCGAAGTGCCAGGCACGTGCCAAGGCGTTGGGCTTGAAATCGGATAAGGAACACTCTAAAGAAGAACGTTTGCAGAGTTTCATTATCAATCATATCGAGAAATTCCTCAATGCTCACGGACGCCAGATTATCGGTTGGGATGAAATCCTTGAAGGCGGACTTGCTCCGAATGCTACTGTGATGTCATGGCGCGGCGAAAAAGGAGGTATTGAAGCCGCCAAGCAGAAACACGATGTCATCATGACTCCGAATACTTATTTATATTTCGACTACTATCAGTCTAAAGATATCGAAAATGAACCTTTCGGTATCGGAGGTTATCTGCCGATGGAAAGAGTATACAGCTACGAGCCTATGCCAGCTTCTCTTACTCCGGAGGAACAGCAATGTATAAAAGGGGTACAAGCTAATCTTTGGACCGAATATATCGCTACATTCTCGCATGCGCAATATATGGTATTGCCCCGTTGGGCTGCTTTGTGTGAAGTTCAGTGGACGAATCCCGATAAGAAGAATTATGCAGACTTCCTGTCTCGGCTTCCTCAGTTAATCAAATGGTATGAAGCCGAAGGATATAATTATGCTAAACACGTCTTTGAAGTGCAGGTCCAATTTGAACCGAATCCGACAGAAGGAACATTGGATATTATGTTATCTACTATTGATAAGTCCCCTATTCATTATACTTTGGACGGTACGGAACCTACCGTTGCTTCTCCTTTGTATGAAGGCGTGTTGAAAGTCAAGGAAAATGCAACTTTGTCTGCCAAAGCTATTCGTTCTTTAGGAGACAGCAAGGTGCTTACCGAGAAAATTGATTTCAGCAAATCCAGCATGAAGCCGATTGTTGCCAATCAGAAAATCAATGAACAATACATGTTCAAGGGAGCTGCTACATTGATAGACGGTCTGAAAGGAAACAGTAGTTACAAATCCGGCCGTTGGATTGCTTTCAACGGGAATGACATGGATATGACGATTGATCTCCAACAACCCGTAGAGATTTCAAGCGTGTCCATCTCTACTTGTGTGGCCAAAGGCGATTGGGTATTCGATGCGAGAACTGTGGCCGTAGAAGTTTCGGATGACGGAAAGAACTTTACTAAAGTTGCTTCCGAAGAATATCCGGAAATGAAAGAAGATGATAAAGACGGTGTCTATGATCATAAGTTGACCTTTACTCCGGTGAAAACGCAGTATGTAAGAGTTATTGCATCACCGGAGAAATCAATGCCGGCATGGCATGGTGGAAAAGGTAAAAACAGTTTCTTGTTTGTAGACGAAATCAGTATTGATTAATGAATATAAGAAATAGATACGCTAAAGTTTGTCTTTTCTTATGGATATTAGGGATGTGCCTTGTGGTGCATCCCATCAAAGCACAGTCCGTAATTCCTGTTCCATTGAAAATGGAGCAGGGTGCGGACTACTTTTTTCTATCAGAAAAGACAAAGCTTTATACAAACTTAGAGGGGGAAGAAGCGAGACTTTGGGAGAACTGTCTGCAAGCACTTCCTGTTTCGTTGAAGAAAGGTTCGAAAAAGGACGTACGCCAAGTACTTTCACTGCTGATAACCGAAAAGAATGACCGGTTGCCCTCTCCGGAAAGTTACACACTGTCCGTCACTCCCCGACGAATCATTATCTGTTCAACTTCCGGAGCCGGATTATTCTACGGAATGCAGACACTATTACAGTTGCTTACCCCTTCG
The DNA here is from genome assembly GCA_900556625.1 of uncultured Bacteroides sp. Lineage (GTDB taxonomy): Bacteria > Bacteroidota > Bacteroidia > Bacteroidales > Bacteroidaceae > Bacteroides. Next base: position 8,428 of record USPQ01000077.1, on the reverse strand, counting down.
GGCACGGGCTATTCCGTCGCATCCGTTGAAATAGAGGATACTCCTCGTTTTGCTTATCGTGGTTTTATGCTCGATGTTTCCCGCCATTTCTTCTCCAAAGAATTTGTGAAGAAGCAGATAGACGCATTGGCTTTTTATAAAATAAACCGGCTTCATCTGCATCTGACTGATGCGGCAGGCTGGCGCATTGAGATAAGGAAATATCCTTTGCTCACTGACTTTGCCGCTTGGCGTACGGAACCGAACTGGAAGAAATGGTGGAACGGTGGACGCGAATACGTTCGCTTCGATGAACCCGGAGCTTCCGGCGGTTATTATACTCAGAAAGACATTTGTGAGATACTTGAATACGCCCGTCAGCATTATATGACGGTCATCCCTGAAATAGAAATGCCTTCCCATTCGGAAGAAGTGCTGGCTGCTTATCCGCAACTGTCCTGTTCGGGCGAGCCGTACAAGAATTCGGACTTCTGTGTCGGTAATGAAGAAACCTTTACCTTTCTCGAAAATGTGCTGACCGAAGTCATGGAACTTTTTCCGTCAGAATATATCCATATCGGTGGTGATGAGGCTGGCAAGTCGGCATGGAAAACGTGCCCGAAGTGTCAAAAGAGAATGAAAGATGAACATCTTGCCAATGTAGATGAACTGCAAAGTTACCTGATACACCGCATTGAGAAGTTCCTCAATGCTCACGGCCGTCATTTGCTGGGATGGGATGAGATCTTGCAAGGAGGTATAGCTCCCAATGCTACTGTTATGTCCTGGCGTGGAGAAGAAGGTGGGATTGCTGCCGTAACCTCCGGTCATCGGGCTGTCATGACACCCGGCGCTTATTGTTATCTGGACAGTTATCAGGATGCACCCTATTCACAGCCGGAAGCTATCGGCGGATATCTGCCATTGAAGAAAGTGTATTCGTACGATCCGGTTTCCGTTTCCCTGACTACAGAGCAGGCTAAACTTGTTTACGGTGTGCAGGGTAACTTATGGGTGGAATATATTCCCACTCCCGAACAGGTTGAATATATGATGTATCCCCGTATCCTCGCATTGGCGGAAGTGGCTTGGTCTGCTCCCGAGCGTAAGTCATGGCGGGATTTCCATGCCCGCGCCTTGAAAGCGGTGAGAGAGTTACAGGCAAAGGGATATCATCCTTTCGATTTGAAGAATGAGATTGGCAGTCGTCCGGAATCCGTAAAACCTGTTGCCCATCTGGCATTGAGTAAGAAGGTAATATACAATTCATCGTATAGTCCCCATTATCCGGCACAGGGCAATACCGCTCTAACGGACGGCATACGTGGCGATTGGACGTATGGAGACGGTTGTTGGCAGGGATTTATTGACGGTGACCGGTTAGATGTGATAATCGATATGGAAACTGTTACTCCTATTCATTCCGTTACTGCTGCTTTCATGCAAGTGACAGGTGCGGAGGTGTTTTTGCCTGAGTCTGTCACAATCTCTGTCTCTGACGATGGAACCAATTTTACGGAATTGGAACACCGGACTTTTGAAGTCACCAAAGAAATTCCTATCCAATTTACGGACATCTCATGGAAGGGGAATGCTACAGGAAGATACATTCGCTATCAGGCTCAAGCCGGAAAAGAATTCGGAGGCTGGATATTCACAGATGAGATAATCGTGAAATAATCCGTGAAATAACCGTGAGGTACTCCGTGTCCCAAAAATAAAAAAAGAAGGAATCCACTCAACCAGATTCCTTCTTTTTTTGTTATATTTATAGTATTACCTTAAAAACTAACAATTATGATACGACGACACGGTAAACTAACATTGCTCACTCTTCTTTTGTCGGCTTCGTGTAGTGGTATATTCGCTCAGGAGATACCCGTTACCACGCCCATAGACTCATTGATAACAGTTGGATATGCCACCGGAAGTTTGAAAACCCTCTCCGGTTCCGTAGAGAAGATTACGGAGACACAGATGAATAAAGACCAGATAACGAACCCTTTGGAAGCAATCCGCGGACGTGTGCCGGGCTTGACTATCCAACGCGGGTCAAATGGTCCGGCAGCCTTGGATGCAGTACGCCTGCGGGGAACTACCTCACTGACCAGTGGCAATGACCCTTTGATAATCGTCGACGGAGTATTTGGAGACTTGAGCATGCTCACCTCCATTTACCCTACGGATATTGAGAGCTTTACCATTCTGAAAGACGCTTCCGAAACCGCACAATACGGTTCACGAGGAGCTTCCGGTGTGATCGAGGTCACCACTAAAAAAGGAATGAGCGGCAGAACACAAGTAGCCTACAACGGTAGCTTCGGAATTTCCACCGTCTACAAGAATCTGAAAATGCTGTCCGGCGATGAGTACCGCCGTATCGCTTCGGAACGCGGGATTTCCATTCTGGACAAAGGATATAATACCGATTTTCAGAAAGAGATTGAACAGACAGGACTACAACAAAACCATCACATCGCCTTTTATGGTGGTTCCAGTGAGTCCAGCTATCGCGTTTCTCTTGGTTTCATGGATCGTCAGGGAGTGATTTTGAATGAAGACATGAAAAACTTCACTTCGAATATGAACATGAATCAGAAAATGTTCGACGGCTTCCTGAACTGCGAGCTGGGAATGTTCGGTTCCATTCAGAAGAATCATAATCTGGTGGATTATCAGAAAACGTTCTATTCGGCAGCCACATTCAACCCCACCTACCCCAACCATAAAGACCCCGTCACCAATTCCTGGGACGGAATAACGACTGCCAGCCAAATTACCAATCCATTGGCATGGATGGAAGTGCAGGATGATGATGCCACTTCGCACATCAGCACGCACGCCCGTCTGACTTTCAATCTGCTGGAAGGACTGAAACTAAACCTCTTCGGCGCCTATACCTATAATATCGTGGAAAATTCGCAATACCTCCCCACCTCCGTCTGGGCGAACGGCCAGGCTTACAAAGGAACCAAAAAGCGAGAATCCTTGCTGGGCAACATGATGCTGACCTATAAGAAAAACTGGAAAAAACATTTCTTTGACGTGCTGGCACTTGCCGAACTTCAAAAAGAAACCTACACGGGATATTATACAACAGTAAGCAATTTCAGCACCGACAAATTCGGATATAATAATCTTCAGGCAGGTGCACTCCGCTTATGGGAAGGCACTAATTCTTACTACGACCAACCCCGTCTGGCATCTTTCATGGGACGTTTCAACTATACATACGCCGACCGCTACGTACTGACGCTGAACGCCCGTACAGATGCTTCCTCCAAATTCGGAGCGAACCATAAATGGGGATTCTTCCCCTCCGCATCTGCCGCATGGGTGATTAGTGAAGAAGAATTTATGAAGCAGTTGCCGATGGTGGATAATCTGAAATTCCGTATTGGCTATGGTCTGGCAGGTAATCAGAGTGGGATTGACTCATACACTACATTGAACCTTGTAAAGCCGAACGGTGTAGTCCCCGTCGGAAACTCCGCCGTCGTATCTTTAGGAGACTTGCGGAACACGAATCCCGACCTGAAATGGGAAGTGAAACATACCTTTAATACCGGTATCGACGTAGCTCTTTTCGGCAACCGCCTGCTGCTTTCCGCCAACTATTACAACTCCCGAACCACAGATATGCTTTACCTTTACAACGTAAGCGTACCGCCTTTCACCTATAACACCTTACTTGCCAACATCGGTTCCATGCGCAACTGGGGTACGGAAATCGCCATCGGCATCACCCCCTTGAAGACCAAGGATATGGAACTGAATATCAATGCCAATATCACTTTCCAGCGCAACAAACTGCTCTCATTAAGCGGTATGTATAACGGCGAAATGCTTTCTGCTCCCGAATATAAAAGTCTTTCTGGCCTCGACGGAGCCGGCTTTCATGGAGGATACAACCACATTGTATATCAGATGGTGGGTCAACCGTTGGGCGTGTTCTATCTTCCCCACAGTACGGGACTGGAATCCGACGGAAACGGTGGATACACCTATGGCATCGCCGATCTGAATGGCGGAGGTGTCAGCCTTGAAGATGGTGAAGACCGCTACGTGGCAGGACAAGCCGTACCTAAAACGATTCTTGGCTCCAACATCAGTTTCCGCTACAAGCGTTTCGACCTGTCTTTGCAGGTTAACGGAGCTTTCGGACATAAAATTTACAACGGAACCTCCCTGACCTATATGAACATGAATATATTTCCCGACTATAACGTAATGAAGAAAGCCCCGAAACAGAACATCAAGGATCAAACCGCCACCGACTATTGGTTGGAAAAGGGAGATTATGTCAACTTCGACTATGTGACGCTGGGTTGGAACGTGCCGATTGAGAAAGTGCAGAAACTGAAAAAATATGTCCGTTCCCTGCGTCTGGCATTTACAGTCAACAACCTGGCAACCATTTCCGGTTATTCGGGACTTTCACCCATGATTAACAGTTCAACGGTGAACTCCACTTTAGGCGTGGATGATAAACGGGGATATCCGTTGGCGCGGACGTACACACTGGGATTGAGTATTAACTTTTAATGGAGGAGGAGATGATGAAACAATATATGAAAAATAAAAGTCGGTTAGGATTCTTTCTGGCAATGTGCCTGGGTTTATTCTCATGTAGTAAGTTTTTGGAGGAAAATCCGAAAGATAAGTTACCCGAAGATGACGTTTACAATACAATCTCGGAAGTATATCTCAATGCAGTAGCTTCGCTTTATACATACGTAGGCGGTTATAGTGATAGTCAGGGATTGCAGGGAACGGGTAGGGGAGTCTACGACCTGAACACCTTTACCTCCGACGAAGCCATTATCCCCACCCGTGGAGGTGACTGGTATGACGGTGGTTTTTGGCAAGGACTTTACCTGCACGATTGGGGAATAGAGAATGATGCCATTCAGGCTACATGGGAATATCTCTATAAAGTCGTCATGTTAAGTAACAAATCACTGGAACGGATAGACAAATTCGCCGTAACTCATTCCGCTACGGAACTGCCGACATACCGTGCCGAAGTACGTGCCATGCGGGCTATGTATTATTATTACCTGATGGATTTGTTCGGACGCATTCCGCTAGTTCAATCCTCTTTCGTAGCAATGAAAGATGTAGTGCAAAGTGAACGAAAAACGGTCTTTGACTTTGTTGTCAAGGAATTGCAAGAGGCGGCTCCTTTGTTGAGCGATGCACATAGCAACCAGTCCGGCCCTTACTATGGCCGTATCACTCGCCCCGTGGTTACTTTCCTATTGGCCAAACTGGCTTTGAACTCCGAAGTTTATACAGACAATGATTGGACAGACGGACAACGCCCAGATGGAAAAAATATAAAGTTCACTGTGAACGACAGCGAACTCAATGCCTGGGAAACAGTCATCTACTATTGTGACCAACTCAAGACTATGGGCTACAAACTGGAACCGGAATACGAAACGAATTTCTCTATATTCAACGAACCGTCCGTAGAGAATGTCTTCACTATCCCGATGAATAAAACTCTGTACACCAACCAGATGCAATATCTCTTCCGTTCCCGCCACTATAATCACGCCAAGGCTTACGGGTTAAGCGGTGAGAACGGTCCTAGCGCCACCATTGAAGCCCTCGAAACTTTCGGTTATGAAACCGCGGAACAAGATCCCCGTTTTGATATTTGCTATTTTGCAGGAATTGTCCACGACCTGAAAGGAAACATAATCAAACTGGATAATGGAACGGTACTGGAATATCTGCCCTGGAAAGTATCTCTGGATATAACAGACACTCCATACGAACAAACCGCAGGAGCCCGCATGAAAAAGTATGAAGTCGACCCGACTGCCACAAAAGACGGTAAGTTGATGGAGAATGACATTGTATTGTTCCGCTATGCAGACGCTTTGTTGATGAAGAGTGAAGCGAAAGTCCGGAACGGAGCAAACGGAGATGAAGAACTCAATGAAGTTCGTAGCCGTGTCAACGCTTCTCCCCGCACTGCCACTTTAGAGAATATCCTTGCCGAACGTCAGCTGGAACTGGCTTGGGAAGGATGGAGACGACAGGACCTAGTTCGCTTCGGGAAGTTTACAAGAGCTTACAGCAGCCGTCCGCAACTGCCGGATGAAGCAAGTGGCTATACAACTGTATTTCCTATACCGGAGAAAATACGGGTGATGAATGAGAGGTTGAAACAGAATCCGGGGTATTAGGAAGAAGATAGTAGTAATCAAAATAAAAAAATCCTCGATTTTCATCCGGAGAATCGAGGATTTATATTATTTGTTGCAGCGCTTGTAGAGATAATAGCTAATGCAGAAATCCATATTATATGTAGTGGTTATTACCCAATCCAATCAAATAACTCAATTAAATCGAATTACTCAATCAAATCGAAATCATATTTTTCAAATTCACTCCCATTGATTATTATAGCGATTTGATGAAGCCCGAGATGGAATTTTCTCGTCGTAACCACACGGAAAGAGTGTTTTCGCGTTATTCGTGTGGTAGAATTTCCGGTATATTCTTTTTCGCTGATTTTATGAACTTTCTTCGTCAGCGTTCCATTTACTTTTTGGTAATAAATACCATATTCAAGCCGTATTTTGATTGTCTTATTGCTATGATTCAACAAGTTAAAACCAAACTCCAACGAATCCCCGACTTTAACCTTAAGACTTGAAATCTGAAAATCTTCCACACTAATATTATTTCTGATAGAATCAAAGCCAAACAACTCCATCACCTCCGGAATCCCTTGCTTTAAGAGCGTCCGGCAACCGTGTTTAATAATCCAGTCTACCTCTTTCGATTCCCCCTTCCATTTCTTTGCCAAATCAATGACAATTTCCGGATTATCTTTCGCAATATCATTCAAATTATTGGCAACGCTCAACCGTACAAATCTTGCCGGATCATTTTTAAGATTCTCCAAAATAGGAATAATAGGTGTCGGATCTTTCTTCAGATTCGGCAAAGCCATCGCCCAAGGCAAACGCGGACGGCAACCTTCTGACGCAAGCCGCCTTACTCCCCAATGCTCATGTTTCGACCAAACCAACATCTGCTTCATCATTTTATCCGGATATTTTATTATAAAAGGATGAGTCACAAATTCGCAACTTGTGAACTGTGTGATTTTCTCTATCGCCTTGACAGACGTTTCATAATCATCCAACCCATATTGCTCGACATAATTATTCATAATCACCCCATACTCCAGCATCAATCCAAACTTCGTATCGTCTATCACCGAAAAATCAGGCCGCGTACTTTTTACATGATCCAACAACTCAAGAATCTTAGCGATCGCCTCTTTGTAATCTGCCGGCAAAAACTTTTTCAGAATGCTAGTGATATGTATCCAGCGCTGTTTTAATTCCCTGCCTTCCCATTCATCATCCATTATTTGAGAAACAAAACCGTGAGCATCAAAATCATCGATAACAAGTCTCAAATCTTTCGTAAACAGATCGAAAAATTGCTTGTTGTACATATTCTTAAAAGGTTCTGCCATACTTGAAGTCTATATTTAGTATCCATTTATTTGCTACACAAATATATGTCTTTTTTTTAAAAGGACAAGCCCTAAAAACAGAAGTGAGCCACAAAAAAGATTGCAGCTCACTTATACCTTATATATTATAGCAAAAAATTAATCGAAGAAACTCTTGAACTTCTTGAAAATCTTCTCCTTCACCGACGTGTTAGGTTTGAAGTTGTCCGAAGCCTCCATCTTTTCGAGCGTGCTCTTTTCCTCTTTATTGAGCGCTTCCGGCACATAGATACTGATGTTGACGAGTAAATCCCCCGTTCCGTACCCGTTCACATTCGGCAATCCCTTGCCGCGCAAACGAAGCACCTTACCCGGTTGAGTACCCGAATCAATCTTTACTTTCACTTTGCCGTCGATAGTCGGAATTTCCACAGCTCCGCCTAGAGCAGCAGTCGGGAAACTAAGCAACAGATTATAAATCAAATCATTCTCGTCGCGAATCAAGTCCTGATGCGGTTCTTCCTCTACGAGAATCAGCAAGTCGCCTGCCACACCGTTGTGTTTGCCGGCATTTCCTTTGCCACCCATAGAAAGCTGCATACCCTCTGCCACTCCGGCAGGGATTTTCACCGATACCACTTCTTCACCGTAAATGATTCCGTCGCCACCACATTTCTTACATTTGTTCTTGATAATCTTACCCTCACCGCCACAAGTAGAACAAGTGACGCGAGTCTGCATAGTGCCCAGAATAGTCTGCTGGTTACGGATCACGGAGCCGCTACCCTTACAAGTAGGACAAGTCTCCGAACCGCCGTCACCTTCGGCACCCGTGCCATGACACTGGTCACACGGCACATATTTTTTGAGTTTAAATTTCTTTTCTACTCCGGTAGAGATCTCCTTCAACGTCAGCTTCACTTTCACACGAAGGTCACTGCCGCGATACCGGCGTTGCTGTGA
>USPQ01000076.1 GCA_900556625.1 uncultured Bacteroides sp. | reverse complement strand
CGCCACCTTATACAGACTATCAGCCGTTTTGGAAAGATAAATATACTTTTTGTATTATATTAGATAGAAGTAAGCTGGAGAAAGGAAAGACCTATGGGTTTAAATTAAATCGCGCCTTCTTTCAATCAGAGAAAACATATCCAATGAAAGAAGATTTTCCTTACACTTTTAAAATGCCGGATGAATGAAAATATACATCTATTTGTGGCGCTAATTAATGATAGAGTTTGTAAATATAATACTTTTGACACACTTTGTAAATTATGAGAACGATTTTTGTTATTCTATTATGCTTGCTCCTTAGTGGGATGGTATTTTCTCAGAAACCAATAAAGAAAATGGAATCAGAAATAGATTCACTTTCTTTTTCTTATGATGTGCGAGATATGACAATCTTGGTGAATGATACGCTTGTCGATTATTCTGTTGTATTTGATCCTGAAACTGGTACGCGGAGAGGTGGATATACTATGGTGCGAGGTGCGTTGTCTCATTATGAAGCGATTAAATTGTTTGGCGAGAAATATAGAAAGGGAATTTTGATTTATCGAAGGGAAGGAGAGATAAAATGATTAATAGATATATATTATTGATTACTTTGTTGTATGCGTTTCAACTTTGTGCACAAAATAATCATTTTAGGATTAACGGGAGAGTTGATACCAGATATAATGATTCGTTGGTGACGCTTTTTACATTTACTGGTGATATTATCCGTTCTGCTGATTCCACTTATGTGCAAAATGGGCATTTCGATTTTACAGGCCCGGAATATTTGTATGAGAAGTCTATAATCTCTTTGGGAAATTATCCGGATACGGTTTTGTTTGCTGAAGTTTTTCTTGAGAAAGGAGATATATTGGTCGAATTAAAACAGAAATCGATCGTACATTCCCCATTGGTGGACGAATATAGAGTCTTTCAAGATTCTTGTGGTATTCTTTGGAAACAATTTTGTATGCTGAAAGATGTTGATTTGAAGCAAGATGCTTATAAACAATTCTTTTCTTATCGGTTTAAGTTTAAAAATAAATATCTCCATAATGCTCTTGGTAGGGAGGTCTTTTTAAATGATGTTAGTTATTCCGATGATCCATACTTTGCCGAACTTTATGAAAAACTATCTGATAGGGATAAATCCAGAGCGGATGTGAAGACTCAATATGAATATTGGGAAAAGAGAAATAGATACTTGCAGTTAAAAGGAAAACAATTTATGGATTTTACTTTGATTGATTCGCTGGGTAACGAAAAGAGGATATCAGATTATGTGGGTAAGAATGAATTATTATTTTTGGATTTTTGGGCAAGCTGGTGTGGCCCTTGTCGTGCTCAAGAACCACATCTTGTCCGGTTATATCAGGAATATAAAGATAGAGGGTTTGGCATTCTGGGGATTTCATTAGATGTAAACACGGCTTCTTGGTTGTCTGTATTGGCAAAGAAAGAGAATTTATGGCCTGAATTATGTATTGCCGGTAAAGAAGATGATAAACGTATACGGGAGTTATATTCTATAACGGGTATTCCTTTTGGGGTTCTACTAGATAAATCGGGCAAGATTATATCTGTTGTGAATGCCGGTTGGCAACATCTTAAAATGATTTTAGATGAATATTATAAGGCTGATGATAAAAGGTCTGCTAAATGAGATAAGAGATAAATATAACGTTTGTGTCCATACTTAATTTTTTTGAGTTACATTTGCTGTCTATTGAATAAAAATGTCTCATTTAATATAGAATACCAATGAAAAGCAAGTTATTACTAACGTGTGCAGCTCTATTATTCTGTACTTGTTTTCTGCATGGACAGAGTCAAGCTTCTAAAGTCGTAAACTCCGGTGAGAACAGTCATAGCGGGTGGGTTCAACATCCGTGGCAAGGGAAGAAGGTAGGATATATAGGAGATTCTATTACAGATCCTAACTGCTATGGTAATAAGATTAAAAAGTACTGGGACTTTCTACAAGAATGGTTGGGGATTACTCCTTATGTATATGGAATAAGCGGGCGACAATGGAACGATGTGCCCCGGCAGGCGGAGCAATTGATGAAAGAACATGGAGAGGAAGTGGATGCAATCATTGTCCTGATGGGTACGAATGATTTTAATGCCGGTATACCTATTGGCGAATGGTTTACGGAAACGGAAGAACAAGTGTTGGCGGCCCGTGGCGAAATGAAGAAAATGGAGACCCGCAAGAAACGAACCCCTGTAATGGACAGTAATACCTATAAAGGACGTATCAATATAGGGATAACGCGGATGAAACAGCTGTTTCCTGATAAACAAATCATTCTGCTGACTCCGTTGCATCGTGCGTTTGCCAATTTCGGAGAAACGAACGTGCAGCCGGATGAGAATTACCAGAATAGTTGCGGTGAATATGTGGACGCTTATGTACAGGCAGTCAAAGAAGCCGGTAATCTCTGGGGGCTTCCTGTGATAGACTTTAACTCGGTGACAGGGATGAATCCGATGATTGAGGAACAACTTATCTATTTTTATGATTCGGGTTTCGATCGTCTGCACCCTAACACGAAAGGGCAGGAGCGTATGGCACGTACATTAATGTACCAATTACTTGCGTTACCGATTTAGGCAACGCGCTTATTGTCCCGGTTTGAAGAATAGCCGGAGGACAAACCATGCATGATGTGCCACTGTACTTATCAGCCCGTAATGTTTTGCCATGATGCGGAATCTTTCTTTGAGAGAAGCCTTCCGGTTTTGGGTGGTCATACCTTCGTCAAGATAGTCGATGATTGTCAGGTGCGTATTGTGCAATGTGCGGGCTTTCTTCATGATGCGGACGCACCAGTCGAAGTCGGCGGAATAACGGAACTTCAAGTCGTATGGCTCCACCAGCGTATGGCGGGCGAAGAATGCCTGGTGGCAGACCAGCATTCCCTGTTTGAAGCTTTTCCAGGTTAATACTTCCGGGGCAGATAGACGGCGCATACGTTGGAAATGCCTCTTCTCGTCTACGATAGCCGTTTCTCCGTAAAGTACGTCGGGAAGTTCGTTACCATTGATAGTGTGCACCATTTGTTGCAGCGTGTCGTCTTCGTGAAAGCAGTCGCCTGCGTTCAGAAAGCAGAGATAGTCGCCGCTGGCGAGGGCAATTCCTTTGTTCATGGCGTCATACAGTCCCTTGTCCGGTTCGCTGACAACAGTATGTATCCGTGGACGGTATCTGTCGATGATAGATAAAGTGCCATCTTTGGAGGCTCCGTCCACGATGATATATTCTACGTGATGATAGGTCTGCGCAATCACACTTTGAATGGTATCTTCGAGTACCTTTTCCGCATTATAGGTCACCGTGATGACCGAAAACTTGGGAGTAGGATGAACGCTATGCATATTTCCCCGTTACTTTATTGTAGAGATCCGTATATTTCTTGGCAATAATGCTTTCGGAATAGTTGCCTAATACCTTGCGGCAGGCTTGTGCGGAAAGCTCGTCATATTCCGGGTCCGTCAGTATCCAGTGTATACCGTTGGCAAAGTCCTCCGAAGATTTGTATCGGGCCACATATCCGTTGTGCAGGTGGTCAATCATTTCGGGGATGCCGCCGACATTGAATCCTACGCAAGGAACGCCGCACGCCATTGCTTCCATAATCATGTTGGGAAGATTTTCTTCCAGCGAAGGAATGACAAACAAGTCTACGGCATTATATATATTGACCACTTCGTGCTCATTCTTGATGTAAGGCAACGGGTAGACATGGAAAGGAATCTGTTCCTGCAACTGTTGGGACTGGTTGCCGAATACGACGACTCCCAGCGACTCTTTCCATTCCGGATGTTTCTCAGCCAGCAGTTTGCAGGCTTCGATTAAATATTCGGCCCCTTTCCGCTTATCGGTGATCTTTACCGAGCCGAACAGAATCAGCTTCTTGTTTTGCGGCAACATACATTTGGCCCGTGCCTCTTCCTTGTTCTGTGGCTTGAACAGGTTGGTATTGATCGCGTTCGGGATGTTGATAACGCTTTTCCCTTCGAACAGCCTGCTGACCTGGGCCTGTTCCTTCAACCAACGGCTGCAAGTGACGAAATGAACGGGGGCGTTGCTATACAATTTCTGTTTCTTACGGAAAGTGCGGTAAGATAAATCTTTCTTGCTACCGCCTTTGTAGATGTACGGGCAGTTGTGGCACTCCTGTTGATAGTTCGTACATTCGCGTGCATAATGGCAGATACCGGTGCAGGGCCACATATCATGCATTGTCCAGACGACCGGTTTGCCGGAAGTAAGTATCTTCCGGATGTTTTTCAATGAAAGCATTCCCTGATTGATCCAGTGCAGGTGAATGACGTCTGCCTGCCGAAATTCCGGAAGAGAGGTAATGTCCGTTCCCGTGTTGGCAATGTCTACATCGAACAGATGATACCGTTGGAAACGGTTGGCGCTCCAGATAACGATGCGTTCCCACATGAACTTCCATACTTGCAGCCAGCTGCGCTTCAAACCCACAACGCTGATCTGGTCCGTTTGCTTGTCGCGCACCAGCATTTTGGCTTTAATACCATTATTCTTGAGTGATTCCATTAACCGGCCGGCTGCAATGGCGGCTCCTCCGATTCGTTCAGACGTATTTATAATCAGGACTCTCATGTGCATAAAAGTTTATGCAAATGTACGGTTTTTAGAGGAAAAGTTTGATATTTCCTGCAAGCTTTCTGCTATTTCACGTGAAAAGATTTCGAGATTGAAACGTTCTTCCGCCAGTTTGCGGGCGTTGTTGCCCATGCGTCGTGCCTCTTCGGGGTGGTCGGCGATGTAGCGGATAGCGTCTGTCCAACCCTGCACATCGCCGTATTCTACGGTAATGCCGATTCCTTCCTTGTCGATGTCAATTTCGAAATTGGGGTTACGCGAACAAATGACGGGAATGCCGAGAGCAAATGCTTCTACGAGTGTGGTGAGCCCTACGGTATAGGGAAAATCCAGACAACAGATGACAATACAGCTTTTCCGCGCCACCAGTTTGGCAAGCTCGTAGGGGATTACTCCGTCGGTGTAATGTACATGGATAGAGTCGGGCAGGGTGAAACCGTCAATGATGTTTTTATAATTGATGTTACCGCATGAGACGGCGATATATAAGTCGAGTTTCTCTTTAGTGGCGGCAAATGCCTGGAAGAGAGTGCTTACATCCCGGTTTTCTTTGCCGGTAGAGATAAAGCCTTCCGGTTTGCGGTCGGGCATTTCCGCCAACAGGTGGTCATAGAAAGGGAGGTCCGGTCCCCAGTGTACCAGTTTTAGTTTATGGGCAGGCACTTTCCGGGTTTTCAACGAATCCTGAATGAGCTTCCGGCTGAACAGGAACATCTTGTCTATGCCTTTATAGAAAAGGCGGGATATTTGTTCGCGTGCGAAACCGGAACTGTTGACTACTGCCGTGTGGTGCCAGATAACGATCGGCTTGCGGTATAGCCCCAGTGCACGGAGGAAAATCACCGGTTCGATACCACGGAAAGAGGTGGCGTAGAGCACCTGATATTTCTCCTTGCAGAACAGAATTTCTTTCGTTGCGTAGAGCATGAGCCTCAGGCGGCTTGAGAAATACCGGCACTTGTGCATGACGGAACGTATCCCGTGTTTTTCCAGCAATGGAAGTCCGTACAAGATATGTCCGGGGAATTTATACTCTTTCCATTCCTCGTAACTTTCCCGCGTGAGGCGGGTATGGTAGAAATAAATCGTAAGTGGTTTTAGTGATGTTTGTTTCTCTTCAGCCATTTGTTTATTCGGTTTTTAACAGCTTTCGTAATGATAGAAAAATTACCGTATTTCAGGTTGAGGAACAGTTCCTCGAACGAGCGTCCTATCTTTATCCACGGGTGGTCCCAGCACATGATGCGGTAGACGCTTTTTTTGTACGCTACATTTTCAATGACGTAGCGGGGATGTTTCAGAGGAAACTCCGCTTCGTAACGCTTCATGGTGAAAATGCGGCGGTAACCTTTGGGCAGCGTATGGACGGAACCGGCAAAGTGGGTGGAATCCGCCGTTGCTCCCAAGTTGTTAATCATGTTGCGTGTGGGCACAATGCTCAGTCCGGAGTTGAACAGTATGGAGGCATGGAAAATGGTTTCGTAAAAAGCCTTCCGGTGTTCGCGATGACGCCGGCACATATAGATGAAGTCGCTCCGGAACTTGCGTTCTTTGATGAGTTGTTCGAGTTGCTGCATATTGAAGGAGTCGTCCAGAAAAGTATAGAACTCGTCCCATTGGTCTACGACACGTTTCCAGCTTGCCCACCCCCAGATAGAGAAGGTGGTGGCGAAGAAATAGTCGTAAGGGATGTCTTTGCTGATTTCTTCGGGGTTGAATCCGGCAATCATGCTGATGCGGGTGTCATGTTCGTACTTGTCCAGCATTTCCTTGCAGAAACGGAAGAAAGAGACTGACGGCACATCATCATCTTCCAGTACAATGCATTTGTCGACTTTTGAGAAAGCCCATTTCTGCGATATATATTCCGAGGGGTCGCAACCGAAGTTCTTTTCCTGATAGAACCGTTCTACTTCGCACTCCCAGTCTATCTGCGACACGATTTCGCGGCAGGCTTTTATCCCGGGCAGGTCGTGTTCGTTTCGTGCTCCGTCCTGATAGAGAAACAGCCGTGACGGGCGTGCTTTCTTTACCTGCTCGAACACTTGCGATAATTGTTGCGGGCGGTTGAAGAACAGTATCAGTACCGGTACATCTACTAAAGCGGGTTTCATATTCATAGTTCTTGTTTTGGAGTCGTACTGAATGAAAGGGCGGCAGGGTAGTGATTGTTCACTTTCTCCTGTTCTTCCTCTGTATATCGGTGCAGGGTCGGGTAGTTGTATCGCAGGAAACCTTCCAGGTTGTCGGGAGCGTTCACTGTGAGCGGTCCGAACGGCACCGGTTGCAGGTGGCGGAGGCTTTCTCCGGTCACGTGGTCGGTGGTAGTCATCACGTTGTTGAAATACTTCGTGTTCCATGAATTGAAGCAGCTTTGAACGGCTACCAGCATACGGTAAATTGCTTTCTTCGAGAAAAGAACATCGACTGCTTTATTCAAGAAGCAGGAGAAGGCTCCCCGGTCTGTGGGATGTTCTATCTCGCATTTGCCGAAGTGTTTCCACATCCATATCTCTTTTCCCATGAGGCAACATTTGAGGAAACCGGCTGCGTCGTACTGTAATTTCCGCAACAGCTTGTTGTCGGGTATCCTGTCGAACGGGAATATATCTACAAAAATACCCGGATGCATCGGGACATTCTTGAACATTTCTTCTACAAAGAGGGTATTGTTTTTCTTGACTTTGGCATAGTAATAAGGACTGTGCGGATCTGTTTCTATCCATGAAAGAAAGTAGGAATCGCCCAGCTCCCGGGGGGCTACTTCGAGAAATCTGTTGTAGTCTTTCCGTGCCATGCCGATATCTATATCGTCGTCCCAAGGCAGTATCGCCCGGTCATAGAGTGTCCCGATTGCAGTACCGCCTATCACAAAATACGGGATGTCGTGTTTCCGACAGATACGAATGGTTTCTCCCAATATGTCGTAAAGCTCGGCATGTAACAAATCAAGTTCTTTTGCTGTATATTTCTTGTCCATTGGAAACGGTTAATGCACGTTATGATACAAATGTAGTGATTAAATTGACAAGTTCCTATAACTTTAAGTTTCCTTGTAGAAATTCCGCCGCCATTTGGCTGCGTCCCGGGATAGGGAGGGTGGCTGCTTGCGGGAAATCCTCAAGCAAACAGTCGGCAGGACTGATGTCCGGATAGAACTTCTTGAGCAGGAACAGGCTGGGCCCGGTGGTGATGCTTCCTGTGAATATGGAAGCGTTCATCAGTAGCTGTATGGAAGAAAGAAAACGAGTCATTTGCTTCTGTTTCAACTCTTTCGTCGTTTGCGTGAAAGCACTGTTGACATATCCTTTCTCGCCGGAATCGCATAGGGTATACCAACGTATGTCCGGGGCGAGCGACTGTACTTGCCGGAAGATACGGTAATCATCTGTCAGCACGAAGACATCGCGCAAGTCGGTTTTCTGTTTGATGAGGCGTATGTAATACTCTGCCGGAAGCAGGTTGGTTTCGGTGATCTTGTCGCCTCCGCGTATCTGGCAACCGACGTATTCTTGCGGGAGTTGCAGGTTGTCTGCCAGGTGTCGGCATTCTCGTCCGGTTACTTCGTTCAACTTCCACGTGATTTCCGTCATTTTCCGGAAAGCATGGAGATAATCCCCGTCTATACCCAGTTCGGGGATGTGGAAGTGTTGGTTGGGATCGAACTTCAGGTGGCAGTTCAGTAATACCGGTTTTTTATAGGTCAGGAAAGCGAGAGTCTCTCCGGTTATATTCTTGCAGGTTGCTTTCAGTTTCCATTTCATCAGTTTGGTCTTGGGCAATTTCTTGTCCTTCATCAATGCTTTCCACGAAGGCAGGCGGTGGGTGTTGTAGGTGTGGTGAAACGCTTCGTGCACTTCCTCACAGAAGGGGACGAAACAGTCTGTCCAACCTTTCTCCCAACCGAAGTTGGCATCGTCGGAATAGAGCTTGAACTGTATCTTGTGTTGCAGGCAATAGAGCATTGCATGAAGCATATAGGTATATTCGGTGAAGAATCCCGCGTCTATGCCCAAGTGAAAAATCATCGTCTTCCTGAAAGAACTGTTCAGCAGGCGATAGGTGGTTGTAAGGTTATTCGCGCTCATGGTGCTTGGGGTTTGGGTTGAGCTTTTTGAAATAACAGTCGTGGTTGAGATCTTTTCTCCAGCCTTGCCAGATACCTCTGGCGAGTGCTTTCAGTTTCTCCCATTTGTTTTCTTCCATAAAAAGGATATAGAAAGGACGCTCCCAAATGAGCTTCCAAAGCAGTTCGGGACGTTTGAACTCGGCGTATTGCTTGTTGAGGTACAAGAAGTTACGGGCTATGTAGTAGGTACGCACCGGGGAGTAGTTGAGTGACATCGGGTGCCAGATGAGTATTTGTTTCCGGAGCGGATGTCCCAGTTCATGTTTCAGGTTGGCGGCAGGTACGAGCATGACTTTTCCGGTATGGCGGCGGATGCGCAGGAAATATTCCGTATCAATGGCATCCATGACAAATTTGTCAAGATACAGACCGACTTTTTGTATCGTTTTCAACGGAAAAATACTTCCGGAGATAATCATCCCCTGTGCTTCTTTGAGCGGCGCATTGCTGTCTGTGCCAGAAGCATTGATGAGAGGAATATAAGCAAAATGGGAACTGTCTTTGTCATTGTTGATAATACGGATATAGTCTTTGAATGTGGAAGCGGTAAAAGCGCTGTCCTGATCCATTGTCAGCAGGTAAGTATATCCGTTGTCGAGGGCGAACATCGCTGCGGCATTGAGTGCTTTGCCGATACCGGTGTTTTCCCCTTGGCGTAACCTGACTATTTTGTGGGAGATAGATTCCGGAAATTGATAATTACTGCCTCCGGGGGTGTTGTCCCAGACAAACAATCCGTCCACATCTTCTGCATAAGTAAGAAGGTTGTCGGTGATGTGTGCGGGTGGATAATAGAGTGTGACGAGAGCGAGTAGTTTCATGCGCTTTTCTTTTTGATAAAATAGTGTATGGTTTCCTTGAAAGTTACCGAACGGCTCGCCCACATGGCTGCCGCATAAAGTGCCATTGCCAGTAGTATCTTGCTTGCCAGGCGAACATAGATGTTTTCGATAGGGCGGGCGGTGTAGTAGGTAACTGCCATGACGGAGGCTGCTATGATGGCGTAGGGAAGAATATCGGCCAGTGCGTGGCGTAGTTTCAACCCGATTTCAAGCTGCACGAAGTGATGCCACCTCAGTAGCCATAGTATATTGGTCGAGACATACATGGCAAGCATGGCATATATTCCGTAAGAATGTACCAGAAGAACGCCTGTGAGCAGGATCATGCCGAGGATTATGATGTTCCACATAAAGATGCGTGACTTTCCTTTGCTGATGATAAGTTGCTGGTAAAGGTTGGCAATGGGGACAAAAGCTCCGCTGATACATAATATCTGCATGATAGATACGCTGGAGTACCATTTGTCGGTAATGGAGATAACGATTAATTCTTCCGCAATGATTCCCAGTCCCAGCATGGCGGGAAATGAGATGAAGGCGGTGAAACGCAACATCTTGCGGAATACCCGTTGCTGTCGGTCGGTATCTTCCGATATTTTCGCAAGTACCGGTTGTGCCACTCCGTTTATCATGCCCAGTATGAATTGTTGTCCCATGCCGCACCATTTGTTGGACTGGTTGTAATAGCCCACTTCTATCTTGGAGTAGTACTTACCCAATATGACGGAGAAGAGATTGTTGTTGATGTGATTGAATATGTTGGTAATTAACAGTTTACCACTGAATCCGAACATTTCTTTTATGGGCGCGAGGCTGAATTGAAGCGTAGGCCGCCAACGGGTGAAATGCCAGTAACAGGCAGTGTTGACAGCTACGTAGACAATGCTTTGCGTGGCATATCCCCAGTAGGAAAAGCCGAGATAAGCCAGCGTGACCCCCGCAATGCCGGATACGGTCAGTCCGATCACCGAGGACATGGCCTGCTGCTTGACCATTAGATTCCGTTTTAGATAAGCACTGTGTGAGATTCCCAGACTGGCGATGAAAAAGCCTGTAAAAGAATAACGTGCCAACGGCGTCAGTTCGGGAACCTTGTAGAAATAGGCTATGAGTGGCGCGCACAAGAACAACACCAGATACAGGCACAGGCTGGTTATGATATTAAACCAGAATACAGCATTGTAATCTTTGTGTGTCACCTCTTTCTTGTTGACAAGAGCGGCCGTGAAGCCGCTCTCCTGTATCGAGCCGGCTATGAGGGAGAAAATCGCTAACATCCCCACCATTCCATAATCCGACGGGGTGAGCAGCCGGGCGATAAATATTCCGAAAACGAGATTCAGCAACTGTTGTATACCGTTGCTGAACCCTCCCCAGAATAATCCTTTGGCTGTTTTGTCCTTTAGTGATTGTTCCTCGCTCATTTCATTATTTCACTTCACTACCCGGCTTCACTTCCCGTTCCGGCATAATGACTGCCAGGCTGCCGTCGTTGTTCTCGGCACTCAGAATCATGCCTTCGCTGACGATACCTTTCAGTTTGCGGGGGGCAAGGTTGGCGATGAAACAAACTTGTTTGCCTACCAATTCTTCAGGTTTGTAATGCTTGGCAATGCCCGACACGATCGTACGCGTTTCCAGACCGTCGTCAATCTTGAATTGCAGCAACTTGTCTGCCTTCGGTACTTTCTGGCATTCGAGGATCGTTCCTACGCGGATATCCAACTTCGTGAAGTCGTCAAATTCGATGTTTGCCCGAATCGGATTCGCCTTATAACTGGCTTCTTCGTTTGCTTTCTTCGTGTCAAGCAACTTCTGTACCTGTGCTTCTATTGTGGCATCTTCGATCTTTTCGAACAGCAGTTCCGGCTTGTTCAACTGGTGACCGACGGGGAGCAGGTTGTCTTTTCCCAGTTCGGACCATTCGAAGGTGTCCATGTTCAACATCTTGCGGAGTTTTTCCGAGCTGAACGGCAGGAACGGGTCAAAAGCGATCGCCAGATTGGCAACCAGTTGCAGGGAGATGTTCAGGATTGTTCCCACACGTTCCATGTCAGTTTTCGCCAGTTTCCACGGTTCGGTGTCGGCCAGGTATTTGTTTCCGATACGTGCCAGGTTCATGGCTTCTTTCTGTGCGTCGCGGAATTTGAATACGTCGAGCAGCTTTTCTACTTCGGCTTTTACGTCTGCAAATTCTTTCAGCGTTTCTTTGTCGTAGTCGGTCAGCTCGCCTTGTGCGGGTACGCATCCGTCGAAGTATTTCTGAGTCAGCACCATTGCACGGTTCACAAAATTGCCGTATACGGCTACCAGTTCGTTGTTATTACGGGCCTGAAAGTCTTTCCAGGTGAAGTCGTTGTCTTTTGTTTCCGGTGCATTGGCAGTCAACACATAGCGGAGTACGTCCTGTTTACCGGGGAAATCGGCCAGATATTCGTGCAACCATACAGCCCAGTTGCGGGAAGTGGAGATTTTGTCTCCTTCGAGGTTCAGGAATTCGTTGCTGGGCACGTTGTCCGGCAGGATATAGCTGCCTTCTGCTTTCAGCATGGCAGGGAATACGATGCAGTGGAACACGATATTGTCTTTTCCGATAAAATGGATCAAACGGGTTTCGGGATCTTTCCACCATGTCTCCCAGCTGTCCGGAAGAAGTTCTTTCGTGTTGGAGATGTAGCCGATAGGCGCGTCGAACCAAACGTAGAGCACTTTTCCTTCTGCGCCTTCCACGGGAACAGGGATACCCCAGTCGAGGTCACGGCTTACGGCGCGTGGTTGCAACCCCATGTCGAGCCAGCTTTTGCATTGTCCGTACACGTTCGGGCGCCATTCTTTATGGTCTTCCAGAATCCATTTGCGCAGCCAGCCTTCGTGCTTGTCGAGGGGGAGATACCAGTGTTTGGTTTCTTTCATCACCGGTTTGCTGCCGCTAATGGCGCTTTTCGGGTTGATAAGGTCTGTCGGTGAGAGTGAAGTACCGCACTTTTCGCATTGGTCGCCATAGGCACCTTCCGAGTGGCAGTGAGGACATTCGCCGGTGATATAACGGTCGGCAAGGAATGTTTTTGCTTCCTCGTCGTAATATTGTTCGGATGTTTTTTCGATAAACTCGCCCTTGTTGTATAATGTTTTGAAGAAATCCGAAGCCAGTTGGTGGTGCGTCGGTGAAGTGGTACGGCTATACACATCGAAGGAGATGCCGAATTCTTCGAATGATTTCTTTATCAGCGTATGGTAACGGTCTACCACATCCTGCGGAGTGATTCCTTCTTTTTTGGCGCGGATCGTGATAGGCACTCCGTGTTCGTCCGAACCGCCGATAAATAATACATCTTCTTTCTTTAACCGCAGATAGCGCACATAGATATCTGCCGGTACGTATACACCGGCCAAATGACCGATGTGGACAGGTCCGTTCGCATACGGCAGGGCCGATGTGACGGTGGTTCTTTTGAATTTCTTTTCCATTATATAGCGTGATTTTATTGTTTTCTGCTTTGCAATGTGCAAAGATAATGACTTTTCACCATGGATTACATGGATTAACACAGATTATTTCACTTAAAATACTTTTTCATCCTGACGAAAACTTACATCATCATATGCCTGCGTATAGAGAACTTCACTATTGCCATTGCATTGATCG
>USPQ01000075.1 GCA_900556625.1 uncultured Bacteroides sp. | reverse complement strand
TGAGTCATAATATTATATTTTGTCTTTATTTTTAAGTTAAAATCTTAGGGATAACCGATAGGCAAAACACATCTTGCTTAAGAACCAAGAAATACACGAATGTTGACAGCCAAAATACAACGACTTGAATGCGAGAAGCGTTATTAAAGATGGCAGAAGATATATTCCTATGTATGCCCGATTACTCATCCGTAAATTATAATCTGATATGTCTGATAAGTACTCTTGCATATACTTGGGTGTAATACTTTCCGTCAACTATATAATAAGTCTCATTTTGAGGAACTTTAGAATGAAGCAATACCGCTCCATCATTAAGTTTCGTCACTTTGGATTCTTTCCCATGGTGGTCTATTTGAATTTGCTCGGGATAAATCTTAGAAGCTATTCCATACCAAGTTTTAGTTATCCCTAAGATTTTAAATTGCTCCGGACAATATTTAATCAGAAATGAGATAGGAACTCCCATCACTCCTTCATAATCTGACGGAATGGCATCCGTAAAAGGTACTTCAATGGCATCATAATTATCGTAGCGGTCATAGGCAGCTTTGCCTTTCAGTTCCTTATGTTTGGAAAAGCGGAGGTTGTCTGCCATGCTCATCAGTGACAATGGCTCGTGACGACGACCATGTTCAATACTGGTAAACCAACATGAATTGCCCAATCTGGTATAATTGCCTACATATCCTAATCTTGCAGCTTTAGCCCTGTCTTTCTCATCCACTTTAGCTCCTTCAGGAACACCAAAAACCATATCATTTCCATTTCCTGTAGCACCTAACCAAACTTTGTTATCTTTTATCAGTGGAAAGACCTCTTTATAAGTGATTGCGTTCATGTTACCTATGACTGCAAATTGTTTCTTTCCTTCCACAATCCAAGCCAAGAACTCACGAAAGAGGGAGAACGGAGGATTGGTGATGATAAAATCCGCTTCATTACGAAGTTCGGTAACTTCTTTGCTTCGGAAATCCCCGTCACCCTCCATATACTTCCATTCGAGATCATCAATATTGATACGTCCGTCCCCACTTTTGTCTCGTTCCAAGATGAATATCTTACCTTTCACCTGTGCCTTGGACGGGTCGAACTGAGGTGCTTCTTGCTCAAACAAAGAGGGCTGATAAGGCGTTTTGTATTTTTTGCTATCCGGCGCATAGCTCGTAGAAATCAGTTTTTTCAAGCCCAACTCATCGAATTTGGCAGCAAAGTATCGGGTAAAGTTGCTCCATTCTGGATCATCACAAGGAAGAAGCACAATCTTTCCTCGAAACACATCGGGGTCATATTCAAGATAGGCGTTCATTTCAATCTCTATGTCATGAAATTGCGTATAGAACTCATCATTCTTAGCCGCCTTAGCTTCTTTTAGATTAGTATTTGCCATATGTCTGTTTTTTTATTTCGTTAGGTACAAAAGTGTACGCACATCCACATTCAGTATTTCCGCTATCCTGTATAGTACGGTTATAGGCGGTTACACTCTGTTCGTAGCGTATAGATTGACCATGTTAAAACCTTTACCAAGCCGTTTAGCCAATTCAGTTTGACTAATACCCGCCTCAATCAATGTTTCTTTTATCCGATTCATTGCGACATCTTCTTTAACTTGTCACAAAGGTATATAATTTTATTGGGTAAACCACTGTGCTCTTAAAAGAAAGTATTTCGTTAATGGCTTATCCAAAGCTATTTTGGAAAATTCTATTTGTTTTTTCGCCAGCTGATTTTATAAAACTGCCACCGATAGTTCGTACTTTCGAAAAAAATCCCTATATTTGCAAATGAAAGAGTTATTTGACAGCATAGCAACGCAAAACGCTGAAATTCGTACAGTTGCAAACTCGTTACCGCTACTTCTCAAATAATTCGCTAAAAGTTTATTTCTCAATCGGTTAAGGCTAACTGACAAAAATCTAAAATAGATAATACAAACTCTTCGATTGCATCCGTAAAATAATTATGTGAATGCCCCCAAAACCCTAGAATAATATTATGATTGCCAATATAAAGAATATCTTGTATTCTTTTTTCATACGAACGACTGTCCCCAAAAGTTACTTTATAGAATGACAAATAAAAAGAATCTATGCTTTCCCATTCATCTTCTATTGAAAATAGTTTATCATTTGTGCAAAAACCATTCTTAAGTTTATAATAAAAACCTTCATCGTTTATTATAAACGGGTCGACAGTTTATTATAAACTTTCATATAGCATTTAAGCACTTCCGGACCGAATTTATGCAACAAAAAAGGCTGCAAAACTCCTAAAAGTTTGCAGCCTTAAGCTCTTTGTCGGGTTATTTATACCCTAATCCTCATAAGGATCACCTAGATGTTTTGTTATAATCTTATACTGTTTCATCGTCAGATAGCGATGATTGTAGGGCAGATACCCTGTCGGCATAAGTTCTTTGACCAACGGGTTACAACCTTTAATCCATCGGCTGAGACAACGTACCGCGTTCTTGCTGGTAGTACATCCGGGGAAGTACATCACGGCAAGTTCGGCAAAAGCTAAGATTCTTCTCATTTCACTTTTAA
Source organism: uncultured Bacteroides sp. (assembly GCA_900556625.1). GTDB lineage: Bacteria > Bacteroidota > Bacteroidia > Bacteroidales > Bacteroidaceae > Bacteroides. Next base: position 10,859 of record USPQ01000075.1, on the reverse strand, counting down.
GTTTTAAATTGTAGTTTTATTGTTGTTATTATATCTACAAATATACAACATAAAAAAGCGTTTGTCAAGTCATTCGGGCTGTTGAAGATTAACAAAGCGTGCAATTAAGGATATTTCATTGATAACCAACAAATTACATATTAATTATTTATTCATATACAGCGTCAATAAAGTTCAATAATTCATAGTTGTTCTACAAATTCCAATGCCCTACTACCTAACCCTTATATCAATCCGGCCGTAACAAGGCAATACTTCCAAAGTTTTACAATAATTCCCCCATGCTATCTCAGGATAATCCCAACGATTATTAGCATATAATATCAATTGTTCATTGGCACACTTGTTTATACGGCAAGCCACTGAAGCATCCTGAGAAATAACTGATAATTGATGCTCACCTTCTGCCCCAGTAGAAAGTGAATAATAATAAATACTTTCTTTCATACCTTTTGCCATTTGAGTTAGTGGTTCCTTACAATTCGCACCGGCGTCAGCCCAATAGTAATAATTGTGCGTATCAACCTGCCAGGACTGAACAGGTTTCTCACCATATCCCTTTTGCTGCGATTCGTAAAGCGAGGCCTCACCCTCATTTCCTGCAAATGCTCCTACAGGATAATAATTCCAGTACCCTTTGCGCCTCCAATTTAACTGATGTATACTATGAGGTAAATAGAAAGATAATCCTGTTTCACGTAAGAATCCGTTAGGAACACCCTCTGTCCGATAGTTTATAGACAATTCACCAGCCGAGGTTACTTTTATATCAAAATCAACATTCACTTCCCGATAAGTCCCGGTAAGAGAAATACAGACCCCATCCTTTTGTTGACTGTAATCAAAAGATTTCTTTTTCCAATCAATATCAGAAGTGGCAAAATGGTTAGCCGTTTTACGTACTTCAGCCCCTGTCAAGTGGTTCAAATTCACATACAAGTTCAAGAACGGACCTTTTTCAATAATTACTTCCCCTCCTACTGTTGCATTGACAATCAATCCGGTTTCTTTATCGAAAGGTATTTCAAAACCATTACCATGTACAATCACTTTGTCACCTTCATCTGTTACGGATAAATTCTGTCCGGCGAGCAAGGAAGGGTAAATTATCTTTTCCGTTCCCAATACAAAACGATACACATCAATCAACTCATTAGCAGCGGTAAAAAACTCGACCTGCAAAGTTTCTCCATTCTCCCATTGCTCAGCGGGAATGACTATCATACCTTTCGTATGAGGTGCGACCGGTTGCAATTCCAAAGATTTTGTCACACCTCTATAAGTGTAGGTAGCATGAATTTCATTCAAATTTGTATGGTCAAATCGGTTATGTATAGTCAACATCAATTTTTGTCCGGTAGTAAATGAAAGATTATCCTCCACAAGTAACCGAACAGGTGAATAAGCCTTTTTAGTTGACCAGAACTCCGGTTTTTGCCGACGCCATACATCAACAATCCCCCATTCACCATATCCCACACAATTTCCTTGATAATCCAGCGGCTTGGCAGTACGTGCGAATTCTTTCCAGAATGAAGTCCCGAATTTAGGTTCCGGTAAGGAGAAAGTCTCATCCACATATCCCCAAATAGCACCTCCCAGACCTCCCGGAGCATTAAACAATCCACTCCACATCATATCAAGAGATTTCCCCCAAAATTCACGGATATTGGGATCAGTTTGTAATGTGGCATATGTATAGCAAGCCGGATGCGCCCATTCGTCAAATAAAGCCGGAATACCATGTCCCTGAAAATTACGGGTAGCCATTCCCCACTGCCCTACATTTCCATATACATTCTGATAATGCATACTTAAGATATCAAATATTTCTGCCTTTTTTTCTACAGCCGAACCCGGATAACTAAAAATAACAGGGCGAGTGGTATCAGTCGCCTTTATCCAATCCCAACATAACTGAAAATTACTTCCGTAAACACTTTCATTACCAATACTCCAAAACAGGATTGACGGATGGGAACGAAGACTCTTTACCATCTCCCGGCATTGACCCAAATAACGTTCGGCAAACGCCGGATCATTTTGCGACCTGCCGGGCTTATAATTCTTCTGACGATATGTATCTACAAAACAAACAGCCGTTTCACTTTCCACATAAATCCCATAACGGTCACAAAACTCCAGAAAACGTTCAGTAGAAGGATAATGCGAGGTACGGACAAAGTTCATATTAGCCTGTTTGAACAGCACCGCATCCAGACTATCCAGCTCTAAAGTAGTGGTACGCCCCAAAGTTGGATGAATATCATGGCGGCAGGCACCGCGCAATTTCACCTGATGACCGTTGACCAGCATACGGTCTTTTATAATCTTGACTTCACGAAAACCGATATTGCGACTAAACCGAGAGGTTTCTTGCCCATTCTGAAAAACAATTATTTCCAGTTCATACAAATTTGGATGTTCCGCATCCCATTTAAGCGGATTTTTAACAGGTAACGAAAAAATATTTTGTCCGTCCGACAATGCAAAACGGGACTGCGACAATGGTACATACTTTCCGGACTTATCTTTCAAACGCAACTCCATTTCCGTGCTTTCCTGCCCGGAGAACTTGCAAAAGAAACGTAAATCAGCATCTTGATATAAAGAATCAAGATGAGTCTCCACACCTATGTCATATAAATGGGATTCGGGCAATGCAAATAAGGTTACATCACGAAGGATACCACCTATAGGATGATGAGCATATCCGGAAGCATACGAAATTTCGTCCAACCGATCCACTACTGCCAGTTGTATCTCATTCTTCTTTCCGATACGTACGAAAGAAGTAATATCCGTCTCCCAGCGGGTAAAGCCACCATGATGTTCACGAACAAATTTTCCATTAACACTCAATCTGGCATGGCTATATACCCCATCAAACCGCAATATAAGCCGTTTGCCTGCATAATCAGCGGGTATCGTGAAATCTTTCTTATAAAAAAATGGTTTGTCATGTTCAATGGCAAAACCTTGCATAGCTGCCTCACCGGGGACTTGAATACTTGTCCAGCGACTTTCGGGAGAGTATTTGAAATCCCAAGTTCCACTCAGCAGAAGCACCGGCCGGCAACTTCCCTCCAATCTGGTAGGCAATAAATAAGTCCGTTCGGTAAATGAAGAGGCAACAGAAGGTCTAATTGCTAAAAACAAAAATATACCTACCATTGCTAATGTCTTTTTCGTTTTCATGATGTAACTAATTATTATCTAAAGTTTAAAACCGTCTGATATATATATATTTTATACTTTCTGATTTGCCCCGGAGCACCTTTCTCTGCACGGGGTAAATAACGGAAACCTGTAATTTTCTGTTTCTCACCCAAATCTATAACAATTTGGTGAGGATAAGAAATTTTATCGACAGTTTTCCAATAGGTAGACTCTTGTAAATCAAAAACTTTATCCGCTGTATAATTACCTTTTTCCGTCTCTTCGCTATCAGCATATATCACTTTCCATGATTCACGGCTGACAGATTTGCCATCTGATCCTAAAATATAAACCTCCCATTTCCCATTCTGCACAAACGTAAGGACCGGAACGAACAATGAAAATGAAATTTTACCTATTGAAAAGATGTTTGATTATTTTTACGCCTATACATTCGTTATAGAAACAGATAACAATAACCAAATACCTAAAAAATAACAGACTCTCTTTATCATATTTATTCTAAATAGTCAGTTTATAAAAACGGCAGATATTATAGTGTTCCCTACAAATATCTGCCATTACGTTCTTATTTACTTTACAAAAGGCATTTCCTAATTAGCCGTTTGGTTCTCCTTTTCTTTCGGACGTTCTTGTTTGGCACTATCCCGGTACTTCATATAATCTTTAGTATTAAGCCGTGGAAATCCATCTTTTTTTAATTTCCGCCCTACTTCCTTTAATACTCGTACATTCTCCTCCAAAATCGATCCATCCGGACGAGGCCCTATATTCAGCAATAAGTTTGCATTTACTTTAGCACAATAGTCTAATAAGTCCATTACCTCTTTAGCCGATTTTTGGCGTTGCTTAGAACTACTATGATAAGCCCAGCCCAAAGTTTGTATCGGAATATTCAATTCTGCCGGCTTAGCTTTATTGTTCTGCCAAGAATAATCTGCAGCATCCTGAACCTTTTTAGGTAATCCTACACTCTTGAACACCGGTGCCAAAGAACCAAAGTGACGTTCTCCTGTAATAAAGTCCTCATTCCCATTTGCACCTGTTTTAAACACTACTAATGCATGAGGCTGTATTGCATGAATCATATCATATACTTCTTGTATATTGAACAGGTCCGAATATTGATAAACCCCTCCGACTGTGTCAAACCAAAAACCCGCTATAGGACCATACATCGTACAAAGTTCCATAATCTGTGTTTTTGCAAAGTTCATATAATGTTTAAAGTCTTCCGGCTTAGAATATTTATATTCTTCCGGAGTCTTCGCATAATGAGGACGTGCCGGGTCATACATCGTATTAGGAATATAGTAAGGATGATGCCAATCCAACCCGACAGAATAATAGATAAATAAACCTAATCCTGCTTTCTTACAGGTAATGGACAGTTCCTTTAAGAAATCTCTTCCTGAAGGATACTTCACACTGTTATAGTCTGATGCTTTCGAATCCCATAATGCAAACCCATCATGATGCTTAATAACGAAAGTAATGTATTTCATATTTACATCTAAAGCCAGATTCACATAATCCTGAGCATTAAACTTATCTCCTTTGAATTCCCGGGCTTTCTGTTCATATTCCTTAATGGGAATCCGGTTATTATACATTACCCACTCGCCTTGTCCGTATAAAGAAGCCGGCCCCCAATGTACAAATAATCCAAAACGGGCATCTTTAAACCATGACAAGGCAGCTTCTTTCGGAGATTTTTTATATTGTTTCTCATATCCTTTTAAGAAATAAGGCATTTCCCGCCATGTACTCTCTTGAGCACAGACTTCTGCCAATACACCTAAAAGGCAAATAATAAATAAATTTATTCGAATCTTTTTCATATATATTTTCTATTTATACTCCAGCCATGCAGTAGCGTTAGTATCAGAATCTGTCGAGAAACGTATCCATCTTGCCTGAAATGGAGCTTTCAATTCATAAGCCAACTTCTCCCCAGGTTTTACAGTCAAAGTAGTATAATTCACCCATTTCCCATTACCTGTTGGGTCAATTTCTATGGTAAAGGTTACATCTTTTTGAGAATTATGTGACAAGGTTAAATTCTTCTTATCATAAAAACCGATCAGATACGGATCGGACACCTCTCCTGCCTTTACTAAAGTGTTTTTCCAAGGACCGCCTTTGCCTGTCGGTTTGCCCATACTCCACAAATCATCAATAGCACCTGCCCATACGGCAGCTTTACCATCTTCCGACACGATGATATGTTCATTATCTTTATCCTTTTTAGGGTCAATACCGGTCATCACTAACATTCCCCGGTAAGAGGCATAATCATTAATCCGGAAATTATGAGAAGCAATCGGACGAATCTTGGCATAACCATCCGCATTTTCAGCAGGTAGTTCATAGAAAGTACCATGACAGTTGAATAAGTCACGTTCAGTAGCCACTTCGCGACAAATACGTACCACATCCTGTCCAATCAACTTAGTGTAATTTTCGTCTCCCAACGGTAAACGCCAACGTCTTTGTCTGTCGTCAACGATCAGAACCGATGATTCGTCAATAGTAACTACCTGATGAGGCATCGCAAATTTCTCACGAATAAAATCGGCAGTCTGAGTATCATCCTTACGCACCAATGCCAAAGTATCGCTCATCTCATAATATCCGTTTTCTATTACTTTACCGTTTTCAATATTGGAAGCTAATACACCTAAAGCTCTTCTATTCTTGCCAAGGCCGTATAACAATCCTCCGAGAGTATTTTCTTCCGATACTTTTGACAATCCGTTGAATATGGAAGAAGAAGCGGAAGAACGAGTATCAACTGTAGTATATACGAAACTTACGGACACATTACTTTCCTTGTCTATTTTCACACGAATCCATTCTCCCTGCTCTTTAGCAGTAAAAGGAAGATAAGCGGATTGTCCAGCTTCTACCTGCACGGCAGTCAGTTCCTTCCAAACATTATTTCCCTTTTGATCTATCTCAAATGTGAAAGTAATATCTTGCTTTCCATCATTTTGCAACCAGCAACAACGTTGTTCCCAACCGGCAAACATATAGGGATCTGAATAAACATTTGCTTGCACATCTTCTTTTTCCCAGATTGCTCCATCTACTGTTGCAGGGCCCAGTTCGTCGGGTTTAGTCAAAGATGTAAACCAAAGATTAGAATTAGATTGTCCCGGACCTTCTATATTTCCTTTTGCCTTACGTTTGTTTAAAAATTCTTTTTGGGCAGAATCATCGCAGCCAAACACCAATTCATCATTCCAACGGGCAAAGTCTCCAATTACTTTCAAATAACTTGAACGGGGACGAATACCGGCAGAGTTATCAACAGTAAACAGTTTTGGGAAACGCCAGAACAGGCCATGCATAGTCATCAGATAATCCGGTTGGTCATCTGTTCCTACATTACGAATACGTGGCCATTCAGTATTCCAGCCATGTGCACCGTCATAAGAATGACTTGCTTTAGGCAAACGATAAAAGGTCCATCCTTTCTGCGAATCTCTTACTCCAAGTAGCACTGATTTATGATCCCAGCCTGTAGCCCAAATGGGATCCGTTTCAGGATTTGTGTTACCGTATATACCGCCGGGACCGGTCAATTCTACAAATTGATTACGACGTACGACTTTCCAGTCTTTGCCGTCCCATTCTGATAATGAACCGGATAACGCATCAAAATACTTCATAGCGGCGGCACTATTCTCTCCGTTATTGGAGAATACCATCACTCCTTGTCCTGAATACAATCCTTTACCATGCGCTCCCGGCAGTAATTCTACGGGTTTGGGGGTATTTTTAGAGTCTTTACGATATAGACGCCATGCTTCATTACTATCTTTATATAATTCCTTAGCTTTCAAAGTATTAACATCTACTTCATAGAAACCTTCTTCCATCGTACCAATATAAATCTTATTGGCAGGATCTGTCAAATGACGAGCCGAACCGGTATATCGTCCCGGAGCCTCCTGCCAAGGTAAAACTCTGACATCACCTGACTCGTTAATAAAATACGGTCCTATATTCAATTGGTTTGATTCCTTATGAATCAGTCGGTTAGCAGGTGTTCCTCCAATACTTTCCGAACGGACAGTCATTTTCTTGTCCGGAGTTATCTGATACAACTTATCAGATGATCCGAAAGGTAAATGAGGTCCATAGGTGATAGCCCATAGACTACCTGCCCAAGGAACCACAGCACCTGTTCCACACTCGCCCTCATTATTATAAAAAGCCAGTTTAGGATAAATTCCCGATATATTATCCTTTTGTGTTTGTTGTGGTGCAGTACATCCGACTACCCCTAAGGCTAATAAACCTGTCCAAAAATGTTTCATGTTGTTCTTTATTAATTATATAATTATTAAAATGTTACTTCTACTTTTTCTCCAGTTGCAGATACTGCGAAGACTTGAACTTTAGTTCCTAAGTTTCCATTTACAGTAAAAGAGGAGGCTGGAGATACAAAACATAATTTACCGTTCGAATAAACTTCATAAACTGCCACATTCCTCCAATTGGTCATTACAATTTTTTGACCTTCTCTTTGAGCAATTCCTTTTATAATAGAATTAAAGGTCTTATAGCAATCAACATTACTATCGCAGATATACTCTATAATTCCTTTTGGTTTTGGTAGTCCTAAATCAGTAATACGTTGTTTAGTTTCATCAATCATTGACTCGGTAACCACAAACTGTCCTTTACTATAATCTGATTTTTCAATATCTATTGGTTCAAAAAATCCCCATTTCACAAAGAATTCTGTCAAATCCAGTCCCGACGCCTTACTTGCCAAAAATGTAAACTCTAGTTGACTTTTCCCAGGAGTGTCCTGATCCGTATTAATACGTATGAGTTCATATAAGTCTTTATAAAAATCTTCTTGTCCAATGGCCTTAGTATATAGATATAATTGCCAAAATGGAACTAGCTGGTTAAAGACATTCACATCCGAATCTGTAATGATATGAGCACGTTTACGTACGAAATACATACACATAGACTTCTCATAAATACTTGTATAATCACCCTGCTTATCTAATAGGCGTGATTGATTTCCAAACGAAGTCTGAACATATAAAGAATGAATATTATTAGTCACTTCAGTCATTCCAAGCCAACAAAGTCCTGGTTTAGTCTGATAAGAATGTCCGACTTCATGTGCCGGTCCCCAGATTGAAGTAGTAGAAAACTTTTCCAGATTACATAATTCATTCATCGTACCGACAACATACCCCGTATGATTACCGGCAGAATACATATAACTATCATTATACATCACAGAAAAACAAACACGGTTCGGATCCATTCGATCATATTTTTCCAATCCCATAAATTGCTGTTCAAGCAACACCAGTCTATCATAAGCATCTATTAAAGCTTTACCATCTGGAGTGTTTGCTTTGAACTTATCTACCGGAAATATCAAATGTGCCTTCTCGCCAAGTACATCAAGATGAGGTCCTACTGCTGCATGTAACAGACGGCTCCAATCAGAAGGTTGATGTTTTCCGGAGTCAAAATATCCGTTTACTTGCCCTGACGGAATATGTATCTTTATCGGCAATGCATCTCTATACTCGGGAGTATGATAATAAATATAGATCAATCCGTCTGTTTCCGCTATAAAACGATTAATCCCTTCTACCAAAGGATAAGAATAATTATAATTAAACCCATCCCCTCCGGATACATTCAAATTTAAGATACGAGCCGAAAGCTGATATCCATGACTGTCTCCCACCAGCACTACAACTTCTTTTCCTTTATTTACAAATATCCCGGTCGGATTATCCAGCAAATTGTGTTCAGCGCTTGTCTTGTTTGCTTTACGAAATAATTCCGGATGTGGATAAGCTTTATATTCCTGAATACGAAACTCACGCGGATATTTATTAATAGAAAGATAAAAAGCTACATTACGGAAAAGCGGGTCAGGGCATGCATCTATGTCCTTCTCGGTAATTCCGGGTTTTAACTCAGAACACGTAATATCCGTAAACAAATTAAGAGGATCATAATTATCCGAATTCTGACGATAAAACTCCATTTCTTTTATTACAAGATATTTACCTGACGACTCTGTAACTTCAATTTTAATCCCTTTCGGATTAATAATCGGGCTAGGAAACTTAATAAGTGCCGCAGAACTTCCGGATAAATCGACATCCATTAGCTTCGTATATTCCGGTTCTGCCTCAGTAGATACAAATATCTTTGCTTTTTTCAATTTATCACTACCTGTTGAATGACAAACGCAATAATCAATTCTAGGTTGTTCCGCAAATTCAAAAGTTAATGTCAACGGCCAATTGTTAGGAAAATCATCTGATGTATTAGAATGATATCCGGTCTCTTTACTTCCATCATAAGTCCTATGAAATCCTGAAGATCCCAATTGAGATACCTTGCCCAAAGAATTGAATGCACTACCTGTGGAAACCGGAACCAATAGATCGCCTTGAATACCAGATTCACCACTTTCATACTCTCCTAAGGCCTCTTGAGATATAATTAACTCAGAGAATAAATCACTTGCTTTGTCTTTTACCGTAATAGTCCCCGTACGCTTTTCCCCTTTATTACGTTGAATAAAATATGTATGGTCCGTAGTCACATATTCTGCCGTGCGGGTAGTGACCGGCAACGTGATCCAATCGACAGTCGGTATTATTTCAAACTCTACATTTGCTGTTACTGTAAACTCTATTTTCCCTCCTTCCGCAGTAAAAGTTTTCATCATAGGGGAAATTAAAATACCTTTATCCGTCCCCAATTGACGCACAGTTATTTTCTCCGATAACTCTGCTGCCTTCACGGTAATAATAGTACTCCGCTGTTCCTTTCCCGTATTAGGAGTTACAGAGATAGTAAGTTTGTGATTCCCCGGATTAATGTCAGGAAGAATACTGCACCAGCTTTTACCATTACTTTCTACAGTAGCACTCCACTCTGCTTGATTGGTCGTAATTACAAGCGTTTGCGACTCTCCATTCTCCTTGAAATCTACAAATTGTTCAGTTATCTCTAATGTAGCAGTATTAGTTCCTTTACCATCTTCATCGGAACAAGCGCTTATCACTGTACATAAAAAGAACAGCATAAAAAAAATAATAATCTTTTTTTTCATGATATAGATATAATATGAATGTTTTAAAAAGGAGGATACATTAAAGGTATCCTCCTTAAAGATATACTATAGGCTCATTTATTTTTCGGTAGCTTCCGGATCATAAAAATAGTATTCCACATTGTAAATACGAAATTCCGCCATTGAAAAATTCACTTTACCCGTATGAGTCTTCTTTACATGAAAACGGAGATAATTGAACTCAAAAGGGGCTTCATATATATCAGAAGAATATGCCGCCGATGCAGCTTCAGGTAACCCATCGGCTGCTGTTGTCAATGTTTTTATCGGGGTCCATTCATCGTCCTGACTTACCTTAACAGAACATTCTATTTCTGCCGGAAAGCTACCGACGCTTCTATTTATATACGAGAACTTCAAATACTTCTGAGACTTCGGGTATACAATATCTAAATAGTAGGTTGTTCCTACAGGTACTCCGGAATATGCAGTATTTAAGAAAGTACTAGTATTGTTATCAAGCAAGCGTTCCGGACCATAACCGTCACCAATACAACTAGACTGCGGAATAGTAGTAACACCATCGGGCTTAAACCCT
>USPQ01000074.1 GCA_900556625.1 uncultured Bacteroides sp. | reverse complement strand
CTCTCCAAAGCACCGGTTGTGGTGTTTTCAATCATACCAATTGTTCCACCTGTGTATATTAACAATACGGAAGTATTTAAAGGGTACATAAGCTAATTTTCTGCGATTGTTTTCGCAAATATAACAATATAATTGATAAATAAGTAGCAAAATGTCATAAAAATGCTGTCTGTTGATTGAGGAGAAAAGAAACGTAGGATTCTTTTTATCAGAAAAAAACGGGAAAAAGTGATAGATTGAATGTTTTTATTATTACTTTTGCGACACTTATCAAAAACAAGAGTAGAAACAAGGACTATGATGAAGTACTATCCGCATACAGTCACATCCATGTGCACCATGACCCTTTGGGGTTGAGGGATAGTATTTGTGTATCTACGTGATTCACGCCTGTGTAAGTAGGCAAAATTCAAATTAAACTTTTTCGTAAACAACCAATCGTTCTGTAAAACTATACACAGGACATTGCATTAAAATAAGTATCTTCATGAAAGTAATGAAATTCGGCGGAACGTCCGTAGGTTCCGTGAACAGCATTTTAAGTGTAAAGAGAATTGTAGAGTCGGCATCGGCCGGCGAACCGGTTATTGTAGTAGTTTCCGCATTGGGAGGCATCACTGATAAATTGATAAACACATCGAAAATGGCGGCTACCGGAGATTCGGCCTATGAGGGTGAGTTCCGCGAAATTGTTTATCGTCATGTGGAAATGATTAAAGAGGTGGTTCCTGCCGGAGAAGGGCAAGTGGCGTTGCAACGTCAGATTGGCGAATTGCTGAATGAATTGAAGGATATTTTCCAGGGTATTTACCTGATTAAAGACCTTTCCCCGAAGACTTCGGACACAATCGTAAGCTATGGCGAGCGCCTTTCATCTATCATTGTTGCCGAGCTGATTAAGGATGCCAAGTGGTTCGATTCGCGTACTTTTATCAAAACTGAAAAGAAGCATAACAAACATACGATTGACGCTGATCTGACCAACAAACTGGTAAAAGAGACTTTCAGCTCTATCCCGAAAGTAGCATTGGTGCCGGGTTTTATTTCTTCCGACAAGACAACCGGAGAAGTAACCAATCTCGGTCGCGGCGGTTCGGATTATACGGCTGCCATCATTGCTGCGGCGCTCAATGCCGACAGTCTGGAGATATGGACAGATGTGGATGGCTTTATGACTGCTGATCCGCGTGTGATTTCAACGGCTTATACTATCTCCGAACTTAGCTATGTAGAAGCAACCGAACTTTGTAACTTCGGTGCGAAAGTAGTTTATCCGCCGACGATTTATCCCGTATATCATAAGAATATTCCTATTATAATAAAGAATACGTTCAATCCGGATGGAGTGGGGACCGTCATCAAACAAGAAGTCTCCAATCCGCATAGCAAGGCGATTAAAGGAATTTCCTCTATCAATGATACCAGTCTGATTACGGTTCAGGGATTGGGTATGGTAGGTGTGATTGGTGTGAACTACCGTATCTTTAAGGCGTTAGCGAAGAATGGAATCAGTGTATTCCTTGTTTCGCAGGCTTCATCGGAGAACAGTACTTCTATCGGTGTACGCAATGCGGATGCAGACCTGGCTTGTGAAGTGCTGAACGAAGAATTTGCGAAAGAGATAGAAATGGGAGAAATTTCCCCGATTCTCGCCGAAAGAAACTTGGCGACAGTCGCCATTGTAGGTGAGAACATGAAGCATACGCCGGGCATTGCAGGTAAATTGTTCGGTACGCTGGGACGCAACGGTATCAATGTGATCGCTTGTGCACAAGGCGCATCGGAAACCAACATCTCTTTCGTTGTCGATGCAAAATCATTACGTAAATCGCTGAACGTTATCCACGACTCTTTCTTCCTGTCCGAATATCAGGTCTTGAATTTGTTTATTTGCGGTATCGGTACGGTAGGCGGGAGCCTGGTAGAGCAGATTCGTTGTCAGCAAGAGAAGCTAATGCTGGAAAACGGACTGAAACTGCACGTTGTAGGTATCATTGACGCAACGAAAGCGATGTTTAGCCGTGAAGGGTTCGACCTCGCCAATTTCCGTGAAGAGTTGCAGCAGAAAGGAAAAGACAGTAATCTGCAGACAATTCGTGACGAGATTGTAGGAATGAATATCTTCAACTCCGTATTTGTAGATTGTACGGCCAGTCCCGATATTGCTTCACTCTACAAAGATCTTTTGCAACACAATATTTCCGTTGTAGCTGCCAACAAGATTGCCGCTTCTTCGGCATACGAAAACTATCGTGAACTGAAGACGATCGCCCGCCAGCGCGGTGTGAAATATCTGTTTGAAACGAACGTAGGTGCCGGACTTCCGATTATCAACACTATCAACGACCTGATTCATAGTGGTGACAAAATCTTGAAAATCGAAGCAGTACTTTCGGGTACATTAAATTATATCTTCAATAAGATTAGTGCCGACATTCCTTTCAGCCGTACTATCAAAATGGCGCAGGAGGAACGTTACTCCGAACCCGACCCGCGCATCGACCTGAGCGGAAAAGACGTTATCCGCAAGTTGGTGATTCTGGCGCGTGAAGCCGGATACCGCATCGAACAGGAAGATGTGGAAAAAAATCTCTTTGTGCCGAACGACTTCTTCGAAGGTTCCTTGGACGACTTCTGGAAACGGGTGCCCAGTCTCGACGCAGACTTTGAAGCTCGCCGCCAAGTATTGGAAAAAGAGCATAAACATTGGCGTTTCGTTGCCAAACTGGAAGACGGAAAAGCTTCTGTCGGTTTGCAGGAAGTAGGAGCCAACCACCCGTTCTACGGTCTGGAAGGCAGTAACAATATCATCTTGCTGACTACGGAACGTTATAAAGAATATCCGATGATGATTCAGGGGTACGGTGCCGGTGCCGGAGTGACGGCTGCCGGAGTATTTGCCGATATTATGAGCATCGCAAACGTTTAATGCCTTATGAAACATATTATCATATTGGGTGACGGAATGGCCGATTGGCCTGTGAAGTCATTAGGAGACAAGACGCTCCTGCAATATGCCAAAACGCCTTACATGGATAAGTTGGCCCGCATGGGACGTAACGGGCGGTTGATAACCGTAGCCGAAGGCTTTCATCCGGGCAGTGAGGTTGCCAATATGTCCGTACTGGGATATAATCTCCCGAAAGTGTACGAAGGTCGCGGGCCACTGGAAGCGGCAAGCATCGGTGTAGACCTGCAACCGGGAGAAATGGCAATGCGTTGTAATCTGATTTGTGTGGAAGGGGAGATTCTGAAGAATCACTCTTCCGGGCATATATCTACCGAAGAAGCGGACGTGCTGATTCAATATCTGCAAGAAAAACTGGGCAACGACCGCGTGCGTTTCCATACAGGAGTACAGTACCGTCATTTGTTGGTTATCAAAGGGGGAAATAAAGAACTCGACTGTACCCCTCCGCACGATGTGCCTTTGAAACCTTTCCGTCCGCTAATGGTGAAACCTCTGGCACCGGAAGCGCAGGAAACGGCAGACTTGGTTAACGACTTGATTTTGAAATCGCAGGAACTGTTGAAGAACCACCCGTTAAACCTGAAACGCATGGCAGAAGGCAAGGACCCTGCAAATAGTATTTGGCCCTGGAGTCCGGGGTATCGTCCGCAAATGCCTACCTTCTCCGAAACTTTCCCGCAAGTGAAAAAGGGAGCGGTAATCTCGGCTGTTGACTTGATTAACGGAATCGGTTACTATGCCGGTTTGCGTCGTATTGCTGTGGAAGGGGCGACCGGGCTTTATAATACGAATTACGAGAATAAAGTAGCTGCCGCACTGGAAGCCCTGAAAACGGACGATTTTGTTTATCTTCACATTGAAGCCAGCGATGAGGCGGGGCACGAAGGGGATATCGACCTGAAACTTCTCACGATCGAGAATCTCGACAAACGTGCCGTAGGACCTATTTACGAAGCAGTGAAAGACTGGAACGAACCGGTAGCGATTGCCGTTCTGCCCGATCATCCTACTCCCTGTGAACTTCGCACGCATACGTCCGAACCGATCCCGTTCCTTATCTGGTATCCGGGCATCGAACCCGATGAGGTGCAGGTATACGACGAGGTAGCTGCCTGCAACGGTAGTTACGGTGTGTTGAAAGAAGACGAGTTTATAAAAGAATTCATGAAATAAGTCACCACAGATTATGAAATATTATAGTACGAATAAACAAGCACCAATGGCTTCCCTCCAGGAAGCAGTGGTGAAAGGGCTTGCAGCCGATAAGGGACTGTTTATGCCTATGACTGTCAAAACTCTTCCGCAAGAGTTCTACGATACGATTGATACATTGTCTTTTCAGGAAATAGCCTATCGTGTTGCTGATGCGTTCTTTGGCGAAGATGTTCCTGCCGATACACTGAAACAGATAGTATATGATACATTAAGTTTTGATGTGCCTTTGGTAAAGGTAGCGGACAATATCTATTCTCTGGAACTTTTCCACGGACCGACACTGGCTTTCAAAGATGTAGGCGGCCGTTTCATGGCACGTCTGCTGGGGTACTTCATTAAAAAAGAAGGACAGAAGAATGTCAATGTGCTGGTAGCTACTTCCGGTGATACGGGAAGCGCTGTTGCTAACGGCTTTCTGGGGGTGGAAGGTATTCATGTGTATGTGCTCTATCCGAAAGGAAAAGTCAGTGAGATACAGGAAAAACAGTTCACTACATTGGGACAGAATATCACTGCACTCGAAGTAGACGGAACATTCGATGACTGTCAGGCATTGGTAAAAGCCGCTTTCATGGATAAGGAACTGAATGAACATCTTTCCCTGACTTCCGCCAACTCTATCAATGTAGCCCGCTTCCTGCCGCAAGCATTCTATTATTTCTATGCTTACGCCCAGTTGAAGCGTGCCGGAAAAGCGGCTAATGCTGTGATTTGTGTTCCTAGCGGAAACTTCGGAAATATCACTGCCGGATTGTTCGGAAAGAAAATGGGATTACCCATCAAGCGTTTTATTGCCGCCAACAACCGTAATGATATCTTCTATCAGTACCTGCAGACAGGCAAGTACAATCCCCGTCCCTCCATTGCTACGATTGCCAATGCTATGGATGTAGGTGACCCGAGTAATTTTGCCCGTGTAATCGACTTGTACGGCAATTCTCATGCCGCTATCTCTGCCGAGATTTCGGGTACGACTTACACTGACGAGCAGATTCGCGAAACGGTAAAAGAAACCTGGAAAGAACATCACTACCTGCTCGACCCTCACGGGGCTTGCGGATACCGTGCCTTGGTCGAAGGACTGAAAGAAGGCGAGACCGGTGTGTTCCTTGAAACGGCTCATCCGGCCAAGTTCCTTGAAACAGTAGAAAGCATTATCGGCGAATCGGTAGAGATACCTGCCAAATTGCAGGAGTTTATGAAAGGCGAGAAGAAAAGTTTGCAGATGACAAAGGAATTTGCAGATTTCAAGAACTATCTGCTTTCTCTTTAAGTATTCTTTCCTGTTGCCGCATTTTTCAACGTACAGGTAGCAGCTGGAAGGGTTCCTGATAAGGGTGTGTGCCACCGCCTTGGCACGATTGTGACAACGCTGTGTCACAGTTGTGCCAAGCCGATGGCACAACTGTGTCAATGGGGTGGAACAAACTTGGCACAGCGATGTCTGTTTTACATAAAAGCAAGGAATACTAAATACTCTCCCGTGCAATGAATTGTAAACTCATCGGAAGTCGCTTCATTGAGCGTGCCTTGCCACCAATTGGTGAAATCGCTTAGCGGATAAACCAATCCTTCTCCCTGCAATCCTTTCGCTCCGAAATTGATAATGGAAATCTGCTGTCCGGGATGAGCTGCAAAGGTTTGTGTATCTTTTGCAGGAACAAATACTCCATAATCAGTAATGGTCCGTACTTCCATGCCGCTTTTCATATAATCCAGCAGTAGGCTGATATTTCCCAATGTATGGTCTTCCCGTTTGCCGGTCGCTCCGACAATGGCAATTCTCCGGAATCCTCTCTTTTGCAGATACCGGACGGCTTTAGTCTGGTCGTTCGTTTCCTGATCGGGTATCTGATGTATAATAGGGGAGAAGCGTTTGTGGTATTCTGTTGAAAGAGAGTCGCCGTCGCCGACAATCACATCCGGAGTATGTCCGCGGGAAATGTACTCATTGGCTGCACCGTCACAGCAAGCAACAAAACTTGCTTCTTCCAGCATTGTCAGAGGAACGGGGCAAGTTGGGTATTCACCGTTGGCCAGTATCACTGCCTCGGGAGTATAGTGTTCGTTTATCATTGTATGTTCATTAGTTTTTTCCACTTGAAGTAGCCAAAGATAGCTATAATGGAGTAAAGTCCGTACAAAGCTGAGGTGAAATAGAGGTCTTTATAGATATAAAGTCCGCAGCAGACGATATCGACGATAATCCAGGCAAACCATTGTTCAATGTATTTGCGTGCCAGCATCCACATTCCGACAATACTCAAGGCAGTGGTAAAGCTATCCAGCCACGGAACGTTACTGTCGGTATATTCGATAAGTATCCATGCAATGCCGATAAAGGCGACAATAAATACAACTGCCAGTGGAAGGTAACATTTCCATGGAGTGTGCACGATAGGGAGGTCTTTGGAGCGACCGGCGGTTGGCTGGTCTGCCGGCCGGCACTTCTTTTTCCGGTGTCCCCACATCCAGAAAAACCAACCGTAGACAGCGGCTATCAGATAATAGATATTGATGCCAAAGTCGGCATACAGTCCCGCCTTGTAATATACAAAGATGTAAATGGCAGGCATGACGACACCTGCTATCCAAAGATAGATACTAGCCCGGTATTCCAACCAAAGGTAGACTAAACCGACCAGCGTACCGAATATTTCTAAAAAGTCCAGTTCCATAATCTGCTGATGTCATTAAAAGCGGAAAGACACGTGTCCCAAGACGTTTGTTCCGGCTTGTGCGGCATAGCCGGCATAGTTTCCCCGATTTTCCACTGTATCGGTGTAATCGCTTGAAGCCCAACCATTGTTTTCATACTCCTCGTTAAAGAGGTTGTAAACGGTGAATCCCAATGTGACTTCTTTCAGAATCTTCTTGGGACGGAAGGTGTACGCCAGATTGAGATTGCTGACAAAGTATTTGTCAAGAGTCAGTTCTTCTACTTCCGCATTGGTCATATACTGTACTTCCGCATTGGTCATATACTGTTTGCTTACAAACTGCGATTGCAGGGAAGCTTCGAAGCCTTTATAATTGAAAGAAAAACGGTTGTTGAGCAGGAAGTCCGGCGAAAAAGCGATGTGGGTGTCTTTATGCTTTATCAGGACAGTTGGAAGGGAAGTTACTGTTTCATCTGCGTTATAATGATAGCCCGGCAGACTTTCCACAAAATCCTTGATGCGATTCTTGCTCCATGTGGCATTGATGTCCCACTGAAACCATTTGCACGGTTTGATACCGAGCATTAATTCGATTCCCATGCGGTAGCTGTCCGGAATGTTTTCGGTCAGTGCTTCACCAATATCATTTAAAGCACCGGTCAGGACAAGTTGGTCGGTGTAATCCATGTAGTAGAAGTTGGCACCTGCCGTCAGCCATGGGTTGGCAAACGTATATCCCGCTTCGTAATCAAGCAGTTTTTCAGCTTTCGGGTAGGAGTCGGGATCGCCGTCCGTATAATTGTTTCTTGTCGGTTCTTTCTGTGCTACGGAGAAAGAAGCGTACAGGCGGTGATTGGGAGTTATATTCCAGTTTAAGCCGACTTTCGGATTGAAGAAATCGAATTTCTTATCTACGGCTAGCGGGCGCAGGGCGTTTTTATTCCAGTCATATTTATCGTTTACTCCATCGATTGTGTAATCAATATGGCGGTATTGCAGGTCGGCATAAGCGCTTAACGTGCTGGTCAGATCATAGTTGGCTTTCAGATAGATATTCCCGTCGGTTTTCTTTGATTTGTTGCGGTAATATTCATGTTCGGGAGACAGGTTGCCGATATAGTTTTTCACCCATGTCACTTTTCCGAAGTTATTTCCCCGGTATTGGTTGAGGCCACCTCCTAAGGAAGCGGTCAGGCGGTTTCCTGTATAATTAAGGGAGAATACACCTCCCCCGAATTTGTTGTCCATTTTCTTTTGTCGGACAAGGTCGCTTTTGTTAGTTTCCGTTCCGTCCGGGTTGAATGGTTTTAACCCGTATTCCACCAGGCTGCTTCCGGGTTTATATTCTTCATAATACCCGTCGCCTTTGGTATAGTGTAAGGCTACGTTCAGATTCCATGCGGTAGAAAAACTATGGTTAAGAAGTAGTTGGTAGTTCTTTTGCAGGTAGTTGTCCGTTTGGTCCGTATAATAATGTTTGTTGCCGTCGGCGTCGGTATACATTTCCCCGCAAGGATTATATCGTCTTCCGAATTTCTCCATTTCCTCCTTCGTTGCATATCCCCAGGCATGATAAGTCTTTTCTTTTCCGGCAAATGCAATCAGTTTGACGGAAGTGTTCTCTGCGAAATATCCTCCTTGCAGATAGTAAGAGTTGAGGTCTACTGAAGCCCGGTCGATATATCCGTCCGTACCGATGTTGGAAAGACGGGCGTCAAAAGTCCAGTGGTTGTTCAGCAGTCCGGTTCCTACTTTCACCGTTTCCTTGTGCGTATTGAAAGAACCGTAAGAGCCGTTGAACTCGGCATACGGTTTCATTGCCGCACCTTCCGTCTGCATATTGACGCTGGCTCCGAATGCACCTGCCCCATTGGTGGACGTTCCTGCACCGCGTTGCACTTGCATATCCTTTACGGAAGAAGAAAAGTCCGGCATATTTACCCAAAACAAATTATGGCTTTCGGCGTCATTCATCGGTATCCCGTTCACGGTGATGTTGATGCGTGTACCATCGGTTCCACGTACACGGAGGGTTGTGTAACCGATACCGGCTCCCGCATCTGATGTGGTCAGGGTAGAAGGAGTCATGCTCAACAGGTAAGGAATATCCTGTCCGAAGTTTACTTTTTTAAGTTCTGCTTTTCCTATATTGGTGAATGCCATCGGTGTTTTTGCTGTGGCACGTGTAGATACTACCTGCACTTCTTGCAGGTTAATTACTTTCAAACTGTCGGATTCTGCACTCGTTCGTGCATGGACAGTAATGCCTACGCCCAATAAAGCGACGACACTCCATACTATTTTTTTCATCTTGCTTATTAATTAGTTCTCTACGCCGGCATTACCCGGATCAGATTCTATGGGTATGTTCTCAGCCCGTCATGTTAAGGCACCCCTACCAGTGAATCGGTGACAAAATTACGCCTTTTACGGGAAGAATGCAAAAAAACTTTTAGATTTGCTTAAAACAATGTAACTTTGTCGTTTGTTGAAATAACCAAACAACAGTTTATTCATTTTAATTCAGATAAATTATGCTACTATTATTTCAAGCAACAGCAACACAGGTTGCGGATTCTACGCAGGTCGTTGCAGATAAATTAATGAAAGAAGCGATTGCTAATGCCGACGGCTTAGATAAACTATCGCTCATCACCCAACAACTGCTGGATTTTGCCATTCGTGCCGGAGAGCGTATCTTGATTGCGGTCATCGTCTTTATTGTAGGACGTTTCCTTATTTCAATGCTCAACCGCTTTGTCGGACGTCTCATGGATAGAAGAAAAGTGGATATCAGTATCAAGACTTTCGTCAAAAGTCTGGTAAATATTCTGCTGACCATTCTGTTGATTATTTCCGTTGTCGGTGCTTTGGGAGTTGAAACGACATCATTTGCAGCTTTGTTGGCTTCGGCCGGTGTCGCTGTCGGTATGGCTTTGTCCGGCAATTTGCAGAACTTTGCAGGAGGACTGATCGTGCTTTTATTCAAACCTTATAAAGTAGGCGACTGGATTGAAAGCCAGGGAGTTTCCGGAACGGTAAAAGAGATCCAGATCTTCCATACCATTTTGACTACGGGAGATAACAAAGTGATTTATATACCGAACGGTGCAATGAGCAGCGGAGTAGTGACGAACTATAATACGCAGACTACTCGCCGTGTGGAATGGATTGTAGGAGTTGACTATGGCGAAGATTACGATAAAGTGCAGCAGATCGTGACTGATATTTTGGCTGCGGACAAACGTATCCTGAAAGATCCGGCTCCATTTATCGCTCTTCATGCATTGGATGCCAGCAGTGTGAATGTAGTAGCCCGTGTATGGGTGAACAGCGCTGATTATTGGGGAGTTTATTTTGATATCAACAAGGCAATTTATGCCACCTTTAATGAAAAAGGCATTAACTTCCCGTTCCCGCAACTTACGGTACATCAGGGAAATTGATAATTCTACGCTATATGCAAAAACGAGAGAGTTTCACTTCAGTGAGGCTCTCTCGTTTTATAGATGAAAAATTGTCTGGTGTGATTGGAAAAGGAATTTCTTTTATTTTATGCCGAAATCTTCGGCCAGTTCGTATCTGTCTTCTTTCATCCCCAGCACATGGTTGATCTTTCTTCTTTTCTCCAGATCCTTAAAATAGTTTTCCACCACCATGTAAAGGTCGAAATTAGTGGTTGACCCTGCGGCCATATCGAGTGATTCCACCATTTTTTCTACTGCTTGGTGAATTTTCTCTGCGTCTATCAGATGCAGTTCGTTGCTGTGTATTAAATATTTTTCCATGACTGCAATGTTTTAATGTTATATTGGTATAACGTTCGGCAGTCATGGAAAGTTCAGTGTTCCGGACTAGACTCTAGCAAGTGCCTGTTCCAAATCGGCAATCAAATCGTCGATATGCTCCGTGCCGATAGACAAACGGACAGTGCCCGGATAAATTTCCTGTTCTGCAAGTTCCTGCGCGTTGAGTTGCGAATGAGTGGTACTTGCCGGATGAATGACCAGTGATTTTACGTCAGCCACATTGGCCAGTAAAGAGAAAATTTCCAGGCTGTCAATAAAACGATGTGCTTCTTCCTGTCCTCCTTTTATTTCGAAGGTGAAGATAGAACTTGCACCATTCGGGAAATAACGTTGATATAGTGCATGATCCGGATGATCGGCCAGTGAAGGGTGATTGACCTTCTTTACTTTCGGATGATTGTTCAGGAAGCTTACTACTTTTAATGCGTTTTCTACATGGCGCTCTACACGCAATGACAGCGTTTCGAGTCCCTGCAACAGAATGAAGGCGTTGAATGGGCTGATAGTAGCTCCGGTATCCCGCAGTAGAGTGGCACGGATACGAGTTGCATAGGCAGCCGGACTGGCAGCGTCCACAAAGCGTACCCCATGATAACTGGGGTCGGGCTCGGTGAGTTGCGGGAATTTGCCCGAAGCCACCCAGTCGAATTTACCAGAATCTACGATTACTCCTCCTAGTGAGGTACCGTGTCCACCAATAAACTTTGTGGCAGAGTGTACTACAATATCTGCACCGTGTTCGATAGGACGAATTAAGTACGGTGTGCCGAATGTATTATCAATAATCAAAGGAATTTTATGGCGGTGAGCGATTTCGGATACTGCCTCTATATCGATAATGTTGGAGTTAGGGTTGCCTAATGTCTCTATAAATACGGCTTTTGTATTATCCTGAATAGCCTTTTCAAAATTGGAAAGGTCGCTCGGATCAACAAAAGTTGTTGTAATTCCATAACTGGGCAAGGTATGTGCCAGCAGGTTGTAACTTCCTCCGTAGATCGTCTTGGCTGCTACAATATGATCGCCCGCACGGGTAATGTTTTCGAAAGCATAAGTGATGGCGGCAGCACCGGAAGCAACTGCCAACCCTGCTACTCCTCCCTCAAGGGCAGCTACGCGTTCTTCAAAAACGCCTTGTGTAGAGTTTGTCAGGCGTCCGTAGATATTTCCCGGATCTTGCAGGCCGAAACGTGCGGCTGCATGAGCGGAGTTATGGAATACATAGGAAGTTGTCTGATAGATAGGTACTGCACGGGCGTCTGTTGCCGGGTCTGCCTGTTCCTGTCCTACATGAATCTGTAATGTCTCGAAGTGTAAGTTCTTTCTTTCCATAATCGTATGTTTTTAAAGTTTAATATTTTGTCTTTATTTTCTTGCAAAGTTAGACAGCGTAGGAATATCGAACAATATATAGCTGAAATATAGAAAATAATACTATTTTTGTACCGTTATATAGAATAAGGATACTGTCTTGTTCTCGATATTCACCCTTTAGAAGAATATTTTTCTATGGATACTTTTGATAAATTGGATAAAGTGGATTTGCAGATACTCCGTACTCTGCAAGAGAATGCCCGATTGACGACAAAAGAGTTGGCTGCACGGGTGAGTCTTTCATCAACTCCTGTCTTTGAACGGCTCAAACGGCTCGAAAGCGGCGGATATATAAAGAAATATATTGCTGTGCTGGATGCTGAAAAGTTGAATCAGGGATTCGTCGTGTTTTGCAGTGTGAAGCTCAGACGGCTGAACAGGGATATTGCAGCAGAGTTTACGCGAATCATACAAGATATTCCTGAAGTAACCGAATGCTATAATATATCGGGAAGTTATGATTATCTGCTCAAGATTCATGCTCCGAATATGAAGTATTATCAAGAGTTTATTCTAAATGTACTAGGCACTATCGATAGTCTGGGGTCATTGGAAAGTACTTTTGTCATGGCTGAGGTGAAACACCGGTATGGGATACATATTTAGTGCTCTAAATATGTTATGTAGCATACTTAACTTCTTTTTGCACATTCATAGCTCCATTTTATAGCAACATCCCTAATTTTATCCAAAAGCTGGAATGATATTTCAAATATGGAAAACATATTGCCAAATATGGAAAATACAGAGCAAAGTCTGGAAAAAACAGACGATAATTATAAAGTGCCCAATCTGGAAAAAGGCATTGCGGTGATTGAATATCTTTCTTCGAGATCGGAAGGAGAAACATTGCAGGCAATCAAGGTGGCACTTGATATATCACAGACTACCGCCTACCGTATCTTGAATACATTGGTACGTTTGGATTATCTTTCTTTCGATGAAGATACGAAGCGGTATAAATTAACCCGGAAATTGTTAACTCTGGGATTCCGTTCGTTGAATGAACATAATCTGCTGGAAACAGTCTTGCCACATTTACGTGATTTGAGAGACAGGGTGAAGGAAACGGCCTGTTTTGGCGTATTGGGCGATGAAAAAGGCATTTTTATCGAACAAGCTCGAGGAGATCACGCTTTTTGCTTTGTCCTGTCACCCGGTAAACCTTTTGAACTGCATTGTTCTGCGCCGGGAAAAGCAATCATGGCCTATCTGCCGGTCACTGTCCGGAACCGTTATCTTTCTTATATGACTTTCCCTCGTTACAATTCCCGTACTATCACTTCGCGCGAGGTTTATCTGGAAGAATTGGAGAAGGTTTATCAACAGGGATACGCTTTGGACAATGAGGAAGAATTGAGCGGGGTGATTTGTGTAGGCGCACCTGTCTTGAATTATACAGGATATCCTTGTGGCTCTATCTGGATTTCGGGACCGAAAGACCGTTTGACGGAGGAACAGTTGCGAAGTACGGTGCAGATTGTCAAAGAGATAGCCGGACAAATCTCAGCAGAACTAGGATATAGAAGAGTATAACAAAAGATCATGCTATAAA
>USPQ01000073.1 GCA_900556625.1 uncultured Bacteroides sp. | reverse complement strand
AAAAGAAAATCAACGAAGTGAAAGCAAAAGCACTCGCTGAAAAGAAAGCTGCTGAGGCTGCTGAAAAAGCTGCTGCTGAAGCACCCGCAGAAGAAGCTGCTGCTCCGGCTGAAGAAGCTCCTGCAACAGAAGCTGCTGCTGAATAATTTTCAGCAGGTTCCGAATAAAAAATTAGGAAAAAGCAATAAATCCTCTTCGGTTCGCCGAAGGGGATTTTTTTATTTTCTGCTATAAAACATAGTAAATAATTAGTCTCTTTCAAAATAAAATGCCTTTCTTTGCATCAGCATAGTTCAGCACGGTTAACTCTTATAATATTAGCATGAAACGAACTGATAAGAAAGCAACATTCGGACAACAGGCAACTAAGGTCACACAATTGGCAGACACACTTAGTCAGGCTATTTCCAGGAAAGAGTTTCTTGAAGGAGATTCTTTGCCTTCCATCAATCAGTTGAGTGCACACTATGGAGTATCGCGCGATACGGTGTTCAAGGCTTTTCTTGATTTACGTGAACGGGGACTGATTGACTCCACTCCCGGCAAAGGTTACTATGTGACCAGCCAGGTGACTAATGTCTTATTGTTACTCGACCAGTATACCCCTTTCAAAGAAGCTTTATACAACAGTTTCGTCAAACGACTGCCTATTAATTATAAGGTCGACCTGTTGTTTCACCAATACAACGAGCGATTGTTCAATACCATCATTCGCGAATCCGTAGGAAAATACAACAAATATATAGTGATGAATTTCGACAACGAGAAATTCAGCACAGCCCTTAACAAAATTAATCCTGCACGACTGCTTCTTCTGGACTTCGGCAAATTCGAGAAAAGCAAGTATTTCTATATCTGTCAGGATTTTGACGAATCTTTCTACCAGGCATTACTGACGTTGGAAGACAAAATGCACAAATACCGTCATATCGTATTCCTGTTCTCTAAAGGATTAAAACATCCGCAAAGCAGCAAAGAATATTTTATCCGTTTCTGCGAAGAACAAGGATTTTCATACGAGATACAGGAAGACATTGAAAATCTGGTAGTACAGAAAGGGGCAGCCTATATAGCCATCAAGCAACAAGACGTAGTAAAGGTGGTCAAACAAGGAAGATTGGAGGGACTGAAATGTGGAAAAGATTTCGGCCTGTTGGCATACAATGATATTCCTTCTTACGAAGTGATTGACGAAGGAATTACCTCATTGACTATTGACTGGGAAATGATGGGGAACGAAGCGGCAAACTTCGTTCTCAATGACGCCTCTGTACAGAAGTACCTCCCTACCGGAGTCAGGCTTCGAAAATCCCTCTAATTTTTTTTTGCCGCACATTCAGCACAGTTCAGCACAGAGTTCAATTAACCATATAATATAAAAAACATGAAAAAGTATCCGAAAATCGGGATTCGTCCCACCATCGACGGTCGCCAGGGTGGCGTTCGTGAAAGCCTTGAAGAAAAGACAATGAATTTGGCTAAAGCCGTAGCCGAATTAATCAGCAGCAATTTGAAAAACGGTGACGGAAGTCCCGTAGAATGCGTGATTGCCGACAGTACCATCGGCCGCGTAGCCGAAAGTGCAGCTTGTGCAGAGAAGTTCGAAAGAGAAGGTGTAGGTTCCACTATCACTGTAACCTCCTGTTGGTGTTATGGTGCGGAAACAATGGATATGAACCCGTATTACCCGAAAGCAGTCTGGGGATTCAATGGAACAGAACGTCCGGGTGCTGTATATCTGGCAGCAGTATTGGCAGGACATGCACAAAAAGGACTTCCCGCATTCGGAATCTACGGACATGATGTTCAAGATCTGGACGACAACACAATTCCCGAAGATGTAGCGGAAAAGATTCTTCGCTTTGCACGCGCCGCACAGGCAGTAGCCACCATGAGAGGCAAGTCTTATCTGTCAATGGGGAGCGTATCTATGGGTATTGCCGGCTCTATCGTCAATCCTGATTTCTTCCAGGAATATTTGGGTATGCGCAATGAATCTATCGACCTGACAGAGATTATCCGCCGCATGGAAGAGGGTATCTACGACCACGAAGAATACGCCAAAGCAATGGCATGGACTGAAAAGTATTGCAAGGTAAACGAAGGTGATGACTTCAAGAACCGTCCCGAAAAACGTAAAACCCGCGAGCAGAAAGACGCAGACTGGGAATTTATCGTAAAGATGATGATTATCATGCGTGACTTGATGACCGGAAACCCGAAACTTAAAGAGATGGGATTCAAGGAAGAAGCTTTGGGACATAACGCTATCGCAGCCGGCTTCCAGGGACAACGCCAATGGACTGACTTCTATCCGAACGGTGACTATCCGGAAGCCTTACTCAATACTTCCTTCGATTGGAACGGTATCCGTGAAGCATTTGTAGTAGCTACTGAAAATGATGCCTGCAACGGTGTAGCTATGCTGTTCGGTCACTTGCTGACTAATCGCGCTCAAATATTCTCAGATGTGCGTACTTATTGGAGTCCCGAAGCCGTGAAACGTGTGACCGGCAAAGAATTGAGTGGTCTGGCAGCAAACGGTATTATCCATCTTATCAATTCCGGTGCCACTACGCTCGACGGTTCCGGTCAATCGGTAGACGCGGAAGGCAATCCGGTGATGAAAGAGCCGTGGAACCTGACTGATGCAGATGTAGAAAACTGCCTGAAGGCAACAACTTGGTATCCGGCGGACCGTGACTATTTCCGTGGAGGCGGTTTCTCATCCAACTTCCTGTCAAAAGGTGGAATGCCTGTCACTATGATGCGTCTGAACCTGGTCAAAGGTCTTGGTCCTGTCCTGCAAATCGCAGAAGGATGGACAGTTGAGATTGACCCGGAAATTCACCAGAAACTCAATATGCGTACCGACCCCACATGGCCTACTACTTGGTTTGTTCCCCGCCTGTGCGATAAACCGGCTTTCAAAGATGTATATTCAGTAATGAACAATTGGGGAGCCAATCACGGAGCTATCAGTTACGGACACATCGGACAGGACTTAATCACTCTTGCCTCTATGCTCCGCATCCCTGTATGTATGCACAACGTAGAAGAAGACCAGATCTTCCGCCCAGCCGCATGGAACGCTTTCGGTATGGACAAAGAGGGTGCAGACTACAGAGCTTGTACAACTTACGGTCCTATTTATAAATAAGATTAAAACGCAGATTATGATTACCAACGAACATATTGAACAGTTTCTATCACAGGCACATCGCTATGGAGCTGCCAAGCTGATGTTATGCAGTAGCGGCAATCTCTCTTGGCGAATTGGTGAAGAAGCATTGATTTCAGGTACGGGGTCTTGGGTACCGACTTTATATAAGGAGAAAGTTTCCATCTGCAATATTGCCAGTGGCACTCCTACCAATGGAGTAAAACCGTCAATGGAAAGTACCTTCCATCTGGGCATTCTTCACGAACGCCCGGATGTAAATGTAGTCCTCCATTTTCAGTCGGAATATGCAACGGCCGTTTCCTGCATGAAAAACAAGCCGACCAACTTCAATGTAACGGCAGAAATTCCTTGCCATGTAGGTTCGGAAATACCGGTGATTCCCTATTACCGTCCCGGTTCGCCGGAACTGGCCAAAGCAGTGGTAGAAGCCATGTTGAATCATAATTCCGTGTTGTTGACCAATCACGGGCAAGTAGTATGCGGAAAAGATTTCGATCAGGTATATGAACGGGCTACTTTCTTTGAAATGGCTTGCCGTATCATTGTCCAATCCGGTGGAGACTACTCAGTACTGACTCCGGCGGAGATAGAAGATCTGGAAATCTACGTATTGGGAAAGAAAACAAAATAGTATCCGGAAACACATACCATGAAAGATACGCATAGAAACACTTATTTAGCAGCAGACTTTGGAGGAGGAAGCGGGCGTATTATCGCCGGCTCTCTTCTCCACGGTAAGCTGGAATTGGAGGAAGTTCACCGCTTCCCCAATCGTCAGGTTAAACTCGGTAATCATGTTTATTGGGATTTTCCCGCCTTGTTTGAGGATATGAAGACCGGATTAAAACAGGCCGCACAAAGAGGGTATGACGTTAAAGGAATCGGGATCGATACTTGGGGAGTCGACTTCGGGCTTATTGACAAGGATGGTAATCTACTAGGAAACCCAGTTTGTTACCGGGATGCACGAACGGATAGAATGCCGACAGAAGTGTTCAAGTTCTTAAACGAACAGCAACACTATGCCGATACCGGTATACAAGTAATGGCGATCAATACGTTATTCCAGCTTTACAGCATGAAAAAAAGTAAGGATGCGCAATTAGACGCAGCCCAACGGCTTTTATTCATGCCCGACCTTTTCAGCTACTTTCTGACAGGAATAGCCAACAATGAATATTGCATTGCCTCTACATCCGAACTACTCGATGCACGGCAACGAACATGGTCTTTATCTACCATTCGTACACTCGGACTTCCCGAACACTTGTTCGGCGAAATCATCTATCCGGGTACTATCAGAGGAACTTTAAAAGAGGATATTGCCCAAGAAACAGGCTTAGGATCTGTAGACGTAATTGCAGTAGGTTCACACGATACGGCTAGCGCTGTTGCCGCAGTTCCCGCTACGGAATCTCCTATCGCATTTCTAAGTTCCGGCACTTGGTCGCTGTTGGGAGTAGAAGTAGACGAACCGATACTTACAGAGGAAGCGCGGCTGGCTCAGTTTACGAATGAAGGTGGCGTGGGAGGCCGTATCCGGTTTCTGCAAAATATCACAGGTTTATGGATTCTGCAACGTCTGATGAGTGAATGGAAAACACGTGGCGAAGAACAGAGCTATGACACGCTCATTCCACAAGCTGCCGAAGCAACGATTGCTTCCATCATCCCTGTAGATGATGCACTATTCATGAATCCGGTAAATATGGAAAACGCTCTTATGGATTACTGCCGACAACACGACCTTCCGGTTCCACAGAACAAAGCGGAAATGGTGAAATGCGTGCTCCAATCCTTAGCTTTCAAATATAAGCAAGCGGTGGAAAAACTCAACCGTTGTCTTCCTTCTCCAATTCGCCAACTCAACATTATCGGTGGAGGATCACAAAATAAATTACTCAATCAGTTGACAGCCGATACACTTGGCATTCCCGTATATGCCGGTCCGGTAGAAGCTACCGCAATAGGAAATATCCTGACGCAAGCAATGGCAAAAGGAGAGATATCCGATCTTCACGAACTGCGAGAGATTGTAAGACATAGCATAACACCACAAGTTTATCATCCTAAAAAATAGAATTATAATGACCATGAAACACACTAAACAGTCCATCATCTCAAAAGATGGCGTCAGTTATCTTATTCCCTTTATTCTCATTACCTCGTGTTTTGCGTTATGGGGATTCGCAAACGACATTACCAATCCGATGGTAAAGGCATTCTCCAAAATCTTCCGAATGAGCGCTACTGATGGTGCACTTGTACAAGTAGCTTTTTATGGAGGATATTTCGCAATGGCTTTTCCTGCCGCAATATTTATCCGCAAATACTCCTACAAAGCAGGTGTATTGCTAGGGCTCGGAATGTACGCTTTCGGAGCATTCTTATTTTTCCCCGCTAAAATGACAGGGGAATATTATCCGTTCCTAATCGCCTACTTCATTCTGACTTGCGGACTTTCTTTCCTGGAAACAAGTTGTAATCCTTACATCCTTTCTATGGGAACTGAAGAAACAGCTACACGACGTTTGAATCTTGCCCAGTCTTTTAATCCGATGGGATCCCTTTTGGGAATGTACGTAGCAATGCAGTTTATCCAGGCAAAATTACACCCGATGTGTACCGAAGAACGGGCACTGCTCAATGATAGTGAGTTTCAAGCTATCAAAGAAAGCGACCTTACTGTTTTGATTGCCCCCTACCTTATTATCGGTCTGATTATCTTGGCTATGCTCATCGTCATACGGCTTGTTAAAATGCCTAAGAATGGAGATCAAAACCACAAAATAGACTTCTTCCCTACCCTCAAACGTATTTTCATGGAAACACGTTATCGTGAAGGTGTAATTGCACAGTTCTTCTATGTAGGCGCACAGATTATGTGCTGGACATTTATCATTCAATACGGAACACATCTGTTCATGTCACCGGATTTCGGCATGGATGAAAAAAGCGCAGAAGTACTTTCCCAGCAATACAACATCATAGCAATGGTCATTTTCTGTGTCAGCCGTTTTATCTGCACTTTTATCCTGCGTTATCTCAATGCCGGAAAATTATTGATGATTCTTGCTATCTTCGGAGGTCTTTTCACATTGGGCACCATCTTCCTTCAAAACATTTTCGGACTCTACTGTCTGGTAGCAGTTTCCGCCTGTATGTCACTGATGTTCCCAACCATTTACGGTATTGCCTTGAAAGGTATGGGAGACGACGCCAAATTCGGGGCAGCCGGTCTTATCATGGCTATTTTGGGAGGTTCCGTCCTGCCTCCGTTACAGGCATGCATTATTGACATGAAGGAAATCGGTTGGCTTCCGGCTGTCAATGTTTCATTCATTCTGCCATTTATCTGTTTCCTTGTGATTATCGGATACGGATATCGCACAGTGAAAAGAAACTGGTAAAATAAAGATAAATATCGACCTTTTACTTTGAAAGCAAAAAAAAGAGTATGCCTCTTTCGGAAGACATACTCTTTTTTTATACTTTTGTGAAATAACCATGTTATGTAAAAATGACTATAACGGAAAACATTCGAAAAGAGTTACAGACTTTAGTAGATTCCAAGTATCAGGAGTTCCATTCTGCCCTAGTTCCCGGGACGGAAAATATTCTAGGTGTACGCATTCCACAACTGAGAGTAATGGCTAAAGAAATAGCCAAAAGAGATGATTGGCGTATATTCATCGAGGCAACCGATACCAAGTTTTATGAAGAAGCTATGCTTCAAGGAATGGTTATCGGACGATCTAAAACGGCACTTGACGAACAAATGAAATACGTAAAGAGATTTGTTCCCCGCATCGATAATTGGGCAGTTTGTGACATATTTTGCGGCGAGCTGAAGACTGCCGTAAAAAAAGGAAAAGAAACAGTATGGCAATTTATACAGCCTTATTTAAAATCCCCCCAAGAATTCGAGTTACGTTTCGGAATTGTAATGCTTTTCCATTATATAGATGAAGAACATATTGACCTACTGTTGAAATACGCCGACTCATTCTGCCATGACGCTTATTATGCACGTATGGCTATAGCTTGGATGATATCAATCTGTTTCGTTAAGTTCCCCGAAAAGACAATGGAACATCTGAAACATAGTAAGCTGGATAACTGGACCTACAATAAATCATTACAGAAAACGATCGAATCTCTCCGCGTAGATAAAAGAACTAAAGATGTTCTTCGAAGTATGAAAAGGCGTTAATCTGCGTTTTGTTATTCATTATGACCTCTTTATCTTTTTCCTTCTACTTCTGCGTCTCTGCTGCTTACGGCGACTGTAACGTTGCCATCTCTTATAAATCATCCAACCACTCATCAAGGCAACGACAACAAAAATAAGGATAGTGATACCGACTCCCAGATTATCTCCTTTGATACGCGACCAAATATCAAGAACTTCTTTTGTCTTATCACCAAAATCACGAATCATGGCACAACGTTCCACTACTTTGCGATCCGGATATTGTATCTTATCAATCTGTATACTATCGGCATCCGGCCCAAAGAAATAACTCAAGTCGGAAAAATATGTGAGAGTGGTGTCTTGCTTTTCTTCCAAAATCTCAGGAGTAGCAACCGAACTTACATAGCCGCAGAAATCCATATTGCGCAAAGCAATGTCCGGACGGCACATGAAGTTAATAAAATAACTGGCTGCTTTCGGATTCTTCGCATATTTAGGAATCACCCAACCATCGTACCATATATTACTCCCCTCTTCAGGAACCACATAATCCAAGTCCACTCCTACCGCATTGGCTTCCTCAATTGCCCATATCGCATCACCACTCCACGTCATATTCAGCCAAGCTTTGTTTTTTGTCATCATTTCCTTGCCAAAGTCCGCTTCCCAGCCGGCAATATTCGGTTTCAACTCTTTCAGATATTTCTCCGCCAACTCCATCGCACGCGGAGAGTAATCGTTCATCAGTTCCTCCACCGTCACCGTTCCTTCTTCCAACTCTTTCGCATGGGCATAAATGATAGCAGTACCGTATGCATCACGATAACTATCTTTCATCAGTATTTTTCCGGCATACTTCCTATTCCAAAGACACTCCCATGAGGTTGCGACCGAATCGGGAATATATGCACGGTTATACAGGATTCCTGCTGTTCCCCACATATAACATACCGCATAACGGCTCGCTTCCTCTCCCGGTTGGCTCAGCTTATTGATTTGCTCACGGATAAATGGAGCTACATTCTGCATATAATTAGGAGAATGGGCAAAATTCGTATCAATGGGCAAAAGCAAATGTTTCTTCAACATACGCTCAATAATATATTCCGAAGGGCATACCACATCGAAGTCCTCATGGCCTTTCTCTATCTTTGTCAACATGATTTCGTTGATGTCGAATGTCTGATAAACGATACGGATATTCTCCCCCGTCTGCTCCTTATAATACGCTTGAAAATCTTCGAGTACGCTATCTCCGATATAATCCGCCCAATTATAAATCTTGAGAATCCGCTCACGGGGCTCGCCGGAGTTGTAACACCCGGCCAAACTCAACACTAACAGGATAACAGGAATTATCTTTTTCATCTTATTTACGTAGTAGTACATTTAGTAATCCGTTAATCTTTTTTCTTCGCTTTCCCTGCCCGGTAATTAATCGCAATAAGCAATGCCAGCACTACAACAAAAATAATGGCTGAAAGCGGGCGAAGTTCCGGTGTCAGCCCTCCTTTACGGGCATCGGCATAAATATAGGTAGAAAGCGTCTCCAATCCTTGATTGCCGATGGTAAATACAGTCACGGCAAAATCATCAATAGACAGAGTCAATGCCAGCATGAATCCACTAATCATCCCCGGACGAATCTCAGGAACAATCACTTTCCACAGGGCTTGCATAGGAGTAGCTCCCAAATCGAGGGCAGCCTCATAAATATTCGGGTTCATCTGTTTCAGACGAGGTAAAACGCTCAACACAACGTATGGTGTACAAAAAGTGATATGAGCAAGCACTACGGTAGTATATCCTTGCGTAATCCCCACTGAAACGAACAAAAGGAAAAGCGAAATACCGGTAATAATATCTCCATTCAGAATAGGAATACTATTCACAAAACCAATCGCCTTACGCGAACGGGATTTCATGTTAAAGATGCCGATAGCGGCCACACTCCCCAACAACGTAGAGGCGGTTGCAGCAAGCAGAGCGATAGTGATCGTATTAATCAAGGCATTCATCAAAGAGTGATGTGTGCCCGTAGTGAAAAGCGAGGTATAAAGCTTAGTGGAAAAGCCCGTCCAGTTGCCCAGTACTTTTGCTTCGGTAAATGAATAGATGACAATAATCACAATAGGAGAATAAAGCAACAACAGCAATATCCATAAATAAGCCTGAGCCAGTATCTTCTTTACCATAATCCTCCTCCTTCGTTAGCGTTATCTTTATCATCCGTACTGAACAAGGAAGTAGCTGCAATCAGCAACAGCATGATAAGCGAAAGCGCCGCCCCGTAGTTCCACATACTATTATTGATATTCTCCTGAATCGTTGTACCGAAAAGTTTGATATTGTTCATTGTCAACAGTTCGGCAATGGCAAAAGTCGAAATCGTCGGCATAAACACCATCATGATACCACTCATGACTCCCGGCATAGAAAGTGGAAGAACCGCTTTCAGAAAGACTTGCAGAGGATTGGCTCCCAAATCTTGCGCAGCCTCAATATAACTATGATCCATCTTCTGCAAAGTGTTGTAAATAGGATAAATCATGAAAGGGATAAAATTGTAGACCATACCGAATATCAATGCCCCCTCACCCAGCGGCACACTGAAAAAGTCGAATAAGGCAACAGTAGCTAACGTACGCACCAGGATATTTACCCACATCGGCAGGATAAACAGAACCACCATCGTTTTAGAACGGTTCAGTTTACTGTTACTCAATATCCAAGCTGCGGGATACCCTAACAAAATACAAACAATAGTAGTGATAATAGCAATACCGATAGAGTAGACAAAGGTATTGATAGCTTCGGGATGTTCGAAGAATTTCTGAAAGTTGGCGAGCGTCAAATGACCGTTATCATCAGTAAATGCATACACAACAATTAAGAACAACGGTATGACCACAAAGATCGCTGAAAAAATAATGTAAGGGAGAGTCCAACTCTTACGTGATGACAAAAACACTAAAAACCTCTTATTCACTTCCTTTCCTGTTAATCGGTTATTTTAACTACACGAATGGCATCCGGGGGGATAGTGATACCTACGCGGTCGCCATCGTCCCATACATCATTCGTATCTACAAACACATTCTCGTCCCAGTCGGACAACACAGTCAAATGATAATGATCTCCTTTATAAAGGATAAACTTCACCTCACCTGTCAACGCCCCGTCTTCCTCGTTATCCTGAAGAATCACTTTATCAAAGTCTACTTCCACCTTAACGTTTGTGTCAGGTTCTATGTTTTCCACCGGAGTACAATCAAAGCTACAGCCAAGAAATTCCACATGAGTAGCATCCAGCATTTTCCCTTCGAAAGTATTGCATACACGCTCTTTCTTCATGATATGAATATCAAACGGTTTTACCAGCAGCCCCACTTCCACTCCTACTTCAAAATGATGATAATCCTGCACAAGGAATTCATAACCACCACAAAGTACCGTCATTTCATAATGTACACCTTTGAATATGGAAGTCTCCACCACTCCGGTCAATTGTGCCATGTCGGATACTAGGAAAATATACAAGTCTTCGGGACGGATCACGACATCTACCGGAACATTCTCACCAAACCCCTCGTCTACACATTCGAACTCCGTGCCACAGAAACGAACGAGTTTATCATGAATCATTGTACCATTCAAGATGTTACTTTCTCCGATAAAATCCGCCACAAACGAGTTGATAGGCTCATTATAAATATCGATCGGCGTACCTATCTGCTGAATCTTTCCTTCGCTCATCACAACAATCGTGTCGCTCAGCGTAAGCGCTTCTTCCTGGTCGTGAGTGACGTACACAAACGTAATTCCTAAAGATTTATGCATTTCCTTGAGCTCCATTTGCATATCCTTACGCATTTTCAGGTCAAGTGCCGCCAAAGGTTCATCCAAAAGTAATACTTCCGGCTCATTGACAATGGCACGGGCAATAGCGACACGTTGTTGCTGACCACCGGAAAGAGAATCAACATCACGATATTCATAATCCGTCATCCCTACCATCTTCAAAGCTGCTTTCACTTTCTTCTGAATGGTCTGTTTCGGTGTTTTCTTCAGCTTCAAGCCGAAAGCAATATTGTCATATACATTCAAATGCGGAAACAGGGCATATTTCTGAAACACCGTGTTCACCGGACGCTTATGGGGAGGAGTTTGTGTTATTTCCTTACCCGAAATTCGGATCTCGCCCTCTGAAGCTGTCTGGAAACCGGCTATGAGACGTAACAATGTGGTTTTTCCGCAACCGGAAGGTCCAAGTATCGTGACAAACTCGCCCTTCTTCACGTTCAGACTCACATCATCCAATGCCGTTTTCTCGCCAAAATACTTCGATACATGGCTCACCTCAATGATGGATTTATCTTCTTGCATATTCATACTAAAGTTTGGGTTGCAAAGGTACACATTTCTGCGGTTTTCACCTACGTGTTAATCTAATATAACAGTGTTTTTCGAGGACAGATAGAAAAATAATCTATCTTTGCATAAATATTTATTCACTAATCTTACAAAAGTATGAAAAAATTAAGTCATTTAGTCATTGCAACGGCAGCTTTAGGTATGGTAGCTTGTACCGGTGGAAACAAAGCCGGCTATGTTGTTACAGGTACAGTAGAAGGTGCAGCCGATGGTGACACCGTTTATCTTCAAGAAGCTAATGGTAGAAATCTGATCAAACTCGATACAGCTGTGATCTCTAAGGGTACGTTTACTTTCGAAGGAACACAAGATTCGGTAGTAAGCCGTTATGTCACTTGCGAAGTAAACGGAGAACCGTTGATGATTGATTTCTTCCTCGAAAACGGAAAGATCAATATTGCCTTAAGCAAAAAAGAAGACTCTGCTACCGGTACAGCCAACAATGACGCTTACCAGGAACTCAGAGGACAGATCAATGATATCAGCAAAAAGATGAATGCCATCTATGAAGCAATGGGTGACACTACATTAAGTGACGAACAAAAAGAAGCGAAACAGAAAGAAGGCGCTCAATTGGAGGAACAATATGACAATGCCATCAAAGAAGCTGTAAAAAAGAATATTACTAACCCAGTAGGAGTATTCTTGTTCAAACAGACTTTCTACAACAATTCCACTGCCGAAAATACAGAATTGCTGGAACAAATCCCGGCTAATTTTCAGAACGATGAAGCAATCGTGAGAATAAAAGAGCTGACTGACAAGCAGAAAAAAACTGCCGTTGGTACGAAATTCATTGATTTCGAGATGAAGACTCCAGATGGAAAACCTGTAAAACTATCGGATTACGTAGGTAAAGGTAAAGTGGTATTGGTTGACTTCTGGGCAAGCTGGTGCGGTCCTTGCCGTCGTGAAATACCTAACCTGGTAGAGACTTATGCCAAATATAAAGGTAAAAACTTCGAAATCGTAGGTGTATCTCTCGACCAGGATGACGCTGCATGGAAAGATGCCATCAAAAAGCTGAACATGACTTGGCCGCAAATGTCCGACCTTAAATTCTGGCAGAGTGAAGGTGCACAACTTTATGCTGTAAACAGTATTCCTCACACTGTTTTGATTGACGGCGAAGGTACTATTATCGCACGTGGTCTCCATGGAGAAGAACTACAAGCCAAAATAGCAGAAGTTGTAAAATAAGTCACCGCTATTAATCTGTGGTGGAACAGACTGTGTTGAAGCTCTTTGTAGCAAACAGAAAAAATTTAGCCCCTGCATCCTCAGAGATTGCAGGGGCTAATTTTTATATCTAAAGTAGCAGGGAGAATCCTCCCCCCTACCTTACATTTTCAATTAAACAAACCAGCGAACATAGCAGAAGTCCTGACGATGTGGAAGTTCCGGATTTTTGGGGAACATACGGTAAGACACCTTGAAGCTACCTGCATTCGACAGGCTATGTTTAACCTGGAATGTATACAAGTCGCCTTCTTTCTTTATCACATTAAACGGCTCTACCGAGTAAACATGTTGTTTACCGTCTGCAGTCGTATAAGTAGTAACCAATTCTAGTCCTACTGCATCATTCAGACCTTTTTCATCGATTACATAAGTGATTGTATATTCTTTTCCGCTTTCGATATCGCCTTTCTTCAGTTCTTCTACCTTATCGCAAGATACGATTTCGATAGAATCCCATTTAGCAACCACTTCCTCTTTCCATGCTGCGATTTCTTTCGCTTTCGCATTGTCATTGGCAGCCAAAGCGTGGAAACGTTTTGCTTGCTTGCAATAGAATTTGCTATAATAGTCATCCAATTGACGCTTCATTGTATAATGAGGAGCGATTTGTGCGATAGAATTCTTCACAACTTTAATCCAGCCTTCAGAATATCCCTTCTTGTTACGAGCATAATACAACGGCAGGATTTCCGTTTCAAGGATACTGTAAATAGTAGCAGCATCCAACTGGTCTTGATGTTCCTGATTCTGGTAAGTACGTTTTTCAGTCAACGCCCAACCTGCACCTT
>USPQ01000072.1 GCA_900556625.1 uncultured Bacteroides sp. | reverse complement strand
CCGTCCATATTTTCTGCCGAAAGTAATACTTTGTAATGTCCGGCATTGATAAAGGTTCCGGTAGTGGTGCTCATCATCTTCCATTTATCCGGTGTTTCCGGGAAGTTCAATACGTCCTCTTTCAATACTACTCCTTTTGAATCAATGAATTTCATTAAGACAGGTATTGGCTTTCCGGTAGTGTTCATATATTTAAAGCGAAGGGCGTACACTTGCGCCAACCCGGTAGAAACATTCCATTCAATGCTGTTGCCTTTTCCTTTACCAAAAAACACTCCCATCTGTTTGCGATGTTCTTTCTTTTGGAATTTGCCTTTCAGTACAGCCGTTTCTGCTTCGTATGATATACTGACACGAGCATTTTTGTCTTCCGGAAGTAACTCTTTCGGAGTCTTTTCCATCACTTCTTTATCCGCCTTTTCCCAACTCCAGCCGGACGCAGGGAATACCGTCGGTTTCAGTTCCTGATCTGTGCTGGCGATAGCAATGCCTGAAATCAAGGCTTGTCCTGCTTTCACTTCCGGGAAATGAATTTTCAACATCCCACCTTTCACTATGGCATATACCACTTTCTTACAAACTCCATCGTGACCGCTTTCAGCCCAAATATCCAAGTCATCTAATACAACAGAATCATTCACGGCAACATCGAATATGCGCAGTCCTTCACAGTCGGCAGAAGCGCTTCCGCCCGTGCCATGCCAAGGCTCTGTGAAATACAGTTCAATACGATATGTTCCGTCTGCCACAGGGAAACGATATTCCAGTTGGTGACGTCCGAAGCGGAAATGTTGGAATAACGTCCAGTCACGAGTGCCATGAATCGGATCATTGGTGGTACGTTGACTGGCAAGATAAGGATTCAGATCCTTGAAATTCTCCGCCCATGAACGGGAATAATTCGTATTGTCCTGCAACCAGAGCTGTCCGAAGCTATCTGTATAATCATCCCCTCCACAGTTGAGACGATACAGATAATTATATCCTGCCTCTCCTTTCAATATCTTTTTATCATCCTGATAAAGAAGTTCGAAGTTAGGGGCTTGCTCCAGACCATTTAATAGGATCAGGTCTTCTGCTACCGGTTTACCTTTATAATATCCTACAGCACGAAGCACATTATAACGAATATCCCGGTTTTCCCACATAAAATGAGTGCCTGTTCCGTTGTTCTTTTTACGTCCGAGGAAGGTTGCCTTTTCATTTGTCAGATCGTTGTATAGCAATACAGAATCACAATTGCTGTAAGCCTCGATAGTGGCACGGCGACGTCCTTTTTCAAAGCGGTTGGCCCATGTATGTGATACCAGGTAAACCATCGGGTCTTTTGCAGCCGGAACATAGTTGGCGCGATACATATAATATACGTCCAACGGTTCTTCCCACGGAGTAACCAATCCTTTATAATTGAACGGACCTACTTTATCTATCTTGCGATACGCTTCATCCGGTTGGCGGCGTCCGGGATTGTCATGACTGCTATATATCCATTGGAATTGTCCGCAAACACTATCTTTAGCCTGTTCTGCCAAACGGATTTTTGTTTCCATCAGCTGACACATACGGTCTTCACTCCACACTCCGTTCACCTGGAAATCTCCCGGCTCCGTATGTAGGTCGATGCTTCTCCACGCTCCATATTCTCCGTTCAACAATTGGTTCGCTTGAGAGAGCTCACGACCGTATTTCGTCACATCTCCTCCATACGTACCACTCCAATTTTGAATCACATTCCAGTCTGTACCCTCACCGCCATTACAGGTTGTTATGACACGCATTGTCTTTGCAGTCGGATCCATCTCCCGAATAATATCACTGCACTCCTGTGCAAACTCACGAGGCAAAGTGCTTTCATTCTGCAATCCCCACATCACCACTGACGGAGAATTACGACGTTCTTTCACCCATTGACGAAGCAACTTTTTAAAGTTCTCACGAAACTCCGGAGTGTCATACCACACGTGGGCGGAAAATTGTGTCCAAAACAAGATTCCCTCTTCATCCCAGTATTTTTGATAATCGAGATGATGGGGCTGATGAGCATCCCGGAATGCATTGAAACCGGCTGCACGTATCTGTTTTACCCTTGCGGCAACCTGTTCATTGCTGAACGCATGACTTTGTCCGAACTGATGCTCATACTCGCATACTCCATTGATAAACACCGGCTTTCCATTCAGGTAAAAACGTCCGTTTCCATCGTTTCGTTTTACCGGCCAGCTAATGGTACGAATGCCGAAGGGTGTCGAAATTTCATCCGTCGTTTTCATATCACGCTTTATCATGCTGGCCAATTTATAGAGATATGGATTTTCCGTATTCCACAAAACAGGATTCTCAACAGGCGCCTGCTGGCGGATCACTTTCATTTCTCCCGGAGCTAAAGTAACTTTCTCTACCAAACGGAAAACTTGTTTTCCATCGGCATTACTTAGTTTATTGACTAACTCTACCGTTTCTGTTGTTTTACTATAATTCTTAACCTCTGTTTCTACAAATACGTTAGTAGCCTTTTCGTCATTCCAAATATGTACACCGAAAGGTTCTATACGAATCTCATCCGTTACTTCCAATACCACAGGACGGAAGATACCTAACGGTTGGGAACCCTCACTGAATCCCCATTCCGACGAACATCCTCCACATACCCAAGGCATATCGGCAATCATTTCAGGATGCTCGGCTTTCACTTCCAGGCGATTTACTCCCTGTTTCAATTCATCTGTGACATCCAAAGTCAATGTGGTGCGCCCTATGGGATGACGACCGAAGTCCTTTCCGTTCACTGTAATGGTGGCGTATGTACCTACTCCGTCAAAACGAAGGAAATATTTTTTAAGTTGAGAGTTGAGAGTTGAGAATTGAGAGTTGTTGAGGATGAAGTCTTTTTTGTAAAGAACGGTTCCGTGAAGATTGCCGTGAGTCAATTGACGATACCCATAATAATCATCCCAGTTATGAGGTATATTCACAGTCTTTTCACTCTCAACTCTCAACTTTCCATTCTCAACTCTCCAAGTTTTCCAGCCTTCATTTAATTCAATAATTTGCCGACGATTCTTACTCTCCGGAGCCGGGAAACGGACAGCCGAACGTCCCATCGGCTTACTGGTAGCAATGGCAATACCACGTTGCTCTGCGTTGTTTACCGCACAATAGAAATGATAAACCACTCCGTCATGTTTCACCACATAGCTCTTATGAGCAAACAGTTCATCGTAGTTCTTGGAGGGGATAATCAGGTCGGCCCCTTTCCAGTCGGTCCAGTTCACTAAATCATAGCTGGCGGCAAATGTATTGAATGCTTTATATTTACGCGAAGGTTCAAAAGCAGAGAAATAGAACATCACATACACATCTCCCATCTTTTGGATATGCGCATCTCCTGTTATGGTTCCATCTGCTTCATGCGCAAAGACCGGATTTCCGGAGTAGCGTTTCCATGTTTTCATATCTTTGGAAAGTGCAATGCCGACACGTTCGCCCTTTAAATCCGTTTCCGGATGACGCCCGCCCGCGTTGTAATACATCACAAACGGAGCTCCCAGTGTTTTATCTTTATCCCAATAAACGGTACTCTTATATTGAGTCAGTTTTTCCCACCATTGGGCATCTTTATCATGGATGCTCAAAATCGGTTTGTCCAGAGATTCCCATTCATGTGACGTAGAAATATCTCCTTTCGTCCATGCCAGTCCGACATAAAGCGGAGCTTTTACAGCTTCGTAGCCCGTTCCTTCACCACCGATATAAGTCATCCAATGGCGACCTTTATAAGTCTGAAGCTCATAGCTTCCACCCCATTCCATATCCGGCAATGCAGGAAATCCGCCACGCTGATTGCAGTCCCATTTTCCATCCCGATAAGAAAGAACCCGTCCCAAAGTGCGCCATTCGAGCAAATTATCACTTTCTGCTATCCACGTTTCGTAACCACGACCATCGGTTCCACCTTTGCCGTTGTAAACCACATAAGTCATCAGCCACTTGTCTCCCTGGCGAAAAACGGTAGGACAATCAATCTTATGATAATTGTCTGCCGGGGCAACTGCGAGCCCGTACTTGTATGGTGTCTTTACTTCCTCGTAAATCTGCTCCATTCGTTCCTGCGGAACTTCCCGTTGCGCATACAGAGAGAAAGTGGTGGCTATACTAAAAACTGCCAGCAATAATTTCTTCATGATACTTTTTCTAATCGTTTAATACTTAATATTTCACCACAGAGGACACGGAGGACACAGAGGTTTAATCTTTTTTATTTATTATAGAGTAACACAGAGTCTCACGTATTTATAATCGCGTTTGTCGCTCTGTTTTACTTGCGGAAAAGAGAGAGAGAAGAACTCTGTGTCCTCCGTGTCCTCTGTGGTGAAATATAAATTCCCATTAATAAAACAACCAATCCATTGTCTCTTCATCCCCGGCAAGCCCGGCATTACGCACTTTCGTTTCCGCAGCCGTGAATCCCAACACTTGCAGATAACCTTTGGGTAACATCAACGTATGCTTTCCAGCCGGAAAACTATATGCATGCACATTTGCCAAAGGCATTCCGTTGATACGGACAGCATTCGTCAACACGGGTTCCGCCTGACCGTAGTCATTGGCTGACGCATCGATTTCCAGTTTCGGAGCTTTTGCATATTTTTTCTGGTCGTCTTTGAAATAAGCGACTAACAATTTCACCGGAGCATCCGTTTCGAAAGTGATGCTTGTGCCTTTCTCTCTCTGTTCATTTCCATTGAAGCGGAGCGCTTTCATTCCTTTCAATTCCGGAGCTACTGCTTCTATCTTACCTGGAACATCCACAAATAAAGAAGTCCCCTCATCTACTTTCACTGTCGGATAATTAGAGATCAGTTTCACGTTTGCAGGAGTCCAGGCAGCAATCTCGACAGTTTCAGTCACTGCATTTCCATTCTGTTTTTCTTTCAACAAAGCGAGGTTGGCTTTGAAATTCTCCAATTCCTTCTCATAGTGTACCAGCAGTTCTTTCCAAGTCTTATTCTTTCCATCATCTCCACCGATAGGAATACGACGTTGGGCAGTCTGCATACTGTTGGCATACAAGTAATGTTCGTCCGTCAGTTCCACCAATTTGCGATAGTGTTCCAAGCTTTGTTCCATCAAAGGAATAGCTTCTTCAAGATTCTTAATCTCTTTTCCCCATTGATAATCCAATACCAGTTTGGCAGCTTTCACTTTCAGGTTGAATGCATACGCAAACTCACGATAACAATG
Organism: uncultured Bacteroides sp.; assembly: GCA_900556625.1. Classification (GTDB taxonomy): domain Bacteria; phylum Bacteroidota; class Bacteroidia; order Bacteroidales; family Bacteroidaceae; genus Bacteroides. Next base: position 8,648 of record USPQ01000072.1, on the reverse strand, counting down.
CATATCATTCTGTAAACGTGCAAATTCATCCTTATTTGAAGAGACGGAACCAGCTGCTTTATCAATAGCCGCTACTGCTTTATCTCCATGTTCTATTACTTGAGCAACAATATCCAAAGGCATTTCACCTACATGAGGTTGCTTTTTCCATTCTTTCTCTACATACTCTATCAGCTTCTCTCCTTCCGGCCCGCAACTTTCATAGAATCCCGGATAGATCGTATATTTGTATGGATTGACAAGCTGACTCATAAACATTCCCAGTAATAACGTTTGGCGATTTCCCTCTGTGATACCGAAACGACGCAATAACTTCGGAGCGATCTCTCCGCTTTCTTCGTATGCTACACGGATATTACTTGCATTTTCGTCAGAGGTTCCGTAGAACTTGCCCAACTGATGGTCCCAGTAACCCATTTCATCTGTACGGTCGCGATGGCAGTTCCACGCATAGCGTCCCCAGGTCTGATACCAGATCCAATCACGATCCAACTGGAATTCACGTTCATTGTTCGGTAATTTGTCCGCCGTATAAGGCCAGTCCCAATATGAAGCCTGCGGATAAAGGTGCAACGCATTGGCACCGTGTACATTGTGCATGGCAGTTACCGCCTTCTGAACGAAATCCGGAGAACCCCAGCGGAACGGTTCCAAATTTGCCAGGATATGTACGTTACTGATATGAATAGAACCCAACGAACTCAAATCCGTATGAATTTTCGACCAGGGACCACGAGGTTCGTAGGTAGTCAACGATTCACCATTATACTTATGCATCGTATAAAGATTCTTATAGAGCGGCAAGGCAGCGTCCATCACCAGTTTGCAGTCCGTGTCGTGTGCACGCAACAAAAGAGGCGGTTCATCCGTACGTCCCAATGCCTGTAATCCGTCTTTCACTCCCGGAATAATTGTTTTAGTAAACCATTCCACATCGTCCTCCACTGTACACATCGCTTCACCCAGACAAACAAGTAATCCTACATTGGGATATTTTTCAATGAAAGCGGTAATACTCTTGCGTGTATAATCGGCAATCAGAGGAGTAATAGGACGGTTACGGTCCTGTGTTTTCAGTCCGTAATGTTCAGCAAAAGGTTTGGAAAGAATGATATTATAAAACATCTGTATGACAAAGATACCGCGCTTGTCCGCTTCTTCCGTGAGGAAAGAGAACATTTCTTCGTTCATTTTGAAAGTTTCTTCATCTACTTCCAGCGCAAACGGATAATCTTCCAGTTTCACCAATGACGCAAACGGATGGCCATTCCAAAGGTACAGCGAATTCATGCGGTTGGCAACCAACATATCCAAGTATTTAATCCACTGTTCCTTATCATAAAACCAGGGGAAACTTTCCGGCGTATACGGATATTCGTATACACCATGCCCCGGCAGGTAGGTCATTTTCTGTAATCCTACACATGCACCACGCAATACCATTTCAGGACCGTCTTTCAGTTCCTCCGGGAAGTTCAACTTACCATCCGAATCATTCACACGGTCAATCAGTTCACGGCATCCGTAAATGACACCACTCCCATCCCTGCCGGACACTCTAGTCAGATTGCCCGTCGTCGAAATATGAAAACCTTCTTTCTTGAGCGTCGTGTCATTTACTTCCGTCAACAGAATCGTTTTGATTTCGGGATCGGAGAATGTCGTGTCTCCCTGTTGCATCATTACCTGATAACCGGCTTTATCCAAGGTAGTCTGTAACTGCTCCGCACCAAACAAAACACGATTTGACGCATCCGGCGGAGTCATAATCTTCACGGTTTGCCTGCCACACGCTGCCAAAAAAAGTGTGCATGCCGCAAACATGAATAATCTGGTATTTTTCATTCTTCTGATATATATTATAGATTATATAATTCACTTCTTCACTAAGAGAAAGACGAAATAATCCCCTGTTTGTACTCATTCGTCTGTTTTTTCATTTTTCGACACCGTACTTCCACTTTCGTCTTTCCAGCAATTATCTCTTTTTCTTTATACCGGATAATGTATTGCAAAGCCATCTCCCCATTGGTGAAGTATTTTTTTAGTAAAGTATCATTTATGGTATTGTACGTATGGTATTTAATGAATTGCTTGTTTTTTGATTTTGGTATGGATCGTAAATCATGTATGCAAGCCGGTATATATTTACCGAAGTCAGTACGTTTGACTCGTACATCAATTGTTTTTTGGTAATTCTAGAAGATTTTTCTTAGTGTCTTATACAAAGGACTTTGGGAGAATTACCCGTTTTTGAGGTAATGACTTGGCAACTGTGCTAATTACTGCGTTCTGCCATAAGTTACTATCATTGTCACTCGTCGTAATACAAATTATAAAGAATGAATTAATTTACAAATTGATTTTGAAAAATACTTTTAGATACACTACAACTTCATAGCCTATGGAGTTTTTCTTTGTTCATTTGGAGATTTTTAATAATGTTTGCCACACCTAGTCTTTCTGTTGATTTAAAAAAATGACAAGACAGTCAATAATGTTTTTTAGCTCAGTAATAATCTTATCTTTTACGATACTACTATAATAGTTGATAAAAGTAGCAGCGTCTATTTTGAACTTCAATTCAAACTCCTCAGACAACACTTCACAAGGATTAGGATTATCTTCCAGATACAACTCAATTGCTTCCTTCATATTATCCTCAATCTCTTTCATGTCATTGCCTACAGTGATCACCGGAACACCTTCAATATAGGCACTCAAATTTTTTCCTGCATGTTCTACAATCACTTCTACTGTTTTCATATTACCTCCTTTTTAAATCAAGGGAACAAGGGGCTTACTATTTTACTATAAATATAAAATTAGCGGCAACTCCGAAGAATCACCGCTAATTGGTCTATTGTCCGACAGTTTGAGAGGGTTATAGCCTGCGAAATGAATAGCAGTACTCCACTAATTAACCATGAATTATAAATGATAGGTAACAATTCTTTCTTCAGGTGAATCGATCCAGAGCCGCCATACTCCTTCCGACACTTTCTCCGGTGTTCCGATATTTGCTTTGGGTGGACGACGACTATTGATCGTCAAATACCCTTTCCCTTCTGTTGCTTTCACTTTCATCGTTTTGCCATTCATATAGACATGGATATCGCCATTCGGAGTGGGTACAGTACCCTCCATCCATTTCAGTCCTCCCAATACAGGAGCAATAGCAAACTCCTTATACCCTTCTTTCACAGGTTTCACACCCAAATAATATTTGCCGAGCAAATAGATAGGACTTGCTCCCCAGGCATGACATAGACTCTTGCCGTATGGACGGCCGTACATGGCAAGATGTTGTGTTCCGGTTTCTTCAGGGTTATATTTTTCCCAGAAGGAAGTAGCTCCTTCCTTTAACATTCCTCCCCAATAGGCTTTCATTTCTTTCATTACAGCATCTTGTTCGCCAAGAGCACAAAGTGCTTCCAGTTCGTAAAAACGCATATAGGGAGTTGTTATTTTCAGAATACTGTCATTTAGCAAAACAGACTGTTTGATGGCTTGTTGCTTATCTTCATTCAAATATTGAAAGAAGACAGAAAACATATTCGCATAACGGGTGACCGCATCACTTTGCTGACCGTCGACACAGTTATGTACAAATGCCTGTTTCTGATTATTCCAGAAGGCAGGTTCTAACTTTGCTTTCAAAGCAGCAGCCAGTTTCTCGTATTTCTGTTTGCTATTGGCATCTCCAACCAGTTCCGCACACAAAGCCATTGTTTCCAGACTCCTGCAAAATAAGATTTGTTCAAAAGAGAGTTCGCCTTTTTTATCCAGATAGCCGTCCGCCCAATCCACAAATACCCAGTCACCGGTCATACCTTCCACCATGCCATTTTTATTTGTACGTCCCAATACATAATCCATCATCGTTTGCATACGTGGATACAGTTGGTTGACAAAGTGGCGGTCGCCACTATACATATAATAATCATATACACTAAGGAACCAGTAGAAAGTATAGTCCATGATTGTATTACTGTGGCTGGTCACAGGGTCCTTGCCACGAAGCAGCCAGATTGTACGTTTCACGGATTCACTATCGAAGAAAAGATAATAATTCATCAGATAACTTTGGATAGCATCACCACTCCATACCCAGCGGTCGCGTTTGATACCGTCAATAAAGAACTCGCGGGTAGTGAGATGCATGGTATAGGCCCCCACTTCCCAAATACGGTTCAATTCTTCATCATTGCAACGGAAACTTCCACGATACTCTTCAGGAAGATATTCATATTGCATGGAGACTTCTCCAATCTGTACACCCGGCTCGTGAGTTACATAAACATAACGGAAGGCTTTGCTGTTCTCCAATGTATATTCGTTTTCAGAATTACTCAAAGGAGAAGTGCTGCGGATGGCAAGGTCGGTCACTTGTCCCGGTTCGAGCAAGAGTTTGTCTAATGTTTCGCAATATGCTTTATCTTTTGCTTCTTCCGGGCTTTCACCATAATAAATTTCTATTTTTCCTTTTCCGGAAAGATTCTTCAATGTGATGAACCCGAATGTTTCTTTTCCAAAATCATAAAGAATACCTCCTTCGGACTGTTCTGTCTTTGCAACAGGTTGCTGTGGCTCACGCATCAGACTGAATTGGGAAGGAAGTTGGGTAGCCCCGTCAAAGTTCCAGCATCCGGCATCCATATAGATAGTGGCAGATGTGTCACTGGCTTTTCCGCTCTCATCAATCCATTCTTTATCTTCGTAAGTCACTCGCCAGGAGGAATCAGAATTCACCGTCTTCCCTTTCACATAAATAGTGGGAGGAGTAGCCTGATTCCAAACTTTGATGTTCAGGTTATGCTTACCGGCAGGAAGAGTTATCATTTCCGGCATACCGAATTGGAGCTTTCCATCCAGTTTGACATTATACTTTCCTTCTGCAGCAATAAAAATCTCTTCCGGCTCGGAAAGATTCAGTTGCTTACTGAATTCTACGACAACATAATGACTGTCCGTTTTCCAAAAAGGAGGGAAAAATGCACCTCGTTCCGTACGACGATTATTCATTTGATTTCCCAGCCAGATTTCGTAGTCTCCCGGATACCATATCCAGGTCTGGGCAAATGTGCTGCTTGCCAAAGACAAGGCACTAAGCAATATCATATATTTCTTTTTCATTTTTCTTTCTATTACTAACAAACTGAATCATAAGAAATAATTCGTTCCACAGTAGTTGACGTTTAGTTCCACATCTGTTTCCCTTTAGTTCTACAATTGTTTTCCTTTAGTTCCATATATGTGGAACGAATCATGTATTACAGTTAAATGACTTGTCAATACCTACTGAATATTTAGTAAATCCTTATATCCTGCTTCCAGTCCCGCACGTTCACGAATAACGCTATCCACCTTCGGACCATTGTTTTCCCATACATTTCCCGGACCATTGGCATTTTGCAGATACTTCTCTCCTTCTGTCCAATTATCACGTACAGTGATAAAGGAAGAACCTTCATCCGTATAAAGATAGAACCAGTGATTAGGATCGTGTACATACCCCGGCTTATAGATACTATGCACGCAATTCTCCGTTACATAGCTTTTGGGCTGTGAACCGAGCGTGTAAACACCCGCTACATCATACATATGTTTCGCATAATGATGAATCAGATTTGCATGAACTCTGTTATTACGCATACAATTCACAGTTTGTGTCCATCCCCAACCAAGACTGATGCCACTATAAGGAACTTCACTGATTTCATTATGCTCGATATTAATATCACTCACATATCCCGCAGCAATGGCGAGACATCCCCAGTCCTCATTACCTACTTCCGTGAAATAGCAATTATTGATTTGCTGGTGTGTACATACCTCCCGGCGGTCAGCAGGATCGTATGGCAAATGTGTTTCGTGAGCAGCCGGAGAAAAACTACCGGTCAGCAAACCATTTCCTGCAATATCGCGAAAGAGACAACCACGAACAATACCATCCTGCACCGCTTCTTCATAATCCAATCCGGTAGAACCCAGATGTTCAAATCGGCAACGCTCAAAATCAATCTGTTTGGCAGCAGCTATCCGGACAGCAGCCGCAGGACGTCCCAACCATCCTTGATTATCCAACGGATGATTCAGATAATCCCGTTGCATCTTCGGATCAATCCGGTACCCATCCGTCAGATACATGCCTGCCTGAAGAGGCACGTGTCCTTTCTCTGACGGACGCATCCACGTAGTATAAGAAAAAGTAATTTTCTCAAAACGAATATGACACACAGGACGATCCAAAGTACCTTCTACCTGTACTAACGTCTCAATGGCAGGTACCATCACTTCCGCCTCCTGCATCTTCTCTCCTTCCCGTGGATAATAATACACTCTACGGGCATTCATATCGTGATACCATTCGCCCGGTACATCCAATAGCTCACGGGCATTCGTCAGATAGAAAGCGGAATTATGTCCGTCCGTCGTCACCATTGGACGCGGCCAAGGATGTTCAAACTGAATCCGGCTTTCCGGCTGGTGAAAACGTACCGCCGCACTATCTCCCTGCACCTCAATAGACCGAATCCGAAGATTAGCCACACACCACATCTGATGGAGTACCATCTCGGCATATTCAGCCTTCATTTTTCCCTTATTATCAATAAGTCTGCGTACCGCAACCGCAGGAACATAAAGAACTTCATTATTTTCATCCACGCTGCAAATACGGTTCATCTTTTCGAAATCCTCTACATCACGGGCACGGACAGCCTTTTCTCCATTCACCCACAACTGACGGAAATCCAATGGACGCCCATTAAATGTCGGCACATCTGCCACCCAGAGCTTTCCTTGTTTCTTCCAATTCTTGATACGGACTCCCCCACTCAACACCACCTTTTCATCGGCTGCCGAACGGATCACAGTCTTTTCATTGATCGCCGAACGGATCACAGTCGGGGATTCCTTTGTCCCACTATCTTCCGGACGAATAAAAACCGGCTCATACAGAGCGTACGTTCCCCCTTCCATATAAACAGTGATTCCTCCCTGCATACGGTCATCTCCCGTCCTCCGCCATTCACGTGCCTGCCGTAAAGCAGCAGTCAGCGTTGCTTTGGGAGACTGGCGGGTTCCATCATTAAAGTCATTACCTTTGGGAGAAACCCATATCTCACCGGACCATAACCAATGACTACACAAAATACATATAGCCGTTAAAAATAACTTTCTCATCCTCATTTCTTTATTTTTCCTCCTGATTTCTTCATTTCTGTATCATGATTATCTGGCAAGAGGCATCCATACGGTCATCTCTCCTTTTCCTCTATTTCCCCAGGCATAATAAGGAATCAAACGAATATCCACCGTCTTCTCTGTCTGAACCACCGGACGATAAAGTACTCCTTCCCAAGAAATTGCAGGTGCCAGACGCGCTTTACCTTCGAGCGCTACAATCGGACTACCCTCAATCGTGATCTTCTTCGGAGTCAATTTTATATCAGCAGGAATCAATACATTATCAATCTTTTCCCCGTTTGCAATATCCATACTTTCCAGGCAATAAACCAACGGTCCGCGCTTCACGACCACCTGATTACGAATCTCCTCTGCCAACGGATGAGCTTCGAGCAAACGCACAGGCATATCCATCACTAACTCCACTACATCCCCCTTCTTCCATGCACGATTTACTTCCGCATACGAATTTGCCTTCGCATTGACTTGCAACGGCTGTCCATTCACCCTAAGCGTAGCCTTTTCACACCATTCAGGGATGCGTAAGAAGAGCGAGAAAGTATTCGCCTTACGAGGAACTTTATCCAACGTTACACGTACATTTCCATCCCAAGGATAATCCGTTTCCTGCGTCAGAGCTACTTCTCCCTTCTCTTTCCAAGTCGTTGTCAATGTATTTGCCCCATACAAATTGCAATAAATCCCTTCCGGGCTCAATGTATATGCATAGTTTTGTGCCTGACACAGCGTACGCAATGTGTTCGGAGGACAGCAGAAACAACTGATATATTCCGTCCGTTCCTTCGGCCAGCGAAGCGTGTAAGGAAGATCGGCACTGATACGAAGCGGATTCGTGTAGAAATACTTCTTTCCATCCAGACTGATACCGCTCAATACACTATTGTAAAGACAAGTCTCCACAAGATCGGCATATTTCGCATCCCCTGTCACTTCCAGCATCCGCCAGTTGAACAACATATTACCGATATTGGCACACGTTTCATTGTGAGCAGTACTATTCGGCAACTGATAGGGACGTCCATAACTCTGATGCACTTTCTGAATACTATCCGGCTCATAACACGTTCCATCAGGCGATGTACCATCATAAAGAGCGCCGCAAGCACCGGTCACATACATTTTTCGGGTCACGATATCATTCCAGATACTAGTCAGGTTCTTCATTAATTGCTGCTCACCGGTTTCTGCATATACATCCGCTACTCCGGCATACAGATAGTTGGCGCGTACGGCATGTCCCATCGCACGATATTGATCGCGGAAAGGAATACGGTCCTGGTTATCATCCGTACCGTTTTCCACCATACCACGGATATCAATCAGATTCTTTGAAAGTTCCAGATAACGGGGATTTCCGGTAGCCCGGTACATTTCGACTACCCCCATATAATGTGAAGGGCAAATGGCATTACGAGCCAGTTCGGCAGAAGCCGTTT
>USPQ01000071.1 GCA_900556625.1 uncultured Bacteroides sp. | reverse complement strand
GGAGCTCTTTTGGGGAATCCTTGCCTTTTGTTTTTTAGCCGGTCTCTCTATAGGTTGTTATTTCCTTGGACGCTATTCTCTGCGTTGGTGCTTCGGAATTGCGATTCTTGCTCTTTGTTTTACAGGTGGCTGGGTGGGAATAACCTGGCAGCTACAACATGCAACGGGATATACTTTCCCGAAAGAGGAAACGGTTTATCGGGGGTGGGTGACGGATACTCCCGAAACTAAGGAACATACTTTTCTTTGCCGGGTATTGTTGAAAGAACAGCGTGATTCGACAGCTATTCATTCGATAGATGATTGTAAGGCTATTCTATATCTGCAACGGGATTCGGCGGCTGCCGGATTAAAGCGGGGAGATGAATTATGGGTGTCTGCTCGTATTTCTCCGCCTGTAAATGGACAGAATTTCGATGAGTTCGACTATGCCCGTTATCTGATGCGGAAGGGAATCAGTGGAACAGGATATGTCGTGTCCGGAAAATGGATGCTGGCATCTTCAGAAATGTTATCTTCCGGTAACGGAAATATTGCTCGGAAGAGCACTCTTCTGGAGGTAGCCGGTTCTTGTCGCGACAGAATACTTTCTCTTTATCGCCAACTTGGTTTTGAAGGTGACGGACTGGCTGTACTTTCTGCTTTGACTGTAGGTGATAAAACCGAACTAAGTGACTCTGTTCGTGAAAGTTATTCGGTAGCTGGTGCCAGTCATGTGCTTGCATTGTCCGGGTTGCATATCGGGCTGTTGTATGCCTTGCTCTTTTTTATATTGAGTCCTGTTGCGAAGAGAGGGAACGCAGGCAGATGTTTGCGGGCTGTATTTCTTCTTATCCTTCTTTGGGCTTTCGCTTTTTTTACCGGACTTTCACCATCGGTAGTCCGTTCGGCTTGTATGTTTTCGATCTGGGCAGTGGCGGATATTTTTAATCGTCAGGCTTTATCTTTGAATACGTTGGCGGCGACTGCATGGGTTATGTTACTTTGTAATCCGGTATGGCTGTTTGATGTCGGTTTTCAACTATCCTTCTTGGCTGTTGCTTCTATTCTACTGACATATAAACCCATTTATCGGTTACTTCCGGTAAAGAGTAGGATCGGGAGATATTTCTGGGGACTAATGAGCGTATCTATTGCGGCACAGCTAGGCACTGCTCCTCTTGTTATGTTTTATTTCTCCCGTTTTTCAACTCATTTTCTGTTTACTAATTTAGTAGTCATTCCTCTGGTTACCATCATTTTGTATTCTGCCGTTGTTATGTTTCTCCTGACTCCGCTACACTGGATACAAAATTCTATAGCAGAGGGCGTCAAGTTTCTTCTGGATGCACTTAATACTTTCATTCATTGGGTAGAACAGCTTCCTTATGCTTCTATTGACGGAATATGGCTATATCAGTTGGAAGTACTCGGCCTTTACCTCTCCGGCGGTCTGGTGTTTTACTATTTCGCAAACCGGGGATTAAAGAATCTTCTGATCTGTCTCTTTTCAATATTATTGTTAGGTGTCTATCATGTGTCTATGTCCTGGGTGGACCGTCCTCTGGATAGTATTGTTTTCTATAATGTTCGCGGTTGTCCGGCAGTTCATTGTATAGACAATAATGGGAATTCACGGATAGTTTATGGAGATAGTCTTTCTGATAAAAGGCAGTTGTATCGTGTTGCAACAAATTATTGGAATCATCACCAATTATTGTCGCCGTTAGAGGTGACAGCCGATTATCAAGATACCGCGCTCTGCTGCCGGGAACAAATACTGTCTTACCATGGACGACGCATTTGTATGGTGACCGATCATCGCTGGCGGAACAAATCTGCCGCTACTCCGTTATATATTGATTATCTTTACTTATGCAAAGGCTATAACGGTCATTTGAAAGAACTCAGGTTGCTCTTTGCTCCGGAGTGCATTATATTAGATGCATCCCTTTCGGAACATCGCAAGCAACTTTTTGAAGAGGAATGTAAACAGTCTGGTTTGCGTTTTATCTCTTTATCCGAAAAAGGTTCTGTGCGGTTTTTGCTCTAAGTACAAAGATTTATCGTACATTTGCATCTTGATAAAGTATTATAGTATGTTGACGAAAGTAATTGAACAAGCCAAAATAGATCATTTTACCAAATGGTTTGAACGGGCTGACAAAATAGTAATTGTATCTCATGTATCTCCTGATGGTGATGCTATCGGTTCTTCACTAGGATTATACCATTTTTTTGATTCACAGGAAAAGGCAGTAAACGTAATCGTTCCCAATGCTTTCCCCGATTTCCTTCGGTGGATGCCGGGCAGCAAAGACATTCTCTTGTACGACCGTTACAAAGAATTTGCGGATAAGTTGATAGCCGAAGCAGACGTAATCTGCTGTCTGGATTTCAATGCATTGAAACGTATTGATGATATGGCGGATGCGATAGCAGCTTCTCCCGCACGTAAAATAATGATCGATCATCATCTTTACCCGGAAGAATTCTGTAAGATTACGATGTCTTACCCGAAGATTTCTTCTACTTCCGAATTGATCTTTCGGTTGATCTGCCGTATGGGCTATTTTAGCGACATCTCTAAAGAAGGAGCCGAATGTATCTACACAGGTATGATGACGGATACAGGCGGATTCACCTACAACTCCAACAATCGGGAAATCTATTTTATCATCAGCGAACTTCTTTCCAAAGGGATTGATAAGGATGATATCTATCGTAAAGTATATAATACGTACTCGGAAAGCCGTTTGCGTCTAATGGGGTATGTGTTGTCTAATATGACTGTTTATTCGGACTACAATGCAGCCTTAATCACATTGACAAAAGCCGAACAGAGTAAGTTTAATTATATAAAAGGTGATAGCGAAGGGTTTGTGAATATCCCTCTTACTATTAAAAACGTTTGTTTCTCCTGCTTCCTGCGTGAGGATACGGAGAAACCGATGATTAAAATTTCCCTTCGTTCGGTAGGGAACTTTCCATGCAATCAGTTGGCTGCCGAATTTTTCCACGGAGGCGGACATCTCAATGCCTCGGGCGGTGAGTTTTTCGGAACAATGGAGGAGGCCAAAGCTGTCTTTGAGAAAGCACTGGAGAAATATAAACCTTTACTCACAGCAAAAAGCTGAGTGCGGAAGGTTAAAAGTGAATATTGAAAGGTTAAAAGATACGAACTTTCAACATTCCTCTTTCAACTTTTAATGATTTTGAGATACATTTGTGCGGAATATAGCTAATTAACAGATAATGAAGAAACTTATATTTTTATTTCTCTCTGTGATAGCAGCCGGAAGTCTGTTCCAGGCATGCGACAATTCTAAGACTTATGCAGAAATGCTGGAGGATGAAAAGAATGCGGTGAATAAGTTCATCAAAGATAGTGCAATTAATGTGATCTCCTTAGAGGAGTTCGAACGGGATACAATTACCGATCTGTCAAGAAATGAATATGTTGCTTTCTCAAATGGCGTCTATATGCAGATTGTAGATCGTGGAAATGAGGATGATCCGGAAGATACTTTTGCTAATAATAATGTGATTTGTGCCCGCTATCTGGAAAAGAATATAGCGAGTAATGAGTTGACTTGTTTCAATGTTGTCCTTCCTGAATATATTAATGCTTCTGATTATTATAGATCTCCCCTTACATTCCGTTATGTCAACGAAAATTCATCAGCTTATGGAATTGTTTTAAGCACTCCTCTTGATTATGATTATTTGTGGACAGCAAATTCGTACGGAACAGCTATTCCCGGTGGATGGCTGTTGGCATTGCCATACTTGCGGGATAATGCTCATGTACGTTTGATTATTCCTTCAAAAATGGGGCATAGTATTTCGCAACAGAATGTGATTCCATATTATTATGATATCTGGAAGTTTGAAAAAGCAAAAAGTTAAAGCACTAACATTAAATAAATCTATTAGTTAAAACCTATGACTCTAATCAAATCTATCTCTGGAATCCGCGGAACAATCGGCGGAGGAGCGGGCGAAGGATTGAATCCGCTCGACATCGTAAAATTCACTTCGGCTTATGCTACTTTAATACGTAAGACTTGCAAAGTAAAAAGCAATAAGATTGTTGTGGGACGTGACGCCCGCATCTCCGGTGAAATGGTAAAGAACGTAGTAGTCGGTACCCTAATGGGAATGGGCTGGGATGTTGTAGACATCGATCTGGCTTCTACTCCGACTACCGAATTGGCTGTAACAATGGAAGGCGCGTGTGGAGGTATTATCCTGACAGCCTCTCACAATCCGAAACAGTGGAACGCATTAAAATTACTGAATGAACATGGTGAATTTCTGAATGCAGCCGAAGGTAACGAGGTTCTTCGTATTGCTGAAGCTGAGGAATTTGACTATGCAGATGTAGATCATCTGGGTTCTTATCGTAAAGACCTGACCTATAATCAGAAGCATATTGATAGCGTGCTGGCTCTTGACTTAGTGGATGTAGAAGCCATTAAGAAAGCCGGTTTCCGTGTAGCTATCGACTGTGTGAATTCGGTAGGCGGTATTATTCTTCCTGAATTGCTTGAGCGTCTGGGCGTGAAACATGTAGAAAAACTCTACTGCGAGCCTACCGGAAACTTCCAGCACAACCCGGAACCACTTGAAAAGAACTTGGGTGACATCATGAACCTGATGAAAGGTGGAAAAGCTGATGTAGCTTTTGTAGTAGACCCGGACGTTGACCGTTTGGCTATGATTTGCGAGGACGGTGTAATGTATGGTGAAGAATATACATTGGTTACTGTTGCCGATTATGTACTGAAACATACTCCGGGTAACACTGTTTCTAACTTGAGTTCTACCCGTGCTTTGCGTGATGTGACTCGTAAGTATGGTATGGAATATAATGCTTCTGCCGTAGGCGAAGTAAACGTAGTAACAAAGATGAAGGCAACCAATGCTGTTATCGGTGGTGAAGGAAACGGTGGAGTAATCTATCCGGCCAGCCACTACGGTCGTGATGCATTGGTTGGTATCGCATTGTTCCTTAGCCATTTGGCTCATGAAGGAAAGAAAGTCAGCGAACTCCGTGCTACTTATCCTCCTTACTTCATTGCCAAGAACCGTGTCGACCTGACTCCGGAAATTGATGTAGACGCTATCCTTGCTAAGGTAAAGGAAATCTATAAGAATGAGGAAATCAACGATATCGACGGTGTGAAGATTGACTTTGCAGACAAATGGGTACATTTGCGTAAAAGTAATACGGAACCGATTATTCGCGTATATAGCGAAGCTTCTACAATGGAAGCTGCAGAAGAAATCGGTCAGAAGATTATGGACGTAATTAATGAGTTAGCGAAGAAATAACGCTTCATTGATATTGGATAAATAAAAAAGGAGGAACTTAATCAGTTCTTCCTTTTTTTATTCGAAGTAAATTATTGTAAGAGCGGGGATCTCCGCCCTCCTTATAGTTCCTTAGAATCGGCAGCGAAGATCTATCCCAAATTGCATCGGACGTCCTTGTTGCATGAACCCTTTGTTCATCGTTTCAAAGTAGAAGGCTGCATAATCTTTATTCAAGAAGTTACGTGCCCAAAAACTAATCATTGCATCACCTATTTCTAAGTTTGTGCGCCAGTTGAGAGTACCGTAGAAGGATTGGCTGACGTTATTTTGCTCAGTCCAATAGATTCGTCCGGCAGCGTTATAGTTTGCTTGGAACACTACGCGGTCAAAGATAGAACGGGGATTGCAAGTAATAGCGTATTCTCCGCCGATATTTAATGTATGCTTGGGGACGAAGGGTACATACTTGCCGTTATATGACTTATCCGTAAGATTACCCTCACTGTCTTTTTGCTTTGTTACATAATCTGTAAAGGTGGCATACGTATATCCGTAGCTTGCATTTAGACTCAACTCATTTGTCAGGCTGGTACGTAGGGCAGCTTCGACACCATAACTTCTGCTTTTTCCTGCATTGATTGTGACACGTCCCAAACCACTTTCTGCCATTTGAGAAATTTGTTGGTCGCGTGTATCCATGTAGAAGGCGGCAAGGTCAGCCCAAAGTTTACCTTCCCACAAAGTCAGGTGAGAACCTATTTCATAGTTCCAGGAATATTCGGGCTTGTATTGAGTCGTTGCTTTCACCTCCGGCAGTTCATCTTTCATTCCTAATATTCTCTCCGCCATTAAAGAAAAGTTCGGGTCGGCAGCTAATGCATCCAACATTGAATTTTTTAAAGCTCCTTGTGCTAAATCAGAAAACATCTGAATATTGTAGCCTCCCGAACGATATCCCTTGGATACAGTTGCATAAATACTGTTTCCTTTTTCCCATTCATACTGGAGAGCGAATTTAGGAAGTAATTGTACGTAGTCGGTGGATTCCTTGCCAATGAATGAGCTTATAGCTTCCAAACCTTTACTGGTAATATTCATAGGTCCCATTGCTAAAGAGAAGTCAAAGTTTAGAGGGTTGCTGATAGAATTATACTCCATCTTAATTTTCTCGTAGTCTAAACGTAGACCGATTGTGGCAGATAGTCCTTTGATAAACAGATTATTGAATGTTGACTGATGAAAAACAGCTCCATTTAATATCGGAGTGTCAAAACTACCGCCAACTCCCAATATGGAATTATTGGCTGTCATGCGCATCTTGGGACCAGCAAGCCCTTCAAATATTTTGTTTACATTACTTTCAATTACAGTTTTTACGCCTTCTTGCCTGAAATCTACCGGACCGCTTGTATGTAACCACTGATAGAATCCGGAAACTCCGGTTGCCCATTGCCAACGCTTCTCCGGCTTTGATTTGAATACGATCTCTTCAGAAATTGTATTTGCTCTTTGTTTCTGTTCCAGAGTATAAATGTCTTTTTCTGTAAAGTCCTGATCGAGAAACATACGGTCATTCAGGTTTTGGTAGCCCGTGACCGCATTTAAAATAAATGTCCTGGCTTGATATTCTATATTAACTCCGGAGTTTAATAATCCGCGACGATAGCTACTGCGTTCGTTGTTGGCGATTTTTCCGATATATTCGGGGCGAGTTTCTTCTCCTTCTGTAACACCTGTATATTTATAAGGATATCCCCCCTGGTCACTATATTCGTAGCTCAATGTCATATCGACTTTCAGATTCGGTGTCGGCAGATAAATACCGCGGAAGCGTCCGCCTCCGGCGTTGCTTTTATCTATTTTCTCATTGTTGCGTGCTGCATTCTCAAAGAAACCTCCTGTATGTTCATAGAAACCTCCGGTGGAGAAAGCAAAACGGTCGGAGATACGATGATAATGTGTCAGTGAAACATTATAGTCGTTGTAGGTGGCGGCTCCCATTCGGATATCAGTCCCTTGATAAGTGAAAGGAGATTTGGTATGTATCTTGATTAGTCCGCCCATTGTATTACGGCCGTAAAGAGTACCTTGCGGACCACGAAGAATGTCGATACGTTCGATATCAGCGTAGTTGAAGTCGAAAGCGGACTTATCTATATAAGGGATATTGTCTACATAAAGCCCTACGGAGGGGGTGTTGATACGTGAACCGATTCCGCGGATATAAATAGAAGTAGTAAGTTTGGAACCATAGTCCGGGATGAACAGGTTAGGAACGATGCCTGTCAGGTTTTTCACGGAGTGTACCTGATTTGCTTGCATATCTTTTTGAGATAATAATGTGGTAGCTACCGGCAACTCACGTAGTTTACGGTTCTCTTTCGGAGTAGCGATTACTACCACTTCTTCGATATCTACCACTTTCAGTGAGTCTTTCGGGAAATCTTCCGCCCATGCTGTCCCTGTCGTTAGGAGCGTGAGGGCAATCATAATATTCTTTGTCTTCATCTGTAGTTAATTTGTCCGGTGCAAAGTAACGGCAAATATCGTTGACAGGCAATCCTCATTTATTAGGATTATGCAGTATAGAAAAACAAAATATGCTATGAATATCCGGAAGATTTTGTCGGAAATATTCTTTATTTGCCTGATAATATTATATCTTTGCCCGACAACAGAACTAAATAGAAACGGATTATGACAAAGAATAAACTATTCGCTTGGGCTATAACACTTCTCTGCTTTTCGTTGACCTCTTGCAGCGATGAAAAGGACGGTCCGTCAAAAAAGATATTGGTGACTAATGCAGGGGTGACGGAAGCTAACCAAACGGTTAAACCGGGAGATATCGTTCATATTTATGGTGATGGTTTTCAGGAAGGCGACCAGGTGGACTTTGACTTTCGCTGGGATCTTGGAGAACCTTTGTTCCCGGAAGGGTATCTTGGACCTGTCGGTGCGGAGATTGTAGAGAGGCATTCGAATGGAATGAGTATCCGAATGCCTTATCGCAAGCCGGAATCACGTGTTGAGATATTCCTGAACAGGGCAAGTGAGAGAATGTCGTTGGGAAAAGTACTACTTGCAGATGGACAAACGCCTAAAGATTTCAGACTGTATGGAATAAATGAGACCGACAAGACAATAGAGCGGGCGTATGCTGAAGAAACCGTCATTGGTAAAAAAACGTGGGATATGAGTGCACATCCGGACTTCCGTTCGGTTGTCAATCTTCAAAAGACTTATGGGCTGTGCGGGCTGGCAAAAGAAAATGGTGTGCAGCAACCCTTCTTCCTTGATTTCTGTACAGGCGAGTGGAAGGCTTTAAGTTTCTACGATTATAATACACTGGCATTGGTTATTGGCAGCGGAAATGATATTGCGGCCATTCAACAGAGAGGTAAAGGATATTCATTATATAATGTTTCCGCAGGTTTGGAACAAAGTAATTATGCAACTAAGACGCGGAGTAATTTTCCTATGCCGGAACCTCAATTTGAACTTCCGGAAGGATTTACTCCTGAACAATTCGGGGATTATCCGGGTGTGTTTATGCAAGGTAATGAGATTATTTTATTGTCAGCAAGGAAAGGAAACGGGAAATGGGTTCCCATGTTGTATAATTATAGAAATGGCTTTTATGTACTTGAAGGGATTGAAGCAGATGCCATTATTCCGTTTTATTTCGGAATGGCACTTCCCGATAGCGGTAGTCCTTCCTTATTATACCAAAAGAAGGTCGGTTACATGATTTATTACTCATCAGGTGACAATCGTGGCAGCAGTTTCCGTCTTCTTGAACCAGATAAGGAGAGCAGCAAGTTACAGTTACAAGAACCGTTTGCTCAATTGTCCGATAAGAAAGTTGTTTCAATAACTAACAGACTTGACCGTATCGGTACAATCACCGTGCTCTTTTCCGATAAAGAAAAAGGGCGCACCACTTCTGATTTTGATTGGAACAGCAAAGAGTGGACAGATTACACCGATCTTTCTGATATGCCATATAACTCAGTAGTATGGGCTAATTGATAGTCAATAGTAAAAACACTTATATCCGGTCTGCTTCTATATATCCGTTCATTACGGCATAAATAGTCAGACCGGATACCGATTTAATACCTAATTTCTCTGTTATGTTTTTCCTGTGAGTGATAACGGTAGTCAGGCTGATATTCAGTTTATCTGCTATTTCTTTGTTGATTAACCCTTTGGTAATCAGCACGAGTACTTCAATTTCGCGAGCAGATAAAAGTACCTGAGGATGTTCTGCAGGAATCATCGGAGGCATATCCTTCACGGGATATCCGTTGTGATGAGCATGTTGATGAAGTTTCAGGATATTCTTTACCAGTTTTTCTTCCGACTCATAAATATTGAGTACCGGAACACCGGAAAGTTGGAATTGCGGGCTGTCACTGGCAAGGACAATCGTTTTTCGCTTCCGGGGAAGGAAGAAAGCGTTATGCTCCACATAGATTTGTGCGGAGATAAAATAATGGGCGTACATATCCGGCGTATCATCCATTAACTCATTGAAGTTATGGAAGGTACGGATCGTTGCCATAGGGATGATCTCTTCCAATATGGATTTGAGTCCCAGGCTACAGAGAGTATTCGGCTCAATAATTGCTATTTCAGGTTTGTAGTTCATTCTTTTCTATTGTTCGGATGATTGATTCAGATAGTTGGCTACTGCTTCCGCACACCGTTCTCCGTCTACTCCGGCAGAAACGATTCCTCCGGCATAGCCCGCACCCTCTCCGCAAGGGAATAGTCCGCGGACGGTTACGTGTTGAAGCGTCTCTTTATCTCGTATGATGCGGACAGGGGAAGAGGTACGTGTTTCTACCCCAATCATAACGGCTTCGTTGGTCAAGAAGCCATGACTGCTGCGTCCGAATTGTTGAAAGCCGAGTGATAATCTCTTGCTGATAAACTCCGGCATCCAGAAGTGAAGCGGAGAAGAAATCAACCCCGGACTATATGAGGATTCCGGTAAGTCATAACTTAGCTTCTTGCGGGTGAAATCCAGCATACGCTGTGCTGGAGCTGTCTGACGTCTGCTGCCTTGCAACCAACATTGACGTTCCAATTCTTCCTGAAAGTGCAGGGGGAGAAGTTGGGTATTGAACATCGAAAGTTGAGAGCTACTGAGAGAAGGGTTAAGAGCGAGTAGTTGTTCATTTTGTTGCGCAGCTAACTCTCCACTTTCCATTCTCAACTCTTCATTTATGAAATCTTCCGGCTGTATCTCTACCACCATTCCCGAATTACTCCAGCGCGAGCCACGATTCGAAGGTGACATACCGTTCACTACCACTTGCTCCGGTCCGCTGGCTGCAGGGACGATAAAGCCGCCGGGACACATACAGAAACTGTACACGCCTCTGCCTTCAACTTGGGTGACGAAACTATATTCTGCAGCAGGGAGATATTTTCCCCTTCCGTTTTTATTATGATATTGTATCTGGTCGATCAGTGTTGCCGGGTGTTCCAAACGGACACCTACAGCGATACCTTTTGCCTCAATCGTTACATTATTAGCTGCGAGCCAACGATAAACATCCCTTGCCGAATGCCCGGTTGCAAGTATCACAGGACCTAGAAAAGTCTTTCCTGTATTTGTCTCAATGCCTTTGATCTCGTTATTCTCAATAATCAACGCATCCATTCTTGTCCGGAAATGTACTTCTCCGCCACATTCGAGAATCGTATTCCGCATATTTTCAATGACACGCGGCAACTTGTCCGTTCCGATATGCGGATGTGCATCAGCCAGTATAGCCGTAGAAGCTCCATGCTGGCAGAATACATTGAATATCTTGTCTACATTTCCTCTTTTCTTACTGCGGGTATAAAGTTTCCCGTCCGAATAAGCTCCTGCACCCCCTTCTCCGAAACTATAATTGGATTCCGGATTTACCGTATGTTCTCTACTGATTTGCGCCAGGTCCTTTTTCCGTTCACGCACATCTTTTCCGCGTTCTACAATCACCGGGCGTAATCCGAGTTCGATAAGGCGCAGAGCGGCGAACAATCCGCCGGGACCTGCACCAACCACAATTACTTGTGGTTTTCCTTCCACACTATTATATACCGTATGCTCGTATTCATCTTCTTCAGGCGTTTCGTTGATGTATACCCGTATTTTCAGATTGACGAAAATCGTTCGCTGACGAGCGTCAATGCTTCGCTTTAAGATGCGGGTAGCATTGATATTGCGTAAATTTAGTCCTTTCTCTTCAGAGAGATATTCTTTCAGCCGTTGTTCGTTCGCTGCGATTTCAGGAAGTACGCGGAGTTGGTATTCTTGTATCATTTGGTTACTGTTACTTTAGATTATAAAAAGATAAGGCAGATAACATAAATCAGTGTCTTATCCGAATAACGCCCTGAACGCCTCTTCTACCTTTCTTACGGGCACTAACTCTATCTTTAGCTTCTTCGTATCAATGCCTTGCAAATTATATTTGGGCAACAGGAAACGCTTGAAGCCAAGCTTCTCGGCCTCTCCGATACGTTGTTCAATCCGGTTCACCGGACGTATCTCTCCCGACAAACCGATTTCTCCTGCCATACAGACTTCCGGTTCGATAGCTGCATCCATATTTGAAGAAAGAATGGCACTGATAACTGCGAGGTCGATGGCCGGGTCATTCACTTTCAGTCCTCCGGCGATATTCAGAAATACATCTTTCTGTGCAAGCTTGAACCCGACACGTTTTTCGAGGACGGCCAGAAGCATATTCATTCTTCGTATATCAAATCCGGTTGCCGAACGTTGGGGATTACCATAAACAGCGGAGCTTACCAGAGCCTGAGTCTCAATCAGGAAGGGACGTACTCCTTCGATAGCAGAAGCGATTGCTACTCCGCTCATTCCTTCATGGTCTTGGCTAAGCAGTAGTTCCGAAGGATTGCTCACCTGGCGTAGCCCGTCCTGCCGCATCTCATAAATACCCAGTTCGGCCGTACTACCGAAGCGATTCTTGATACTGCGTAAAATACGGTACATATAATGTTGGTCACCTTCAAATTGGAGAACTGTATCAACGATATGTTCCAACACCTTGGGGCCTGCAATGCTCCCTTCTTTATTTATATGTCCGATAAGCAAGACCGGCGTATGAGTCTCCTTTGCGAAACGTAGGATAGATGCCGAACACTCTCTGACCTGAGCGATACTTCCGGGAGACGATTCGATGGTTTCCGTAGAGATAGTCTGTATGGAGTCGATAATAACCAAATCCGGATTCGTATTTTTGATATGGACATAAATCTGTTCAAGGGAAGTCTCACAAACAATGAAGCAGTCGCTGGAAACCTCAGAAAGACGGTCGGCACGTAATTTTAATTGCCGTGCACTTTCCTCGCCGGATACATAAAGGATTTTCTTTTCCGGCATACGGAGTACGGTTTGCATGACGAGAGTTGATTTTCCGATTCCCGGTTCGC
Organism: uncultured Bacteroides sp.; assembly: GCA_900556625.1. Classification (GTDB taxonomy): domain Bacteria; phylum Bacteroidota; class Bacteroidia; order Bacteroidales; family Bacteroidaceae; genus Bacteroides. Next base: position 1,513 of record USPQ01000071.1, on the reverse strand, counting down.
CGCCGATCAGTACTAAAGAACCCGGAACAAGTCCGCCGCCCAGTACGCGGTTCAGTTCATTATCATGCATATTGATTCGCGGTTCATCGTCCGCTATGATCTCACTAAGAATAACCGGCTTGGGCTTTTGCGTTTCTATGCCCGATACCGGCCGGCGGTTAACCGGCTCTTTCCGTACGATTTCCTCAACATACGTATTCCATTCTCCGCACGACGGACATTTGCCTACCCATTTCGGTGAATCCTGTCCGCAGTTACTACACACATATACGGTCTTTTCTTTAGCCATTGCATTCTTATTAGTTTTCTAGAGAATACAAAAGTATGTATAATCTGTTCAACGCGCAAAACAAATCCCGGCAAAATCAGTTTATTGTTCAATCATCCGTTTCCAAACTCATCGTTATTGCTGAAATGTTATTAACTGTTGGACGGTAAGGAAAGAAGTCCTCATCGGTACCGGATACCTTCCTCAATGCTGGACGGAACGTTATATAGAACCGGTAAGTTTATAGAGTTATTTCTCCCGCCATTGAACGGTTCATCCGGTCACGCACCTCGTCCGGTGTATAGCCGTGTCCCAACAGAAACATTAATTTGGTAACGGCGGACTCCGTCGTACTGTCATATCCGGAGACAACCCCTGCCTGCAACAACTGATATCCGGTTTCGTAACGTTCCATTTCTACGGTACCTGCACTACATTGTGTCACGTTGACAATGATGATTCCCCGTGCACTGGCCTGGCAGAGCAAGCGGATGAACCATTCCTTCCGGGGAGCGTTGCCGGAACCGTACGTTTCGAGTACTACCGCTTTCAATCCTTCTATTTTCAGAATGGTAGCCACTACATTCTCCTGAATGCCGGGGAAAAGTTTCAGAACGACCACATTGGTATCCAGTAAATAGTGCGGTTTCAATTCCCGTTCTTCTCCGTTCACATGAATCTGTACATTATTATATTTAATATGAATCCCCGCTTCGGCCAGTACCGGATAATTGAATGACCGGAAAGCGTTGAAGTTTTCGGCATTTATTTTGGTAGTGCGATTTCCCCGCATCAAATGGTTCTCGAAGAAGATACAGACCTCCGGGACAAGCGCTTTTCCTTCCTTATTCTGTGCAACGGCAATTTCAATACTCGTCATCAGATTTTCCTTTCCGTCCGTGCGGAGTACCCCTATCGGCAGTTGCGAACCTGTCAGAATAACAGGTTTGTCCAGTCCTTCCAACATGAAGCTGAGTGCTGACGCAGTGTACGCCATTGTGTCCGTGCCATGCAGAATGACGAATCCCTGATAGCGGTCGTAATTTTCGTGAATGATACAGACCAGCTTCCGCCACATATCCGGTTCCATGTCCGAAGAATCCATGGGAGGGTCAAACTGGTAAGTATCAATTGGAAAGTTGAATTTCTGCAATTCGGGAACGTGTTTCTGAAGTTGTTCGAAGTTGAAACTCTCCAAAGCACCGGTTGTGGTGTTTTCAATCATACCAATTGTTCCACCTGTGT
>USPQ01000070.1 GCA_900556625.1 uncultured Bacteroides sp. | reverse complement strand
TTATCAATATGGCGCAAATAATCCGGTGAATAATATTGATGTGAATGGAGATAGTTTACTTCTTAATAAGACTAGTGTCGCAGAAGCAATGTTGGCGATTTATAATGGATTAGAAGATGGTACGAATCTAAAAATGAAGTTTAATAATGGAGTGCTTGATCCTACTTCTATAGAAGCTCACGCTAAAGTTACATCGGACTTCTTTTTGCAAGATTTGTATGAGATTGCGACGAATGAAAAGATGGTTGAGTTATCTGTGTCCGATAAAAATACTTTTATTATGAATGGACAAATTATAAGTGAAAGTTTTATAGCTCCAGAAGATTATAATACTAGTCAGTATGGGGCTGCATTTGAAAGTCTGTTGGTTGCTAGTGGACAATTAACGGGTAAGGTCATTGAAGGGAACTTGGGACAAACTTTAGTTTCAGGAAACGAAGCTGCATCTGGCAAAAAGTCGACAAACAATAATGTCCAGATAATAATAAATAAAAAAGGAACACTAAATCATCGTACTGTTGGAATCGCACATGAATTTGGGCATGTCCTTTTATATTTGAGAGGTTTACCATTTGGACATTCGCAACGAGGGGTAGATTCATTTGTATATAAAAAGAATGATAATATGATGAAAAGATTAGGGTATGGGAAATAAATTAATTTTATTACTGACAAGTGTATTAATGCCATACATTTTATGTTGTCAGGAAAAGAAGTTGGTTGAAAGTCAAGTGTTTTATGATAAGACTAATCAATTACCTGTATTTAGAATTTCTAAGCAGGGTGAGAAAATAGAAGTAGACTATTATACTGCCTTAGATACTATAAATTCAATAAGTATTAATGTTGGCTTTATTGGGGGTGTTGAACGATTACATAAATATTGTGATAGCCTTTATTATGCTAACTTTAGCGAGGAAAATTACAATGAAGTAAATGTAAGGGTCCCCTATTCAATATTGTTAGATAATGAGCTCAGAGTACGGGAAGTTCATATTTTACAAAGGCTACCATTATATAAATATGATGAAAAGTATGATTATGATAGCCTCATTAAAAAGATATTGCTTTCAACAGATGGACAATGGTTTAAAAAAGACAAAGAGAATAATTGGTATCTATATGTTGGTCTTTTCCATTTAAAGTAATATTTGTAGTATTGTGTTTTTGGGTAAAGTATGACTTTCATAAACTGATTTGGATTCAATAGTTGCTATTTTGGTAATATAAAAACTTATTTATATCTCAAGGTAGCTTTTTAAAGAACAGTACGAAATATAGCTGATAGTGTTGCTCAACTGGATACTTTTATTCATGAAATAGCAATTCACTCTGATCAGAATTCTTCCGATTTTAGTGATGACAAAGTGATGAATAATTCAAATATTTATCCTGTATTAAGAAAAATGGATAAAAAAAGAGCTTTTAAACAGCATTGGCAAGAAAGATATGTGAATAAGGCTATGGAAAGAATTGGATTACCTATAACGCAACAATATTACAACTCGCAAGGAATAGTAAAATCAAATAGTGCTATTTTGAAGTCGATGTATGGATTTATAAATTAATTGATTATGAAAAAGTGTTTTATAGTAATGGTGCTGTTGATTGGAGTACTATCATGCAGAACAAATAGGGTTGATAGTTATGAAATGAAAGTGTTTAATGAGATTTTTGATAACTTGGTTGAGGAAATGGGGGCATTAGATAGGTTTGAAATCCCTCCTCCTCCCATACCATTTTTTGATAACAACAATCCAATGGCGTATGACACTGTTAGATATGAACAAAAGATTACTGAGATTGAGAGGGAAAATATGAAAATGAAAGATACGACCTTTGTTATTGCTGTTTTTGATACTCTATTCACTTGTGATAATCTAAATTTAGATGTTGAATATATCGGAAAACAATTAGTGGAACCGGATTATATTGAGGCGCTTAACTCTATGAATAATCGTCTGATACAAAGTTATCCACTGAATTTGTCTGAGATAGAGAATAGAAAACGGTTCATATTAAAACACTTTTCTGAGTTTCCTGAAGGATTTAAGATATGGGAAAGAGAAAACTATAATTTTCTTTTTTCAGGAATATTGAGGATGTCGAGGATATACTTTAATAAAGAAAAGCTAGTTGGAGTTTTTTATTGTTCTTATGCTTGTGGACGGCTTTGTGGAGAGGAGGCAATTATATGTATCCGCAAGATTAATGATAAATGGATCATTGAAAAAAATATATTGTTAGGAGTATCGTAATAATCAGATTACAGTTGTGCTTTATTTTAATATAAGTTGGAAACCGAAAACAAAATAATCCCCAACGATTAAAATTGAAGAATAAAAAGATTATTTTTCAGAATAAGGGAAACAAATATAAATTATATTTGACTAAATAACTGAGTCGAAGGGGTTTCTTGTTCTGATGTGTCTTACCCCAGATATGGATTAACTAAGATTTAGTTGTGTATATCTGGGTTGTATTTTTGATTTCTATGAGAATAAAGTTCTGATGTAAATTGACTAAGTATAGTCTGTATATCAGAGCAAGGTCAGTTTGTATTATTAAAAGTCCTTAACAAAAGCCCATTACATCACTTTTTATTTGTTTCTTTGCACCAAATTCGGGTATAGTGTTGTCTTGTGGTTTGAGGCAGCACTTAATTTTGCTTAGAAATTAATGGAGAAACTCAGTATAAATGCTTGTCCGGTGTGTGGCAGTACGCACTTGAAACGCGTCATGACTTGTACGGATTTTTATGCTTCGGGCGAACAGTTTGAACTGTATTCGTGTGAAGATTGCGGATTTACGTTCACGCAAGGTGTTCCCGTAGAGGCTGAGATAGGTAAGTATTATGAGACTCCTGATTATATCTCCCACACTGATACGCGCAAAGGCGCGATGAATTCCGTTTATCACTATGTACGTTCCTATATGCTGGGCCGCAAGGCGCGGCTGGTAGCTAAGGAGGCGCATCGCAAGACGGGGCGTTTGCTCGATATAGGTACGGGCACCGGTTATTTTGCCGATACGATGGTGCGTCGTGGCTGGAAAGTGGAGGCGGTGGAGAAGAATCCGCAGGCACGTGAGTTTGCAAAGGAACATTTCGGACTGGAGGTGAAACCCGAATCGGCTCTGCAAGAGTTTGCTCCCGGCAGTTTTGATGTCATTACCCTTTGGCACGTTATGGAACATCTTGAACACCTCGGCGAGGTGTGGCAACAGCTTCACGAGATGTTGACGGAAAAAGGACTGCTAATTGTGGCAGTGCCCAACTGTTCCTCTTATGATGCGCAACGTTACGGCGAGTATTGGGCGGCTTATGATGTCCCGCGACATCTTTGGCATTTCACACCGGGCACTATCCAACAGTTGGCTTCCCGGCATGGCTTTATCATGGCGGCACGTCACCCGATGCCGTTTGATGCTTTTTACGTATCCATGCTAAGTGAGAAACATCGGGGTAGTTCATGTAGTTTCCTGAAAGGGATGTATGTCGGAACATTGGCATGGTTCAGCGCTTTGGGACGGAAGGAGCGGAGCAGTTCCATGATTTACGTTTTTCGGAAAAAGAGGTAGAGGATGGGAAATAAAAGCAGATATAAGTCAAGTTCGATTTTCGATATGCAGTTTATTACGTCGAGTATCAGTACCACGCTGGTGTTGCTGCTGTTGGGGCTGGTTGTGTTCTTCGTGCTTACGGCGCGCAATCTTTCCGTATATGTCCGCGAGAATATCAGTTTCTCCATTCTCATTAGCGACGATATGAAAGAGGCGGATATCCTGAAACTGCAGAAGAAGCTGAATCAGGAACCTTTCGTGAAACAATCCGAATATATCTCTAAAAAACAGGCATTGAAGGAGCAGACCGAAGCTATGGGAACTGATCCTGAAGAGTTTCTGGGTTATAATCCTTTCACCGCTTCTATTGAAATAAAGCTCCATTCCGATTATGCTAACTCCGACAGTATTGCGAAGATTGAGAAAATGGTCAAACGGAACAGTAATATACAGGATGTGCTCTACCGGAAGGAGCTGATTGATGCTGTGAATGATAACATACGGAATATCAGTCTGGTATTACTGGCTTTGGCGGTAGTGCTTACTTTTATCTCCTTTGCTTTGATAAACAATACGATAAGGCTTGCTATATACTCCAAGCGCTTCCTCATCCATACAATGAAACTGGTGGGGGCGAGCTGGAGCTTCATTCGGCGACCGTTTCTCCGAAGGAATGTGTGGAGTGGCGTGCTGGCTGCTGTAGTTGCTGATGCCATATTAATGGGGACGGCCTATTGGGCAGTGACATACGAGCAGGAATTGCTTCAGGTAATCACTCCCGAAGTCATGCTTATCGTTTGTGCGAGTGTGTTGGTGTTTGGAATGGTGATTACGTGGCTGTGTGCCTACATTTCCATTAACAAATACTTGAGAATGAGGGCCAATACCTTGTATTATATTTAGTAGAGAATAGATAGTAAATAGGTATAGCGAACTGTGATTCGCGACTTTAATTTTGAATTAATAATTAAACAAACTATGTCTGACAAGCAGAAATTTGCCTTTGATAAAGTGAACTTTATCTTGCTAGCGGTAGGAATGGCGATTGTTATTATCGGGTTTCTATTGATGACAGGACCTTCGTCGTCCGAAACGGTCTTTGAACCTGATATTTTCAGTGCACGTAGAATTAAGGTGGCGCCTGTCGTTTGCCTGTTCGGTTTCTTGTCGATGATTTATGCGGTATTGCGCAAACCTAAAACTAAAATAGAATAAAGATAAGTTATGAGTTGGTTGGAAGCATTAATCCTTGGACTGATTCAGGGATTGACAGAATATTTGCCCGTAAGTAGCAGTGGGCATTTGGCTATCGGGTCGGCATTGTTTGGGATACAGGGTGAAGAGAATTTGGCATTTACAATTGTAGTGCATGTGGCTACGGTATGCAGTACATTGGTGATTCTTTGGAAAGAGATAGATTGGATTTTCCGCGGGTTATTCAAGTTCCGGATGAACGAGGAGACGCGCTACGTGATTAATATATTGATCTCAATGATACCAATCGGTATTGTGGGAGTATTCTTTAAAGACTATGTAGAAGAAATATTTGGCTCGGGACTGCTGATTGTGGGCTGTATGTTGTTGTTGACGGCTGCCCTGCTGACTTTCTCGTACTATTACAAGCCGCGTCAAAAAGAAAAAATCTCGATGAAAGATGCGCTTATTATCGGTATTGCCCAGGCTTGTGCAGTAATGCCGGGATTGTCCCGTTCGGGTTCTACCATCGCTACGGGATTACTGTTGGGAGACAACAAAGCGAAGTTGGCGCAATTCTCTTTCCTTATGGTTATTCCGCCCATTCTGGGTGAGGCATTGCTTGACGGTATGAAGATGATGAAAGGGGAGGACGTAGTGGGAGACATTCCTGCATTGTCGTTGATTGTAGGTTTTATGGCTGCTTTCATAGCCGGTTGCCTAGCTTGTAAGTGGATGATAAACATAGTGAAGAAAGGAAAGCTGATCTATTTCGCAATCTATTGTGCGATAGCAGGATTGGTAACGATTATATTGAGCTGATGAATTTTAAAAAAGGCGAAGTACTGTTTTTTAATAAACCTCTTGGCTGGACTTCATTTAAGGTGGTAGGGCACGCCCGTTATCATATCTGTCGCCGGATAGGGGTGAAAAAACTAAAGGTCGGCCATGCCGGCACGTTGGACCCTCTTGCAACGGGGGTGATGATTGTATGCACAGGCAAGGCTACAAAGCGGATTGAAGAGTTTCAATATCACACGAAGGAGTACGTTGCGACACTCCGGTTGGGTGCTACTACCCCGTCGTATGATTTGGAGCATGAGATAGATGCCACCTACCCTACCGGACATATCACGAGGGAACTGGTGGAAGAAGTGTTGACGCACTTTATCGGAACGATAGAACAAGTACCTCCTGCCTTCTCCGCCTGTATGGTGGACGGCAAGCGTGCTTACGAACTGGCACGTAAAGGCGAGGAAGTCGAACTAAAGGCGAAACAGCTTGTTATCGACGAGATTGAATTGTTGGAATGCCGTTTGGAAGAACCGGAACCGATGATTCGGATTCGTGTGGTATGCAGTAAGGGGACTTATATCCGCGCACTGGCACGTGACATTGGCGAGGCGCTCCATAGCGGGGCTCATCTCACAGGGTTGATTCGTACCCGTGTAGGCGATGTCCGTTTGGAAGACTGTTTAGATCCCGCACTTTTTAAAGAGTGGATCGACGGGCAGGAGATAGAAAATGATGAAGAAAATAATTAACGTAATAAGGAATAGATATGAAGCTATCACAATTCAAATTTAAGTTACCCGAGGATAAAATCGCTTTGCATCCTACGAAGTATAGAGATGAGTCGCGTTTGATGGTATTGCATCGTAATACAGGTAAAATTGAACACAGGATGTTCAAGGATGTATTGGACTACTTTGATGATAAAGATGTGTTTATATTCAACGATACAAAGGTGTTCCCCGCTCGTTTGTACGGTAATAAAGAAAAGACAGGTGCTCGTATTGAAGTATTCTTATTGCGTGAGTTGAACGAAGAACTCCGTCTGTGGGATGTGCTCGTAGACCCGGCGCGTAAAATCCGTATTGGTAATAAATTGTATTTCGGTCCGGATGATTCAATGGTAGCCGAAGTAATTGATAATACCACTTCTCGTGGTCGTACGCTTCGTTTCCTGTATGACGGACCGCATGATGAATTTAAGAAGGCTTTGTATGCTTTGGGCGAAACTCCGCTCCCCCACTCTATTATCAATCGTCCTGTAGAACCGGAAGATGCCGAACGTTTCCAGTCTATCTTCGCGAAGAAAGAAGGCGCGGTGACTGCCCCGACAGCTAGCTTGCACTTCAGTCGTGAATTGATGAAACGTCTGGAAATTAAGGGAATAGACTTTGCCTATATCACCTTGCATGCCGGCCTGGGCAACTTCCGTGACATTGATGTAGAAGACTTGACGAAGCACAAAATGGACTCGGAACAGATGCTTGTGGACGAAGCGGCGGTGAAAACCGTCAATCGTGCCAAGGATACCGGTAGAAACGTATGTGCGGTAGGTACTACGGTGATGCGGGCTATCGAGAGTGCAGTCAGCACCGACGGACATTTGAAAGAATTTGAAGGTTGGACAAATAAGTTCATCTTCCCGCCGTACGAATTTACTGTGGCTAACTCGATGATTTCCAATTTTCATATGCCTCTTTCTACACTCCTGATGATTGTAGCCGCTTTCGGCGGATACGAGCAGGTAATGGACGCTTATCACGTAGCATTGAAAGAAGGTTACCGTTTCGGTACTTATGGCGATGCAATGCTGATTTTGGACAAATAATGGCGGAAGTATATGTGGGACTCGGTACTAACCTGGGGGATAAAGAACAGAATCTCCGGGATGCCGTGCAGAAAATAGAAGAGCAGATAGGGAAAGTTGTTTCCCTGTCTGCTTTTTACGTTACTGCTCCGTGGGGCTTTGCTTCTGAAAACAGTTTCCTGAATGCTGCCGCTTGTGTAGACACGGATTTATCTCCTTTAGAGGTATTGCGGGAGACGCAACTAATTGAACGGGAGTTAGGGCGCACCAAGAAGTCTGTTGACGGAGTATATAGCGACCGTCTGATTGATATTGACCTCTTGCTTTACGATGATCTGGTGCTCTCTGTTACTTCTCCTTCCGGAGCAGCACTGAATCTCCCCCACCCTCTAATGACGGAGCGCGATTTTGTGATGCGGCCACTGGCAGAAATTGCGCCGGACGTGGTACACCCGGTATTGGGAAGGACGATAAAAGAGCTCATTTCTTCTTCCTGTCGGCAATAAATCGTGGCAGATAAGCCAGACAGCCTATCAATATGGCATAAAGCAGGTGAATGTCTTGAAACTCACGGTGGATGAAATGACAGACAATGGCGTAAATCGCAATCGTAAATCCGATATAGAGCGCCAGTGCGAAAAGCGTTCTTACTTTCTTATTTAGAATCATTTTAAATCTATTATTGTGTTAAATACCGCCCAAAGATACTCATAATCTCCGAAATCTCTTTATCTTTGCAACCGAAATGAAAGTGTGGACAGATTTGAGTAGCTTGCAACCACAGAAAAAAATGCTAAAACACGACTCGTTGATGTCTTTCGGCATATATTTGCACTACTCACCTCTCCTGCTCTATCATCTTTTAATTCTTATTTTTTAATTCTTAATTTAAGAAAGATGGGATACTTATTTACATCCGAATCGGTGTCAGAAGGACACCCCGACAAGGTAGCCGATCAAATATCGGATGCTGTGCTTGACAAACTGTTGGCTTACGACCCCAGTTCGAAAGTAGCTTGCGAAACACTAGTGACTACCGGACAAGTGGTGCTAGCGGGTGAAGTGAAAACAAAAGCGTACGTTGACCTCCAGCTCATCGCGCGCGAAGTGATTAAGAAAATCGGTTATACCAAAGGAGAGTACATGTTCGAAAGTAACTCTTGCGGTGTACTTTCCGCTATTCACGAGCAGAGTCCCGATATCAACCGTGGTGTAGAACGTCAGGATTCGATGGAACAGGGTGCAGGCGACCAAGGTATGATGTTCGGTTATGCAACGAACGAAACGGAAAACTACATGCCGCTTTCTCTTGATCTGGCACACCGTATTCTGCAAGTGCTGGCCGACATACGTCGCGAAGGCAAGGTAATGACTTACCTCCGTCCCGACGCCAAGAGTCAGGTGACTATTGAATATGACGATAACGGAACTCCTGTTCGCATTGATACAATTGTTGTCTCTACACAGCATGATGATTTTATTCAGCCGGAGAATGACTCGGAAGTCGCTCAGTTGAAAGCTGATGAAGAAATGCTGTCTATCATTCGTCGTGATGTGATTGAAATTCTGATGCCTCGCGTGATTGCTTCTATTCATCACGATAAAGTGTTGGCTCTGTTCAATGACAAGATTGTCTATCATGTTAACCCGACCGGAAAGTTTGTCATCGGTGGTCCTCACGGAGATACCGGTCTGACCGGACGTAAGATTATCGTTGATACCTACGGCGGTAAAGGTGCTCACGGTGGTGGCGCTTTCTCCGGAAAAGACCCTAGTAAGGTGGACCGTAGCGCAGCTTATGCAGCTCGTCATATCGCTAAGAATATGGTTGCAGCAGGTGTGGCAGACGAAATGCTTGTACAGGTAAGTTATGCTATCGGTGTGGCTCGTCCGATTAATATTTTTGTGGATACTTACGGCCGTTCTCATGTGAACATGACTGATGGCGAGATTGCACGCGTTATCGACCAGCTGTTCGATCTTCGTCCGAAAGCAATCGAGGAACGTCTGAAACTTCGTAACCCGATTTATCAGGAAACGGCAGCTTATGGTCACATGGGACGCGAACCACAAGTGGTAACGAAGAAGTTTTCTTCTCGTTATGAAGGTGACAAAACAGTGGAAGTGGAACTCTTTACATGGGAGAAACTCGACTACGTTGATAAGATTAAAGCAGCTTTCGGTCTGTAAGCTAGTCTGAAAGAGGGTTTATACGATAAGAGCCGCAATCTCACTTCCGTTTTATGGAATTTGAGATTGTGGCTCTTTATTTCTACTAGAAATCACTACCTTTGTTCCATTAAGAAGTAAAACAAGCCGTGAGATGAAAAAGAAATACGACTATTTTATATACTACTTTCCACTATTCGCCTTTTTGTTTATCGGTATGGGTAGTATTTTACTATCTGTTTCTCTATCCTCTTGTTCTTCTTCTGTGAAGAATCCGTTACTGCTCTGTGCTGACTCGTTAATGGAGGTAAGTCCTGATAGTGCGTTATCTATTTTGGAGTCAATTTCTTCACCACAGAAGCTGTCACGTGCTGATAGAGCGCTTTATGCATTGTTGCTTACACAAGCACGGCATAAGAATTATGTACCTTTAGATGATGATTCGCTGATAAAGACGGCTGTCGATTATTATGGTGACAGAGATAAGAGTTTACGCGCTGCACAGGCTCATTATTATTGGGGCGCCACTTATCGGGATATGGGACGTACCTCCTTTGCGGTAGAAGAATATCTGAAAGCGATTCGACTAATGCCTGAACAAAATGAGTTCTTGGCAATGATATATGATAATTTGGCGGAATGCTATGAGGAAGAAGATTTGGATGATGTAGCAATGGAGGCTTATCGTAAAGCTTATCAGATATTGAAAGGAGGAAGTGAACAGGCGTATCCACTGCGAGGAATTGCAAACGTATATTTTTCTCAGAGTGACAGAGATAGTGCATTATGCTATTATCAAAAAGCTCTTGATTATGCGTTGGTTGTACAAGATTCCAACTTGATCGGACCACTTTATCATGATTTAGCTATGGTCTATTATGAAGAAGAAGATTACATTCAAGCCGATAAATATATATCAAAAGCTATTATAGCATTGGGGCAGGATAGGTCGGCTAATGCTTGTTTGTTGAAAGCAAAAATTATGTTTAATCTGAACGAACTTGATTCTGCCAGCTACTATTTTAGTAAAGATATAGATTTGTTTGATATTTATGGAAAAGCTGTTTGTTATGACGGGATGTATCAAGTAGCAAAGAAACGAGAGGAATGGCGAACTGCAATGGAAAATATGGATGCCTATAAAACTTTTTATGATTCAATTCAGGTGTTAACAGACAATGAAGAACTAAAGCGGCTGATGGATAAACATCAAATAGAAGAACATAAAAGGATATTATCACAGCGTACTAAAACGTTGGTTATAAGTTTAGTATCTGTTTTTCTTTCTTTGACAATAATATGTGTCTTTTGTTTCATGTGGAATGATAGAAGGAGAAAGAAACGTTATATCGCTTTGCAGCAAGAACTCACTCAGAAACGTGTAGATACTATGCTACTTAAAGAAGAATCTTCTGCATCTAATAAAGAACATAAAATGTCAAAGTTGAGAGAACAACAATTAAAATTGTGTATATCTATGTTTCAATCCACTGATTGTTATAATAAATTAGAAACATTCGAGAAATCGACTCCTAAACAACTGTTAGCTATGCGTGGTTTGAGAGTTGATATGCGTATTGCTATTTGTGAAGCATTTGTTGACGTGATGGTGAACTTGAAAGAATGCTGTCCGTCTTTGACCAATGATGATTTGTTTTATTGCATTCTTTCCTCACTTCATTGTTCAAAGACTGTAATAATGGAGCTGATGAATACTACATCAGATGCTCTTAAGACACGTAAAAATCGTATTAAAAATAAAATGGGTACATATTTATTTGAGCAGGTGTTTAATATTGATAATCTGTAAGATATGCTAAGAATGTTATTACTTATTTTCTATATAGACAGAAGTCTGTTACCATTGTTACCGCATAAAAATCGTTTCTTTTACTCTATCTGTGTACATTTGAGGCGAAATTTTAAACCCACATTATTATGAAAACTAAATTTTTACTTCTTCTATTATTAACTATTTTGCTTCAGGTAAATACATCCTCTTTTGCACGGGAGATGAAATCTGCACGTCAAATTGAATTAAGAACTAAGACTCCGGCACAGCATCGTTCTATTCCTATTACGCCTGCTGCTTTTATTGAGGACGCATTAGTTACTATTGACTTACTTTCTACTGTCCCTACTGCAACAGTTGTTGTGAAAGATGCAGAAGGCAAAGTTGTTTATTCATCTACCGAATGGAATGTAGATAAAATTAATATTGATCTTACCAGTGAGCAAAAAGGTAAATATACTTTGGAAATACAGCTTCCTACGGAAGTATTTTCCGGAGAATTTGAACTGGAAAATTGAAACCTTAAAGTCAATCTGTAACTAGAAGATTAACCTAATAATTAACTATACAAAAGCCCCACTATAATATAGTGCATTGTTAAAATGACGATCGGATACCGGCTGACAGGGGAAAGAATCGGCTAATTCTGATTGGGGGGCTTGATAACCCTTGTGAAAGGTGTGCAATAAATGTTTGTTATATTGCAGGATGCAATATTAAAATCACTCTTAATTGTTGGTCTGGAGACTGGTAGGGTGTTCGAGTAGTCTGGTGATTCGAACGATAGGCTCATTCAGCAACAATTGCGGTATATCTGTACAGGTGAAATACCTGATAATAGATGTATTCTCTGTGAGAAAGGCTCTTGGGCTTCCGAGTAAGAAGCCCAAGATTGCTTCCGGAGGTAGTGGACAAATACCAAATTTTTTCGTAATTTTGTGCCCATGATATAATAAAATCATGGAGAAACTGATGAACCAGATAAATTCCGTATGCGTATATAGCGCTTCCAGCACTAAAATAGATCCTGTTTATTTTACCGCAGCCGAGACTCTCGGGCGACTGCTTGCCGATCATCATATCCGTTTGATTAATGGTGCCGGTAGTATTGGTCTGATGCGTTCTGTGGCCGATGCGGTGTTGGCGAATGGTGGTGAGGTGACTGGTGTTATTCCTCATTTTATGGTAGAGCAGAACTGGCACCATACAGGCTTGACGGAGCTGGTTGAAGTGGAATCCATGCACGAACGCAAACAGAAAATGGCAGATTTGAGTGATGCGGTGATAGCTTTGCCGGGTGGCTGCGGAACGTTGGAAGAATTGCTTGAAATTATCACCTGGAAACAACTGGGACTCTATCTCAATCCGATTGTGATTCTGAATGTAAACGGGTTCTTTGATCCGTTGCTCGAAATGCTTGAAAAAGCAATCGACGAAAACTTTATGCGCCGCCAGCACGGTGATATATGGAAAGTGGCGCAAACGCCGGAGGAAGCTGTGGAACTGCTTTATTCAACGCCTGTATGGGATATCTCCATTCGTAAATTTGCAGCTATATGACGATTGACACTCTCAGCTTCCAGCGCACTACGGATACTCTGTCGCTTTTCCAACAAGGGCAGCTCGGTGGTTCATCGCAATCGACAATAAAGGCGGATAGTGATAGCTTGCAATTGGCACAGATCCATTCTGCGCAGGAAGTCATTTCCGGTTTCGAGGGAACTCCTATCCCCTATTCTCCCCGTACAGATGATGCCATAGCGCTAACCTTGCTGGCTTGTTTCTTCCTTTCTTCCATAGCTTTGGCACGCGGAAAGAAATTTCTTTCCCAGCAAGTAAAAGACTTTGTGCTGCATCGTGAACGGACAAGTATTTTTGATAGTTCTACAGCGGCTGACATGCGTTATCTTCTTGTGCTTGTAGTGCAGACGTGCGTATTGTCGGGGATTACTTTCTTCAACTATTTTCATGATACATCCCCTGCTTTGATGAACTCCGTATCCCCTCTTCTGCTTTTGGGGATTTATGTGGGCTCCTGTCTTGCTTACTTCTTACTGAAATGGTTGCTTTATATGTTTATAGGTTGGACATTCTTTGATAAAAACAGGACAAATATATGGCTGGAATCTTATTCTACGCTCATATATTATGCAGGATTTGCCCTTTTCCCGTTCGTACTCTTTTTAGTTTATTTCGACCTGAGTCTCACCAATTTGCTCATAATTGGAACCATAATTCTAATTTTTGCTAAAATATTGATGTTTTATAAGTGGATAAAGCTTTTTTTTCATCAATTTGGCGCACTTTTCCTATTAATTTTGTACTTTTGCGCTCTTGAAATACTACCTTGTCTGCTACTCTATCAAGGTATGATTCAAATTAACAATATATTGCTAATAAAATTTTAGGACGTTGAAAATTAAAAAAGTACTAGTGTCGCAGCCTAAGCCTGCGTCAGAGAAATCTCCCTATTACGACATTGCAGAGAAGTATGGCGTAAAAATAGATTTCCGGCCGTTTATCAAGGTTGAAAGTCTTTCGGCGAAAGAATTTCGGCAACAGAAAATTTCGATTCTCGACCACACTGCCGTTATATTCACTTCTCGTCATGCTATCGACCATTTCTTTAATTTGTGTACTGAATTGCGTGTTGCAATTCCGGAAACTATGAAGTATTTCTGTGTGACGGAAGCAGTTGCATTGTATATTCAAAAATATGTGCAGTACCGTAAGCGTAAAATCTTCTTTGGTGCAACGGGAAAGATTGAGGACCTCGTGCCTTCTATCGTAAAGCATAAAACAGAGAAATACCTTGTCCCAATGTCGGACGTACATAATGACGACGTAAAAACACTGCTTGACAAGAACGGCATACAGCATACCGAAGCTGTGATGTATCGCACGGTAAGCAATGACTTTACACCCGACGAAGAATTCGATTATGACATGTTGGTGTTCTTCAGCCCTGCCGGAGTAACTTCTTTGAAGAAGAACTTCCCTGATTTTGACCAGAAAGAAATCAAGATCGGTACGTTCGGTTCTACTACCGCACAGGCTGTACGCGATGCAGGACTCCGTCTGGATCTCGAAGCCCCTACGGTGCAAGCTCCGTCTATGACTGCCGCACTTGACATGTTTATCAAGGAAAACAATAAATAAACAGAGTGGG
>USPQ01000069.1 GCA_900556625.1 uncultured Bacteroides sp. | reverse complement strand
CAACGCCTTGCTCCAACCTTTGTTAACCTTAAATCTAATACTATGAAAAACACGATGCAAAGATACGGACTTCCGGCAACTTTGCAAATTATCAGCCATTGATAAGTGTTTTTATAACTCTAATTAACGGAATGGATGACGTGATATAGGTTTGTTAAGATTTTCTATGCTTGACAATCAAATTTGTAGTAGAAGAGAAGTAGGGAAATCTATCCCCATTTCTCTTTCATTAAGTCTTCCAATTTTAATAATTCGTCACGGTATTGGGCAGCTTCAATAAATTCAAGCTTTTTGGCTGCTTCCTGCATTAGTTTGCGCGTACGTTCGATACTCTTTTCCATTTGTGCTTTACTCATATACTGTACTACCGGATCTGCCGCAATGTTCGGAGTTGTCGGTTCAATATAGGCTTGTTTTTCTTTCAGCAATTCATTTGTTTCCGAATTAGCGTTGCCGAATACATCCAAGTTTCTCGCTTTCTTGATCTGCTGTGGAGTAATGCCGTTTGCCTCATTGTATGCCAACTGTTTCTCTCGTCGACGATTGGTCTCGTCGATGGTCAGTCTCATGCTGTCCGTAATTTTATCGGCATACATGATTACTTTTCCGTTCACATTACGCGCTGCACGTCCGGCTGTCTGCGTCAACGAACGATGGGAACGAAGGAAGCCTTCCTTGTCTGCATCAAGGATAGCTACAAGAGATACTTCCGGCAAATCGAGACCTTCACGTAGCAGATTGACCCCGATCAGCACATCGTAAATTCCCTGTCGGAGGTCATCCATGATTTTTACACGTTCGAGAGTATCAACGTCGCTATGAATATAATTACACCTTATATTATTGTTGAGGAGATATTCAGTTAGCTCCTCCGCCATACGCTTGGTAAGAGTAGTGACAAGAACACGCTCTTCTTTCTCAATACGCAGTTGAATTTCTTCCATCAGATCATCGATCTGGTTCAAGCTCGGGCGTACTTCAATAATCGGGTCCAACAGTCCGGTAGGACGGATTACCTGTTCTACTACAATCCCTTCGGATTGGATGAGTTCATAGTCTGCCGGTGTAGCGCTGACATAGATCACTTGCTTCGCCATTTCCTGAAATTCTTCAAATTTCAACGGTCGGTTATCCATGGCGGCAGGTAGGCGGAAACCATACTCCACAAGATTGATTTTACGTGCCCTGTCGCCTCCGTACATTGCACGGATCTGAGGAACACTGACATGGCTTTCGTCAATGACAATCAGAAAATCGTCCGGAAAGAAATCCAGCAGACAATAAGGGCGGGTACCTGCAGCACGACCGTCGAAATAGCGGGAATAATTCTCAATGCCGGAGCAATGTCCCAATTCCCGAATCATTTCCATATCGTATGTGACACGCTCGTATAGTCTTTTCGCTTCATATTCTTTGCCGATAGACTCAAAGAAAGCGACCTGTTTGGTCAAGTCATCTTCTATCTCATGAATAGCTCGGAGGGTTGCCTCCTTAGTAGTCATGAACAAATTGGCGGGATAAATCTTATAAGCCTCGAAGGGGGCGACAGTGACTCCGCTGACTGGGTCTACCTCCTCTATGCCATCAATCTCGTCTCCCCAAAATGTGACGCGCAACAGGTTGTCCGTATATGCCAGATAAATATCCACAGTATCTCCTTTGACGCGGAAATTACCACGATTAAGGTCGATATCGTTGCGGACATACAGACTGTCTACCAGGCGGTGGAGGAAAACATTGCGGTCAATCATGCGTCCCCGTTCTATTTCAATCACATTTTTATAAAAGTCCGAAGGGTTTCCCATCCCATAGATACAGGAAACGGAAGAGACCACTACTACGTCTTTTCGTCCGGAGAGTAGGGCGGAAGTTGCGGCGAGACGGAGCTTGTCTATCTCGTCATTGATGGCAAGATCCTTTTCTATATAAGTATCGCTGCTAGGCAAATAGGCTTCCGGCTGGTAATAATCGTAGTATGAAACGTAATATTCCACCGCATTATTCGGAAAGAATCCCTTAAACTCTCCATATAATTGGGCGGCCAGCGTCTTATTATGGCTCAAAATCAATGTCGGCTTATTGATATTAGCGATTACATTGGCAATGGTAAATGTTTTTCCCGATCCTGTGACCCCCAATAAAGTCTGTGCGGGAACTCCTTGAAGTACCCCTTCAGTCAGTTGTGCGATTGCTTCCGGCTGGTCTCCGGTAGGTTTATAAGCTGATGTTAGTTCAAAATTCATAGTTAATTCTAAAATTGGAACAATATTCGGCAAAATAATCGAGATTACAAATCATTTTTCCAAATAAATCCTTTACTTTGCAACAAAATAATTGAAAATTGAGAATTGAAAATTAAAAAGTATTGCAGAAGCAGATAATTCCCTTTCATTCTCGATTCTCTATTTTTTAATTTTAATAATGAAAAGCATGATTTGGAATGAGAGCATTGAGTGTATGGATCGTGAGAGTCTTCGTAAGATTCAAAGCATACGACTCAAGAAAATTGTAGATTACGTTTATCACAACACACCCTTCTATCGGAAGAAGATGCAGGAAATGGGAGTCACTCCCGATGATATCAATAGCATTGATGATATTGTGAAACTGCCGTTTACCACGAAACATGATTTAAGAGATAATTATCCGTTCGGGCTTTGTGCTGTACCGATGAGTCAGATTGTACGTATCCATGCTTCATCCGGTACGACGGGGAAACCGACGGTTGTCGGCTATACTCGTAAGGATTTGTCTTCATGGGCGGAATGTATTTCTCGTGCCTTTACCGCATACGGGGCAGGCCGATCGGACATTTTTCAAGTATCATACGGATATGGACTTTTCACAGGCGGACTGGGGGCACATGCCGGAGCCGAAAATATCGGAGCTTCTGTGATTCCAATGTCTAGCGGTAACACTGAAAAGCAGATAACGTTGATGCATGACTTCGGTTCGACAGTACTTTGTTGCACGCCTTCTTATGCACTGTATCTGGCTGATGCGATTAAGGATTCGGGGTATCCACGTGAGGAGTTTAAGCTGAAAGTCGGTGCTTTCGGTGCAGAACCTTGGACGGAAAATATGCGCCATGAGATTGAAGAAAAGTTGGGCATTAAGGCATACGATATTTATGGATTGAGTGAAATTGCCGGACCGGGTGTGGGTTACGAGTGTGAATGCCAGCATGGAACCCACTTGAATGAAGACCATTACTTCCCCGAAATTATTGATCCGAATACATTACAGTCGGTAGAACCCGGTCAAACAGGCGAACTGGTGTTTACTCACCTTACAAAGGAAGGTATGCCGCTGCTCCGTTATCGTACGCGCGACCTTACCGCTCTACATTATGACAAATGTTCCTGTGGACGTACATTGGTACGCATGGATCGTATCTTGGGACGCAGTGATGATATGTTGATTATTCGTGGTGTCAATGTATTCCCGACACAAATAGAATCCGTTATTCTTGAAATGGCGGAATTTGAACCGCATTATCTGCTGATAGTGGGACGCGAGAATAATACCGATACGATGGAACTTCAAGTAGAAGTACGGTCGGAATTCTATTCTGATGAAATCAATAAGATGTTGGCTCTGAAGAAGAAATTGGGTGCGCGTCTGCAGAGTGTACTCGGATTGGGAGTCAATGTGAAGCTGGTAGAACCGCGTAGCATTGAACGCAGTGTGGGTAAAGCGAAACGGGTGATTGATAACAGAAAACTTTAAAACTTAAAATTAATACTCTACGATTATGGTAGCAAAACAACTTTCTATCTTTTTGGAAAACAAGTCAGGTCGTTTGACGGAAGTGACTGAAGTGCTGGCGAAAGAAGATATCAATCTTTCTGCTTTGTGCATCGCTGAAAATGCTGATTTCGGTATTTTGCGCGGAATTGTGTCCGATCCGGATAGAGCATATAAAGCTTTGAAGGATAATCATTTTGCAGTAAATGTGACCGATGTGGTCGGAATCAGTTGTCCTAATGTGCCGGGAGCTTTGGCAACTGTATTGGGATATTTGTCCGCTGAAGGGGTGTTTATCGAATATATGTACTCGTTTGCCAATAATAATGTGGCCAATGTAGTGATTCGTCCTAGCAATCTGGATAAATGTATTGAGGTGTTGAAAGAAAAGAAAGTTGATCTGCTGGCGGCTAGCGATTTGTATAAACTTTAATTGTCTTTTTCTCCCCATTTGTCGATGTTTAACGCCTTTTATGTATTAAAAAACATAGATTAATTGCTAAATTCCCTGCGAATAAGTAACTTTGCGCAATATTTTAAAATAGGATGAAGAAAAATATCATTATAACTTTGCTTGCGGCAGCTACTCTCACTTCATGTGGGGAGTATAATAAATTGCTGAAAAGCACCGATTACGAATACAAGTACGAAGCCGCTAAAAACTATTTTGCAAAAGGACAGTATAACCGTTCGGCTACTTTGTTGAACGAATTGATTACTATTCTTAAAGGAACGGATAAAGCGGAAGAATCTTTGTATATGTTGGGCATGAGTTATTATAATCAAAAAGATTATCAGACTGCGGCTCAGACTTTTATCACCTATTTTAATACATATCCCCGTGGAACTTTTACTGAATTGGCACGTTTCCATGCAGGTAAAGCATTATTTTTGGATACTCCGGAGCCACGTTTGGATCAGTCAAGTACTTATCAGGCTATCCAACAATTGCAGATGTTCATGGAATATTTCCCGAACAGTAGTAAAAAGCAAGAGGCACAGGATATGATTTTTGCTTTGCAGGATAAGTTGGTGTTGAAAGAGCTTTATTCAGCCAAATTATATTATAACTTGGGTAATTATTTGGGTAACAACTATGAGTCTTGTGTAATCACGGCTCAAAATGCACTGAAGGATTATCCTTATACTGATTATCGCGAAGAACTTTCCATCTTGATTCTGCGTGCAAGGTATGAGATGGCTATTTATAGCGTGGAAGATAAGAAAATGGATCGGTATCGTGAGACAATCGATGAATATTATGCTTTTAAGAATGAGTTTCCGGAAAGCAAATATCTGAAAGAGGCTGAGAAAATTTTCAATGAATCACAGAAAGTAATTAAAGACTAAATTTAAATAGATTTATGGACTACAAAAAGACGAATGCTCCTACTACAACGGTAACCCGTGACATGATGGAACTCTGCTCCGATACAGGGAATGTTTATGAAACAGTTGCCATTATTGGTAAGCGTGCTAATCAGATTAGTGTGGAAATCAAGAACGATCTTTCTAAGAAATTGGCAGAGTTTGCTTCTTATACTGACAACATGGAAGAAGTGTTTGAAAATAGAGAGCAAATCGAGATTTCTCGTTATTATGAGAAGTTGCCGAAACCGGACCTGATTGCTACGCAAGAATACATCGAAGGGAAAATATATTATAGAAATCCGGCTAAAGAGAAGGAAAAACTTCAGTAATTTATTTTCTGACGAAAGAATTGATAGTCAAGTAGTAAGTGGGATGACAATCCCTGCTCCTTATTGCTTGGCTATTATTGTTTAACTCAACTACTATTTATACTATTTATGATTCAAAGAATTCAAACAGTTTATTTACTGATTGTTACAGGTTTGCTGATTACAGCAATGTGCTTGCCGATGGGGTATTTTACTGATACGATGGGAGAGCACTCTTTTAAAGCTCTAGGAATAGAACTAAACGGTGCTTACGAGTCTACATGGGGCTTATTCTGCATCTTATTGCTTAGTACTATTGTTGCCGTAGCTACAATTTTCTTATATAAGAATCGTATGTTGCAGATACGTATGACGATTTTCAACAGCTTATTGCTGGTAGGCTATTACATTGCTTTTCTTGCTTTCTATTTTGCATTGAAAAATGATGCGAATATGTTTCGGGTGGGGTGGGCTTTGTGTTTGCCGCTTGTTTCCATTATTTTGAATATATTGGCTGTTCGTGCTATCGGACGTGATGAAGTGATGGTAAAGGCTGCGGATAGATTAAGATAAAATTTTCCCTATACTCTCTGAGTAATTCGTTAATAATATGATAGATAAAAAGCATAGCTTTATAGGAGTTAAAGCTATGCTTTTTGCTATCTAAAGCTGCGCTTTAGCATCTTTAAAACGATGCTTTGCAGATGTGGAAATTCTTTTTGCGTAGGAGGGGGGTTATTTCTTCAAATCGAATAAATAAGTGAGTTTTATTGAAATTGTTCCATGCGCTGCACGGGCAAAATAATCCTTTTTGGTTGTCTTGTAGAAATCGGATAAGGCAAAATAATAACGTCCTTCCACTATAAAACTACCGGCTTTTTTCGTTCTAAGCTCTACACCACCGCCTCCGGTAATGCCATAATCAAATTTATTCTGAATCTTAGTACCATATACCGCTTTTTGGGTATCATTGAGTTTATTCATATCGACTCCTTCAATCTTCTCTGATTCTCCAATGAGAAATCCTATTTGCGGTCCGGCATGGATGAAAAATTGTAAGCCTCTCTCATTACCAAATGCTAGATGTGCAAGGAAAGGAATATCAATGTAGCTCATTTTACGAGTGTAAATTTGAGTGGGGTCTTCTACCATATCTCCATTTTCTCCTGGAATCTCAAATAATTGATCCCAACCTCGTTGTGAGAAGTTCAGTTCGACCTGTGCCCCACAAATCATGGCAAAATACTTTTCAGAAATATAACGGGCTGTCAATCCTCCGGTTATTCCCATCAGGCTGTTCTGTTTGATGGTAGGAGTGAAGGATACACTATTTAAGTTGACACCTCCGTTGATACCTACAGAAAAATTGCTTCGTGCCTCTCCGATCTGAGCAGTGGCGGAGAGAGTGAATCCTGTTAGCAGAAGGCCTGCGATCAAAAATGGTTTTATCTTTATCATTTTCCGTATTATTCGAAGTCAAGTTTTACTAATTCAAAGTTTTTAGTGAAACGAATGAAGAACACTTTCTTATTAATAAATCCTCCCCAATTGTTCACACGTTGGAATTTGAAGCCGGTTTGAATAGGAGTCAGATTCATTTTAGACAGATTATTTTCAAGTTCCGAGCCATAACGTGACAATCCTTTCAAGAAAAAGAATCCGGTGTCAAAACCGAGCATTGCATAATTGGGATACTTGCTGCTTAGGTCTTTACTGTACCATTTATGGTAAGCGTTGGTAAACTGCACGGCAGCTGGGAATAGTGTGTTCGTATAAAACGAAGAATAGAAATACACGTCCAGCTCAAAGAAGCTTTCCAAATGATCTCTCGTGTAAGTCTGCCATTCCGGATAGCCGAACAAATGGATGTTCTGTCCTGCATTATCTCTGACTAACAGCGTCAATTGCGGGAGTACTTTAATAAGCAATACATTTTTTCCTGAGGTAGGAATAAAGATGTTCTCCTTATCATTGCGGAGCGCTGCTTTCAACGTTTCTTTTGTTGCATTCTCGTTGACCGTTTGCATGGAGATGCCCTTATTCTTTAGCTCTTGTTTCAAGCCACTGATAAATTCAGCCTTTTCTTTGTCGGCACTGATAGGCTCGATAAAGATAACATGCGCATTGGGAAATTGACGTGTGAAATGCTCGTAAACTTCTGAATATAAATAAGATTGTGGCGTATTGATCTGATAAACAGCCGGATTATTGAATACCTCTTCACCCTTTTGAGAGAAAGGAATCACTAGACGTATATCATTCTTTTTTGCGAAATCAGACAGTGGCTTGATTTGCTTCTGATGCATCGGGCCAAAAATAACATCCATCTTCTTCATCTCATTCTTTGAAAGAATCGCATTCAAGGTAGAAACCTCTTTTCCACTGTCATATACATATAAATCCAAAGAAGTACCTGTACGTTTCAGACTATCCACTGCCATAAGAAAACCTTCGTAGTATTCCACCATACGTTTGTCTTCCTGGAAAGGCAGTATCAATGCGGCTTTAATGGTCGACATCTTCTTGGGAGTCTCCTTACTTTCGCGGAAAAGTTCGCTGTTACTTGGAGGGATAGCATATGGATCTTCTTTCTGGGTGGGTTGCGTGGTTGTTGCCACCGGGTAGGGGATACAAAGAAGTTGTCCTTTTTTCATCCCTTTTTTAAGTTCGGGATTAGCGGCAATCAGTTCCTCTTCACTGATTCCGTATTCGCGGCTTACGCTAAAGATTGTTTCTTTGCGTTTTACTTTATGCATTTCTTTGCATCTGGGAACCACAGGACCTTGAATATTACTTTGCTCAGTCGGTTTTTGGGCGGTAACGACCTGTTCCTTCTCCTTTTGCGGGATAAGAATTACCTGTCCGATACGGAAATTCTCAGCGCTCAATCCCGGATTCGCTTCACATATATCCTTAGCAGATATATTGTACATTGTTGTCAGTTTATACAGTGTCTCTCCGGCTTGAATTGTATGGAATGTTTCTCCTTTCTGGCTTTCTTTTCCTTTGGGAATTTTAATGGTTTGTCCGGCATAAATTTTCTCGTCACAACCGGGATTCAAATGGATAATATCCGATGTTGTGACATTGTACATCTTGGATATAGAATATAAACTTTGTCCTTTTTCGATGGTATGCAAGAAATAGGATTGATTCTCCTGTGCATAACTGACGGCGTATGAAACGCTTATAAAAAGCAGAAATAAGAATATTCGGTTTATCGGTTTCATCAAATTATAACTATTGGTTCTTGAAATCAAGGAACAAAGGTACAAATAATGCCCTATATCTTCATAAGATTTGAGTTAAGAAAATAATATTGTGCTTTTTTAGGAGCATATTTCGGGCGGAAACATTAATTTTGCAACATTTATGGAAGGATATGAATATGCAGGAAACAGAATATATTAATGTGTACGGTGCGCGCGTGCACAATTTGAAGGATATTGACGCTGAGATTCCCCGTAACAGTCTGACTGTCATCACCGGATTGAGCGGCAGTGGGAAATCTTCTTTAGCTTTCGATACGATTTTTGCAGAAGGGCAGCGCCGCTATATTGAGACCTTTTCAGCGTATGCCCGCAATTTTCTGGGTAATTTGGAGCGTCCGGATGTCGACAAAATCACAGGTCTGAGCCCGGTGATTTCCATTGAACAGAAAACGACGAACAAGAATCCCCGTTCTACGGTGGGTACGACGACTGAGATCTATGACTACCTCCGTCTGCTATATGCCCGTGCCGGAGTAGCTTATTCGTATTTGTCCGGTGAGGAAATGGTGAAATACACCGAAGAACAGATTCTGGAATTGATCCTGAAAGATTATAAAGGAAAGAAGATCTATTTGCTCGCCCCGTTGGTTCGTGCACGTAAAGGACATTATAGGGAACTGTTCGAGCAGGTGCGAAAAAAAGGATATTTATATGTCCGGGTAGATGGTGAAGTGCGTGAAGTAACGCATGGAATGAAGCTCGACCGTTATAAGAATCACGATGTGGAAGTGGTGATTGATAAACTGGTGGTGACCGAAAAAGACGACCGGCGGCTGAAACAAAGTGTGGCGACTGCTATGCGTCAGGGAGACGGCTTGATGATGATTTTAGATGCCCAGTCGGAAAGTATCCGTCATTATAGTAAACGTCTTATGTGTCCTGTGACAGGACTTTCTTATCGCGAACCTGCTCCGCATAACTTTTCATTCAACTCCCCGCAGGGAGCATGCCCGAAATGTAAAGGGCTGGGCGTTGTCAATCAGATTGATGTGGATAAGGTGATTCCCGACCGTGAACTATCCATTTATGAGGGGGCAATCGCACCTCTGGGAAAATATAAAAATGCCATGATTTTCTGGCAAATCAGTGCTTTGCTGGAAAAGTACGATGCGTCATTAAAAACTCCGGTCAAGGAATTGCCGGATGATGCCATCGAAGAAGTTCTCTATGGTTCTGATGAACGGATTAAGATCAAAAGCTCGTTGATTGGTACTTCCTCTGACTATTTTGTTACCTATGAAGGTGTTGTGAAGTACATCCAGATGTTGCAGGAGAAAGACGCTTCCGCAACAGCGCAGAAATGGGCGGAGCAATTTGCTAAAACCACTGTTTGCCCCGAATGTAAGGGAGCCCGTTTGAATAAGGAGGCATTGCATTTCCGTATCCATGATAAGAATATCAATGAGCTGGCGAATATGGATATCAACGAGTTGTACGACTGGTTGATGAAGGTGGATGAATTTCTTTCCGACAAGCAGAAAAAGATATCAGTGGAGATTTTGAAAGAAATCCGTACACGTTTGAAGTTCCTGTTAGATGTAGGGTTGGACTATCTTGCCTTAAACCGTAGTTCCGTTAGTCTGTCCGGAGGAGAAAGCCAGCGCATCCGTTTGGCCACTCAGATCGGTTCGCAGTTGGTGAATGTGTTGTATATTCTCGACGAGCCGAGTATCGGTCTGCATCAGCGTGATAATTTGCGCCTTATCAATTCTTTGAAAGAACTTCGGGACATCGGTAATTCCGTGATCGTGGTAGAGCATGATAAGGATATGATGCTTGCTGCCGATTATGTCATTGATATGGGGCCGAAGGCCGGTCGTCTTGGTGGGGAAGTGGTTTTTGCAGGCACTCCACAAGAGATGCTGAAAACCAGTACAATGACTTCGCAATACTTGAACGGACAGATGAAGATAGAAGTTCCAGCCAAACGCAGAAAAGGAAACGGAAAGTCTATCTTGTTGAAAGGAGCGAAAGGAAATAACCTGAAAAATGTAGATGTGGAGTTCCCGTTAGGCAAATTGATTTGCGTAACAGGAGTATCGGGAAGTGGAAAATCCACCTTGATTAATGAAACCTTGCAACCGATTCTTTCACAGAAATTCTACCGTTCTTTGCAAGATCCTTTGGAGTACGATTCTATTGAAGGGCTGGAATATATAGATAAGGTGGTGGATGTTGACCAGTCCCCGTTGGGACGTACTCCTCGTTCCAACCCGGCTACTTACACAGGTGTATTTTCGGACATTCGTAATTTGTTCGTTGGATTGCCGGAAGCTAAGATTCGTGGTTACAAGCCGGGACGTTTCTCCTTCAATGTAGCGGGCGGGCGTTGCGAAGCGTGTTCGGGAAACGGTTATAAGACGATTGAAATGAACTTCCTTCCGGATGTATATGTGCCCTGTGAAGTATGTCATGGCAAACGTTACAACCGCGAAACGTTGGAAGTCCGTTTTAAGGGGAAATCCATTGCCGATGTGCTGGATATGACAATCAATCGTGCTGTGGAATTCTTTGAAAATGTTCCGCAGATTCTCAATAAAATTAAAGTTCTGCAAGATGTCGGATTGGGCTATATTAAGTTAGGTCAATCTTCTACCACTCTTTCCGGTGGCGAGAGCCAGCGTGTGAAACTGGCTACGGAACTGTCGAAGAGAGATACGGGCAAAACACTTTATATTTTGGATGAGCCGACTACCGGACTTCATTTTGAGGATATACGGGTGCTGATGGGAGTATTGAACAAACTAGTCGATAAAGGTAATACAGTTATCGTTATCGAGCATAATCTGGACGTTATAAAAATGGCGGATTATATCATCGATATGGGTCCGGAAGGTGGTAAAGGCGGGGGAGAACTCCTTAGTTGCGGGACACCCGAAGAAGTTGCGAAGAGTTCTAAAGGATATACACCTAGGTTTCTTCGCGAAGAATTAGGACTTTGATTTTGCAAAGAATGGTGACCTTGATGATCTGAATAATAAATGCCAATTTATAGAAGATGAGAATCAATAAAACAAATGCTGCCCGCTTGTTGGATAAAGCAAAGATAATATATGAGTTAATCCCATACGAAGTAGACGAGAATGATTTAAGTGCCGTGCATGTGGCAGCCAGTTTGGGTGAGAATATTGAACAAGTATTCAAGACGCTTGTTTTGCACGGTGATAAGAACGGATATTTTGTATGTGTTATTCCGGGAGAGCACGAAGTCGATTTGAAATTGGCGGCTAAGGCTTCCGGCAATAAGAAATGCGACCTGATACCTATGAAAGAGCTATTGCCGCTTACCGGATATATTCGTGGCGGTTGTTCCCCTATTGGTATGAAGAAGCATTTTCCGACCTATATTCATGAGACTTGCCGGAAATTCCCGTATATTTATGTAAGTGCCGGCACAAGAGGGCTTCAAATAAAAATAGCTCCGGACGATTTGATTCGTGAATCCGGAGCGGAAACTTGTCGTTTGTTTGAAGACTAGTTTTACAAATTATTTGTGCAAAAACTCAGGAAAAAGTATATATTTGCAAGAAATATTTATTTAATTCAATCAATTATTAATTCTAAAAACTTATATCTATGTTCAGTAAACACCCTAAAGGTCTGATTGCTGCGGCTTTAGCTAATATGGGAGAGCGTTTTGGCTTCTATATTATGATGGCGATTTTGACGTTATTTATTTCAGCGAAATTCGGATTGTCCGAGACGACTACCGGATACATCTATTCCGCATTTTACGCATCCATTTATATTTTAGCTTTAGCGGGAGGTGTTATTGCTGATAAGACGAAAAATTTCAAAGGCACTATTTTGGTGGGATTAATACTGATGGCTGTCGGTTATTTGATTATTGCCATTCCTACTCCTACTCCGGTTCCTAATATGGCTCTTTATTTGGGGCTGACTTGTTTCGGACTTTTAGTGATTGCTTTTGGTAACGGCTTGTTTAAAGGAAACCTGCAAGCTCTGGTAGGTCAGATGTATGATGATCCTAAATATTCCAATCTTCGTGATGCCGGTTTCCAGATATTTTATATGTTTATTAATATCGGTGCTGTTTTTGCACCGTTTATTGCTATCGGTGTGCGTAACTGGTGGTTGAAAGTGAATAACTTTGATTATGATGCCACTTTGCCGGAGTTATGTCATCAATATTTGGAAAAAGGAAAAGATATGGCTCCACAGGCTATGGAAAATCTGACTACGTTAGCTAACAGTGTTGTCTTGGATAAAACTCATGTAACAGATATGGGCGTATTTGTAAATAATTACCTTGATGTATTTAATCGCGGTTTCCAATATGCCTTTATGGCTGCTATCGGTGCTATGATTATTTCGTTGATTATTTATATGGCAAATAAGAAGCGCTTCCCGGATCCGGCAACGAAAGCAAAAACAGATAAAGGAGCGACAATGGTGAATAAAGAAGAAATTCGGATGAGTGCTACTGAAATAAGACAGCGTATCTATGCCCTGTTTGCTGTATTCGGTGTTGTTATTTTCTTCTGGTTATCTTTCCATCAGAATGGTTATTCTTTGACCTATTTTGCCCGTGACTATGTGGATTTAAGTGTGATTAATATCGACTTAGGTTTTACGCAGATCAAGGGAGCTGAAATATTCCAGAGCGTTAATCCATTCTTCGTTGTATTCCTGACCCCATTTATTATGTGGATGTTCGGCTCAATGAAAAAGAATGGTAAGGAACCTTCTACCCCGATGAAGATTGCCATCGGTATGGGTATTGCCGCATTAGCGTATGTATTCTTGATGGTATTCTCCTTTACATTGCCTTCGAAAGAGGTGTTGGGTACTATGAGTGCTGCTGAAATCAATGCTATCCGTGTTACTCCATGGATTATGATCGGCCTGTATTTCATTCTTACGGTTGCCGAACTGTTCATCTCTCCTCTGGGATTATCATTTGTATCTAAAGTAGCCCCTCCTCATTTGCAAGGATTGATGCAAGGTTGCTGGTTGGCTGCGACAGCTGTGGGTAACTCGCTGTTGTTTATCGGTGGTATTCTTTATACAACTGTTCCTATTTGGGCTTGTTGGTTGGTATTTGTAGGAGCAACAGGTGCTTCCATGATTGTAATGCTTTCAATGGTAAAATGGCTGGAGCGTGTAGCGAAATAAAATCTTGCCATTAACTAAATAAACAAAATGCCCCGGAACAAGTATCATAAATGTTCCGGGGCATTTTTGTATATCAAATATCCAGTCCCATAATATAATCATTCATATAATACCCGTTACCAATCGGGAAATCACCTTCTCGCAACTTTCTCATTCCCATGTGCTCGTAAAACTGCAAAGCCTTATTATTACGATTTACATTGAGCTCCATCAAACAAGGCTCCGGGTGTATTTCTTTGATACACTTGATTGCCTCCTTGAATAAAAAACTGCCGCAATGCGTGCCCTGAAAACGTGGGAGGACATATATCTTCTGAAGATGGAATACATCTTTCTCCTGTTGTTGAATGGAAACGTATCCGCATGGTTCATTCTCCTTATAAGCAATGGAGTACACATGTCCTTCTTCCTCCATTTGTTTACGCACATTGGAAGGAGCATACATCCAGTCCATCATATAATCCAGTTGTTCGGGAGATAAAATTTCCTTGTAGGTGGCGGGGAATACCTCCTTTGCCATCTTATGAATAAGCTCGCAATCGGCTACTGTTGCTTTTCGAATTGTAAACATATCTATTATTTAATGGGCACAAATATAGCCATTATTTCTTTTTATAATAAGGTGGAGAGTCTCTAATGTTTTAATTATTATTAATTTATAGTACTTTGTAATGCAAGGTACTAAAGTAATGCAT
>USPQ01000068.1 GCA_900556625.1 uncultured Bacteroides sp. | reverse complement strand
CGTCACGCCGATGGTACTGCGTAACAGTGGGAGAGTAGGTAGCCGCCGTTTTTTAAGAAGCCCCTTGATTCAGCAACGAATCAAGGGGTTTTCTGTTTTCCGGCCGTTCCTGTTCCCGATCTGAAAATTCGTATAACAAAATGAATTTATATTACTCAAACGAGAAAGCAAATATAGTGAATCTAATTACTTCCCTGTTTTTTGATTTATCAATGGTACTTTGGTATGCTTGTATTTCCTCTTTTACTACTCTTTTTTATTTTCACCTCTCTATTATATTGTTTTTTCATAATAGCATAATCCTTTTTTTAATCAGTCATACTTACGTGGATTCCGTCATGAAACCTTTAATTCAATATCAGAGAATGCAGAGTAGAAGCCAGTTAAATTTTCTGTTGATTTCTAATATTTTATATTGCTTCTTCTCGGATAAAGTTATAAGTTAGGTATATTCCAAACATTTTGTTAATGAAAAACTTTTGATATTGTAACAATTTTTAGTTTTGAAATTGTAATGTTGTTTATTATATTTGCAAATATTTTTGCAGAAGAAATTGTAGCGGAGAGAGAATATATAAAAAGATATTGAATGGGGTTGTTTATATTGAATTCATTTTGTCGGGATGAATTATTGATAAAAAGTATTTATGATCTATATTTAAACCTTAAACTATGATTGTTGAAAAACATTTGCATATAGACTTGATAAAGAAGGTAAAACAAGGTTCTTATGAGGATTTTACCCGTCTGTACTTTATGTATGCGGATTTGCTTTATGGTTTTGTGCTGAACTTGACTAAATCTCCTGATGATGCTGAAGATATTCTGCAAGAAACCTTTTTGAGGATTTGGCAGACTAAAGAAAATCTTTCTTTAGAGACTTCATTTAAATCCTATCTTTATACTATTGCACATAACCTTATCATAGATTCATTTCGTAAGAAAATTGATAGTGTTGCATTTGAAGTTTATATTCAAAGTGACGCATATCAGAATTATACAGAAAATAATACAGAAAATGAAGTTTATTTTGATGAATTTCTTGATAAACTGAATGAAGCTAAAAAGAAACTTAGTAGTAGGCAATTGGTGATTTTTGAGTTGAGTCGTGAAAAAGGATGTTCGATTAAAGATATTGCCGAAAAGATGGGAATTTCGGAAAAAACAGTGAAGAATCAATTGACTCTTGCATTGAAGACTTTGAAATCAGAATTATCTCTCTTGCATTATTTGTTATTAGTCTTGCTATTGTTAAGGAACGAATTTTAATTTATGTTTTATAACATATAAATTGAGTCGGGACTATTTGGGGGATTTTGCGTATTTCTTATAAAACAGAAATATGAAAAATAATTTGCTCCAAGTTTTATTGCGACGGTTTTTCTCAGCAAGAATTAGTCCGGCCGAATACACAGTCCTTAAATCAGAAGTTCAAAAAGCAACAGATGAAGCTATGGACTCTGCATTGGATATTTTGTGGAAGGAGCAAAACCTGCAAGTTCCGGTGATGGATGATGCTGTTAAATTCAGGGTTCTTAATAATATTCAAAATCAGATAACGGATAACAAACCTTCGCATAATTTTTCCTGGACACGAATTGCGGCTACAATTCTGATACCGCTTCTTGTTTCGGCAGCATCATTTTATTACTTTTCAGGAAAGTTCAACAGGCAAGAGGATGTTTTTACCGTATTTGCAGAAAGAGGACAAAAAACACAAATATTTCTTCCGGATGGGACTCAAGTTTGGCTTAATTCGGATTCTTATCTCAGCTATTCTTCCGTATTCAATCGTGATAATCGTGAGGTGACTCTTAAAGGCGAGGCTTTTTTTGATGTAACCAAAGATGATGAGCATAGTTTTACTGTTAAAGCAGAAGGTATTAATATTGTGGTACACGGTACAGCTTTCAACGTTTCTGCCTATCCGGATGAAGAAATGGCAACTGTTTCTTTGCTCAGAGGAGCTGTCACGGTGGAGAATGCTGTAGAGAGGGTACAATTAGAACCTGGTCAGCAGGTACAGATACCGAGAGACAGACAATCATGGAAACTATTCCCCTGTGATGTTGAAATGGAGTGTTTATGGACACAGAATATGCTCAGGTTTGAAAATACTCCGGCGGTAGAAGTGTTTGCGAAGTTGGAAAAATGGTATGGAGTAAATATCCACGTAGAAAATTCGGATTCGTCTGTTAAATATGGATTTGTTCTGAAAAGTGAATCATTAAGAGAAATATTAGATCTAATAAATAGAATAACAGCAATTGATTACCAGATAAACGGAGAGGAGGTGAACATCAGATATAAGTGAAAATATAAATAAAACATGAAAAATATTTTTCCATGTTTTCTATAAAAGCATATATAAAATTAATCATTTCTTTTTTTTACTTAGTCATAATATTATGGGAAAAATAACAAAAAGGATACTTGCTAATATCTTTTTTTTCTTATTGATATTTCAGTCTTTGAGTGCCCAAAATTCTCAAAGAATAGATTTATCTTTGAAAGAACAAACGCTTAAAGTCTTTCTTGAGATAGTCGAACAGAAGACGAATTATACATTCATGTATAATAATCTTGATTTGGAACAAAAAATATCGGTTCAAGTTAAACAGGCTACTATTGATGAACTGTTGAAAAAAGCATTGACTCCATTACACATTAATTTTGAAATTGCCAATGCTAAAATCATTTTAACGAAACAAGACCAAGTAAATAATGGTTCAGTCACAGTAACAGTGAAGGGATCTATTGTAGACGAAGCGGGTGAGCCTCTAATTGGAGTTAATATAGCTGCAATGTCCACAGGTAAGGGAACGATCAGTGATATC
This sequence comes from uncultured Bacteroides sp., assembly GCA_900556625.1. Classification (GTDB taxonomy): domain Bacteria; phylum Bacteroidota; class Bacteroidia; order Bacteroidales; family Bacteroidaceae; genus Bacteroides. The sequence goes on along the minus strand of USPQ01000068.1, from coordinate 11,951 downwards.
AATGGAGAGTTCACGGTCGAAGCGGCTAAAAATGAAATTTTGAATATATCTTATATAGGTTATGTTTCACAACAAATTAAGGTAGGTACTCAATCATCTATACATGTAATCCTTAAAGAAGATACTCAGACTTTGGACGAAGTGGTTGTTACTGCATTGGGTATCAAGCGTGCAGAAAAGGCATTGAGCTATAATGTACAGCAGGTTAATACAGACGCGGTGACAGAACATAAAGATGCTAACTTTGTTAATTCCCTTAACGGTAAAGTGGCGGGTGTCACAATTAATGCTTCTTCATCAGGAGTCGGAGGCGTATCTAAAGTTGTAATGCGTGGAACAAAATCCATTATGCAATCTTCCAATGCATTGTACGTAGTAGACGGTGTCCCGATGTTTGCCGGTAGTAGCAAAGGTGGGGGAAAAGAATTTGATTCTCAGGGAGCTACCGAGCCTATTGCAGATATCAATCCGGATGATATTGAATCTATGTCGGTTCTGACTGGTGCCGCTGCCGCTGCATTGTATGGTTCGGAAGCTGCCAATGGTGCCATTATCATTACAACTAAAAAAGGAAAAGTCGGTAAGGTTAGCATATCTGTAAATTCAAGTATGGAGTTCAATCAGCCTTTCGTAATGCCTCGTTTCCAAACCCGTTATGGAACCGGTGTAGGAGGAAGCTTCCTGGATGGTTCAGACCGTAGTTGGGGAGAAAAATTAACAGTAGCTAATTATCGTGGCTATGATCCTAAGGATGATTATTTCCAGACTGGTATTATCAACACGGAAAGTGTTTCTTTCTCTACCGGTACAGAAAAAAATCAAACTTATGCATCGGCTGCTGCCATCAATTCAAAAGGTATTACTCCTAACAATAAATACAGTCGTTATAATTTCAGCGTACGCAATACCACTTCTTTCTTGAACGACAAGATGACTCTTGATATAGCTGCCAGCTATATTTTGCAAAATGACCGCAATATGGTGAATCAGGGAGAATATAATAACCCGTTAGTGGGAGCTTACCTATATCCTCGCGGTAATGACTGGGAAGATGCGAAGTTGTACGAACTGTATGATCCGGCACGTAAAGTTTATCTTCAAAACTGGTCGATCGGTGATGCTGCAATGACGATGCAGAATCCATATTGGGTGAATTACCGCAACTTGCGTGAGAATAAGAAAGACCGTTATATGTTGAGCGCAAGTTTGAATTATAAAATATTGGATTGGCTGACTGTTTCAGGACGCGTAAGTCTGGATAATGCCAATAATGATTATACAGAGAAATTTTATGCTTCTACCAATACACAGCTTACGGAAGGTTCTTCTCGTGGTTTGTACGGTATAACCAAGACTTCGGACAAACAATTGTATGCAGATTTTCTGGTAAGTATCAATAAGAACTTTGGTGAAGACTGGAATCTGAGTGCTAATATCGGTGGATCATTTACTGATGTGCGATCAGATCTAATGACAGTCCGCGGTGGAATTGCTGATGGCAGTGATGCATTTCCGGGTGAGCAGGTCGGTTTGACCAATTATTTCGCTATTCAGAATTTAAGCCAGAAAGCCCGTCGTCTGCAAGAAGGATGGAGAGAGCAGACTCAGTCTATTTATGCTTCTGCTGAATTGGGATATAAGAGTACTTATTATTTGACACTTACCGGACGTAACGACTGGCCTTCACAATTAGCCGGACCTAATTCTACATCAAAGAGCTTCTTCTATCCGTCAGTAGGTTTGTCTGTTGTTCTCTCAGAACTGATGCCTAATTTGAATAAAGATTATTTGTCTTATCTTAAACTGCGTGGTTCGTTTGCCTCTGTCGGTTCGGCTTTCCAACGTTATCTTGCCAATCCGCGCTACGAATGGAGCACTTCTGCCAATCAATGGAGCGTACTGACTCAATATCCGATGTATTCATTGAAACCGGAACGTACTAATTCTTTTGAAATCGGTTTTAATGCTCGTTTCTTGAAATATTTTGAGTTGGATGCTACTTATTATAATGCAAAAACTGAAAATCAGACTTTTAATCCGCAACTTCCGATTAATAAATATTCAAAAATGTATATTCAAACCGGTAGCGTACGCAATCAAGGTATAGAGCTTGCTCTGAATTTTGAAAATACATGGCGTAATTTCACATGGATGAGTGGTTTGACTTATTCAATGAATAAGAACAAGATTGAATCTTTGGCGGACAATGTTATCAATCCTATAACCGGGCAGCTTTTCTCCATACCTTCACTTGATATGGGCGGATATGCAGATTTACGTTTTATCCTGCGTGAAGGTGGCAGTATGGGAGATTTATATTCACGTACAGATTTACGTCGTGATGCTAACGGTGCTATTTATATGGATGAATCGAATAACGTATATACTCAGAAAATAGATAACCCCGATTCTTATATCAAGTTGGGAAGTGTATTGCCGAAGGGAAATCTTGCATGGCGTAACAACTTTATGTGGAAGAATTTCCATGTAGGATTCATGATTTCTGCTCGTCTGGGTGGTGTAGTATTTTCAAGAACACAGGCTATACTTGATAAGTTTGGCGTTTCCGAGGCTTCAGCCGATGCGCGTGATAATGGTTTTGTATTGATTAATGGAAATGACAGAGTTAATCCGGAGAATTGGTATACAACAGTAGGTAGCACCGCTGTGCCGCAGTATTATACTTATTCGGCTACCAACGTTCGTTTGCAGGAGGCTTCGATAGGTTATACTATTCCGAGAAAATGGCTGGCTAATGTCTGTGACATTAAAGTTTCATTGATAGGTCGCAACTTGTGGATGATTTACAACAAGGCTCCTTTCGATCCGGAGGCTGTGGCATCGACAGATAATTTCTATCAGGGAATCGACAACTTCATGATGCCTTCTTTGCGTAATGTAGGTTTCAGTCTGAATTTCAAATTCTAATAAAAGTGACTATGAAAAAGATATTAAATACATTTATTTTCGCTTCATTAATGGCGGCTGTGTCATCCTGTACCGCCAAGTATGAGGATATCAATTCAAACCCTTACCAACCAGGCGACTTGTCTGCCGACGACTATGCGCTGGGTTCGGCCATGAACAACCTTGCCGGTTGTGTGGTCTCTCCGGATGTCAATACGGCACAGTTTACAGATTGTTTGCTGGGCGGTCCTATGGGAGGATATTTTGCCGATTCCAAAGCATCATGGGAACGTACGATTTCGAACTTTAACCCTGAAGATGGCTGGACAAATGTTTTTCTGAAAAGTGATAAGGTGCTTCCGGTACTTTATTCCAACTTGAGTATTGTAGAGGTAGTATCACAAAATACGAACAACCCGGTTCCTTTGGCTATTGCGACAATTATAAAGGTTGCAGCCATGCATCGTATTGCGGATGCTTACGGACCGATTCCGTATTCTAAAATAGGAGCGGATGGTTCTATAACAACTCCGTATGATTCGGAACAGGAAGTTTATAATAAATTCTTTGAAGAACTGAATCATTCTATCGGTGTGTTGAATGAGCATCCGAATGACCGTTTGACTGCTTCGGCTGACTACATTTATCAGGGTGATGTGAAAAAATGGATTCGTTTTGCCAATTCGCTTAAACTTCGTCTGGCTATTCGCATAGCCAATGTTGACAAGGTGACAGCACAGAAGATGGCGGAAGAAGCTGTTGACCCCCAAAACGGTGGTGTGATCGAACAGAATACAGATAATGCGGCATGGAGTTATTTCTCCGGTTCTGTAAATAACCCTATTTATGTGGCTAAGGAATACAATCATATCGGTGTTCACAAAGAAGATAATAGCGCCTGTCTGACAGGTGGAGATACACATGCAGCAGCCGATATTATCTGCTATATGAATGGTTATGAAGACCCTCGGCGGGAAAAATATTTTGTCAAGTCGGAATGGAAAGGACATGAGTATGTCGGATTGCGTAGAGGTATTATTATCCCGGTGCTTGAAACTACCGGACACAAATATTCCGGAATTAATATGAAGCCGAATGATCCGTTATATTGGATGAATGCTGCGGAAGTCGCTTTCCTGCGTGCAGAAGCGGCGGCTATCTATAATTTCAATATGGGAGGTGAAGCCGGTGAGTTTTACAATACCGGTATTCGCTTGTCATTCGAACAGTGGGGGGCGGACGGAGCAGAGGAATATCTGAATAACGAGACTTTACGCCCTGAAACTTATGTAGATCCGGACGGAAAGAATTCTTATGACAGAGACTTGTCCAGAATCACTGTGAAATGGGATAATGCTGCTTCACCAGAAGAAAAACAGGAGCGTATTATCATTCAGAAATGGATCGCTAACTGGCAGTTGGGTAATGAGGCATGGGCGGATTACCGTCGTACCGGCTATCCGCATCTGATTCCTGCTACTGCGGTCGGTAATAAGAGTGGCGGTATCGTTGACTCGGAAAGAGGTGCGCGGCGTATTCCTTATCCAGTATCGGAATATGGAGATAATCCTGTAAATATAAATTATGCCGTGGTTACTTATCTGGGTGGCCGGGATGATATGGGACGTGATCTCTGGTGGGCTAAAAAAACAAAGTAATATAATAAAGTAGATAATGTTTATGAAAAATACATTTGGATATAGCGGACTGTGTGTTGCGATATGCATGACTATGTCACTCTCATTCTGTTCTTGTGAGGACTGGACGGATGTGGAGAGCCTGGATATACATACTCCTTCGCTTGAAGAACAAAATCCTCAACTATACGCTGATTATCTGAAAGATCTGAATATTTATAAAGCAAGTGAGCATAAATTGACTATAGTATCTGTGGAGAATGTGGCAGATCCTTCCAAACAGGCCGAAAGATTGTCCGCTTTGCCTGACAGTATCGACTATATCAGTTTGAATAATCCGGATAAATTGTCCGGAAATATGCTGGACGAAATAAGAATAGTCAGAGAGAAAGGTACGAAGGTGGTGTACAGTATTGATTTTTCTAAATTTGAGGAAGAATGGAAGGAGATGAAGAAAGCTAATCCTGACTTGACGGAAGAAGAAGGTCGGGCTTATTTGGACAAACGTACAGGTGAGATGCTTGCTTTGGCGGATAATTATGATGGTATTATTGCTGATTATACCGGTCGTTCTTTGGTTAGCTTGAAAGGTGAGGAGCTTGAGGTATATACATCTCGTCAGACAAACTTCTTGAATAAACTGAAAGAGTGGAAGCAAGCATCCGATAAGTCGTTGTTCTTTTATACTAATGTACAATATCTTACAGCTGAAAATATGGGAATAATAGGGTTGGCTGATTATATTATTCTTAAAACAGCTTTGTCAACAAATGGTGATGATTTAAGTGTCAAGGCGTTATTGGCTGTTCAGGCAGGAGAAGATGCGAAAGAATTGTATGAAGGGACAAATCCTGTCCCTGCTGACCGTTTTATTGCGTGTGTTCAACTACCGCAGCCGGATGACAAGAATCAGGTGATAGGATATTGGAATACAGTTGACTCTGAAGGAAATAAAACTTTAGCTACTCAGGGAGCCGCATGGTGGAATGTGCAGGCGTCAACTGGATTTGAAAGAAAAGGAATGTTTGTTATGAATGTACAGGATGATTATTATAATAATACGTTCTCTTCAATTCGTGAGGTTATTAGTATAATGAATCCGTCAAAATAAAAGAAGATATGAAATTACATAAGTATATGTTTGCTTCCCTTTCTTTTTGCTCATTAGTATTGGGAAGTTGCCAAAATAATGATATTGATGATGAACACCATTATGATAATAAGGTATTTGTCACTTCCCAGCAAGTTAGGGATGATTTGTTGATTAAAGAGACCATTTCGGAAGCTACCCGGTCCATATCTTATCGCTTGGCTGATCCGTTGGATAGAGAGGTGAATATTTCTTTTGATGCTGCTCCGCAATTGACTGCTGCTTATAATTTGGCTTTTAATGATAACGCACAGGTTTTGGCTGCTGATTATTATGAGATTCCGGTCAAGTCGGTTACGATTAAAGCGGGAGATATCAGTAGTGATGATGTTGTTGTTAACTTTAAAAACACAAATAAGTTGGACAAGTCAAGACGCTATGTGTTACCGGTTACAATAACGGATGCGGATATCGAGGTACTTGATAGTAAAAGAACTGCTTATTTTATATTCAAGGGTGCGGCATTGATCAATGTGGTAGCTAATATTGAGAAAATATATTTCCCTATTTCATGGAAGACAGATATGAGCAATGTAAATGCGATTACTGTGGAAGCATTATTGCGCAGTGATGATTGGGAAGCTGGGCGTGATAACGCATTGAGTTCTATATTTGGTATTGAAGGTCGTTTCCTTTTACGTATTGGAGATGCTGACCGTCCACGTGACCAGTTGCAATGTGTTGCTCCCGGCGGGAATTTTCCTGCTCCGAATGCAGTTGCAGGTTTGCCGACTAAAGAGTGGGTGCATATTGCTGTCGTTTATGATGCAGGTACTCACGAACGTATCTATTACAAGGATGGCGTAAAAGTATATTCGGATGAGAATGCCACTTATGCTTTGAATTTAACATCTGGATGTTATATTGGCAAGTCATACGATAATACGCGCTGGCTGCCTGGTGATATTTCAGAAGTGCGTATTTGGAATATCCAGCGTACAGGTGAGGAAATAGCAAAGAATCCATATGAAGTAGATCCACATGCTTCAGGATTGGTAGCATATTGGAAGTTTAATGAAGGAACAGGTAGTGCTATTAAGGATCATACAGGAAACGGAAATGACATTACTGCTTCTGGAGCTCCGACATGGGTAAATGTGGAACTTCCTCCGGTAAAATAATTGCAAACTAAATATAGAGTACATATGAAACGAAAAAATATACATACATTGTTATTGGGTGCTCTGTTCTTTGTAGGGGCATCACTATGTTCTTCTTGTGCAGATGATTTGGAAATAGGAAAACAGTTTGATGAATCGACTTTAGATGGCATTTATGAAAATTGTGCATTTTTAGCTGATGGAAAGTCTAATAAGTCAATTAATGTAGTGGAGTTATATACGGAGAAATATTCCACTGTGGTGAAGATGAATCTGACTAAAGAGGCAACTTCTTCCTCTTCAGCTAAGGTACTCATAGATGAGTCTTATTTGGCTACGTATAATCAACTGCATGGTACTGACTTTGAAATGTTTCCGGGAAGTTTAGTTGCATTGGCAAATAATGGCGTTCTACAAATGGCTGATGGAAAAACTAAAGAAATGGAAGTAGAGGTGACAATTACGGCGGATGACAAATTGGAAGCGGAGAAGACTTATGCTTTGCCTCTTGCTGTTGTTGAAAATAGTTCAGATATAACAATCAAGGATGAAGAAAGTCGTCACTGTGTTTATCTCATAAAAGATATAAGAAAATCGGGTGATGTTTTTAAAGGAGAAGATGTGGTAAAAGGATTTCTGTTTTTTGAAGTAAATGATGTAAATCCTTTAAATGCCCTTTCTTTCCAGTTGGAGAATGGAAAATATCTTTGGGATGTTGTAGTATTGTTTGCTGCAAATATCAACTATGACGCAGAGGCCGGACGCCCTTATGTGAAATGTAATCCGAATGTTCAGTATTTGTTAGATAATAATGAAACGCTTTTGCAACCATTACGCAAGCGTGGCATTAAGGTATTATTAGGAATATTGGGTAATCATGATGTAGCAGGAGTTGCTCAACTTTCAAAGCAAGGAGCAAAAGATTTTGCACGTGAATTGGCTCAATATTGTAAGGCATACAACCTTGATGGAGTTAATTTTGATGATGAATATTCTACGGAACCAGGTCCTGATGACCTTGACAATCCAGCAATTACAACTCATGGTAGAGAAGCAGCTGCAAGATTGTGCTATGAAACAAAGTTAGTTATGCCGGATAAGTTAGTCACTGTTTTTGATTATAGGGCAATGTATGGAGCAACTTCTGTAGATGGTGTTGATGTTAAAAACTGGATTGACATTGTGGTACCAAATTATGGTGGTGCTGCAAGACCTATTGGGGGATTGACATTTAAAGAATGCGCAGGTATGGCTATCGAGTTTAATTTGGGTATAGGAAGCTTGGGAGAATATGGAGCTCAGAGTCTTATAGATCAGGAGTATGGTTGGTTTATGGGATTTGCTCCTAGTCCGAATAAGTATGAGTCGGTATTCTCTAAATTGAGTGGTGTTAAGACTCTTTATGGTTCCCCTTTGAAAGCACCGAGTATTTTTTATAAAAAGAATGATCCTACTCCTTACCGTTATCCGGAAGATTTGTAAGATAATACATTAAATTAGAAAGATATAATTATGTCGTATAAATATTTATTTTTTGCATTATTACCTTTTCTGGCTATTTCTTGTCAGGAAGATGAAACATTGGATTTGGTTGATTATCCAAATACTGCTATATCTTTGTTTCTTCCAAATTCGGAAGATCCGTTGAATGGCAGTTATCAGGTTACTTATGCAGCAGATGGAACTCTGAATGTTGATAAGGAAGTGGCTTTCAAGGTTCAGTTGGCTACGGCTTCTCCTAATGAGGTTACTGTAGATTTGGCTTATACATTTAAGAATATTTCAGGTGAGGAAATAAATCTTCCTCAACAGGTAACCATACCTGCTGGTGAAGTGGAACAGTCTGTATTATTGGACGATTTTTCTTTTATCAATGATTTATCCGAACAGAAGTATGAAATAGAGGTGAATGTTGCTGCTATTCATGGTAGTAACGGTGAATTTGTAAAGCCTGTTTCAGTTAAAATGCTCCTTAATAAGGCATCTTTCTCTTCTAATGTAGCTTTGGTGGGGGAAAGCGGAAATAATCTGTCTTTTACACGTATTTATGCTAATGGAGAGATTCTTAATGAAGATAAGATGGCTTTCAAGTTTACTGTCCAGTTGGATAAAGTGTTGAAAGAAGATGCAGAGTTTACGCTGAATGTGGAAGGGTTGGATGAAAGTCTATTGAGTAACATAGCTTTTTCATCTAATTCAATTGTGATTCCTGCCGGGAGCTTGGTTTCAGAAGAGATTGTTTGTGAAATTTCAGATGATTTTCTGAAAATTACCGATAAGGATGAAGAGTATTCAATTTCTATTTCAGCTTCTGCTACACAGGAGAATGAGTACATCAACGGAGATGCAGAAACCAATAAGATCGATGTTAATATTATTAAGACTTCTAATGTTTTGGAACAAGTGTCTGAACCGGATCCTATGTGGGCTAGCAGAGAAAGAACAGGATGGAAGATTACGACTTCTCCAGGTGTTGAAGGTAGTCCAAGTTCAATTCTTGATGGTAGTACTTATTCTGGAATTACTGCCTATGGGGCAAATAATAAACTTTGGTTCATTGCTGAATTGCCACAGTTGTTAGAAGAGGTACAAGGCATGCATATTCATTTTGATGTTTCTTGGTATCCACCTAAAAAAATTGCAGTTTCTGTATCTGAAGATGGAGGTAGTTGGCGTTCTTTAGGAACTTTGGATGTGAAGGTTATCAGTGGGGCGGATTTATATATAAAATTTAAATCTCCTACATCTTTCAAATTTCTTAAATATGAGGTTTTGTCTTCTGAAAGTAGCAATAAGTATGTTACAGAGTTTAACTTGTATTTGTAAGTTTGAGAGATAAATAAAAAGGTGCGGGATCTGAAAAAGGATTTCGTACCTTTTTCTATACCGGTAATGGATTGGGGTATATAGTTTTCTGAGATTTGTAGACTTTAATGGTATCTTTTAGCATATTTGTTTTATTCATCGGTTGATATTCTTTTTTATATTGAAGTTATGAGAAATGAACCCTCCTCAGGAAATGTTGGCGTATTCTTGCAGTTGTTTGAGGTCAATTATTCTAAAGTAAAGAATTTGGCTTATAGTTTATTAAAATCAGAATTGGATGCAGAAGATGTAGCTCAGGAAGTTTTTACTAAACTTTGGGAGCAGCAAAGTATATGGATTGATAATAAAAGGGAACTTGATGCCTATATTCTGATTATGACTAAAAATATAGCTCTGAATATATCTAAACATCAGAAAATTAGGTTGGAATATAAGGAGCGTTTTTTGGAAGAGTCATCAGATTTGACAGATCGTGATTTGTTGGAGAGTATTTATTTTCGTGAAATATTGCAAGGTATTTATTTAAAATTAGAAAGCATTCCTGAACGCAGAAGAACTGTATTTGAACTTAGTCGTTTTTATGGGAAAAGTCATAAAGAAATTGCAGACAAGATGAATATATCAGTCCGTACAGTAGAACAACAAATATATTTGACGTTAATCGAATTAAGAAAGGTTTTGGGAGCATTTGCCGGATGAAGCATGAGGAAGAAAATTGAGGATGCTGTGCCACATGTTATAATTCATGTTAATATTAACTTGTTTTTATGCTTTTGATGTTGTTTTGTAATGATTTGATTAATACATTTACCATCAATTATTGCTAATGCGAATCAATAATATTACCAGTTATGAAGCAGATCTTTACCTTGACTTTTGTCCTGTTTACTTTGTTTTTTCAGAGTTGCCGGGATAATTTGAATGTTCCTACTCCTGCAAGTCGTAATTATGAACAGGATGTTGCCGTTTTGAATGACTTTGTGGATATTAATAAAACTACTCACGAATATTATGTCAACTCAAACAAGCATACTTCAGTTTTGTCGTATATAAAGAATTCAGCTGTGGAAGAATTAAATTCGGTCAATTTGCTGAACCTTGAAATTTTCAACAAGAGTCTTTCGCGTATAAATCAGATATCGGAGCAGCTGATTTCTTCTTGTGCAGTTGACTATATCGTAATGATAACTGAAGATGAAATTTATGTAAACCGTATAAATGAGGATTCTCCGGTGGAACTGCGCCAGAAGCTGGGCGGCAACTATTCTTCGACAGTCTCTTCTTTAAATGTGACTAGTTACAAGGAACAGTATTATGTTAGTGATTGTAATTATATCGAGACATCTGTAGAGCTGAATCCACAGGCTTATAAGAATGCAGGATGGGCATTCTTGGTAACATGTGAATTGAATGGCAAGGGTGAAAAGGAAAATGTCGGGGTATTGTTCTGTGGTGTTGGCTATCACATCAATCCTTGCTTTGAATGGTTTGCAAACGATAATGTGGACTGGGATTTTGAAGTGGTCAGTCTGAATGAAGAGATTCCATACATAGCAGACCTTAGATTTTTACGTAGATGAAAAGGTTATGCATCCCTCTTGTTTGCTCTGTTTTTTTCTTCCTGACCGGTTGTGTTGAAAAGAGCGGATACTATGAGGAAGGAGAAGATAATATTATCTCTTTGATTTGTGATGTGGTATGGGCCGGTGAAAAGGTCGTTTATGATACGGAAGAAACGGCTCAGGATATTTATCGGTTCAGAAGAGATGGTACTTGTACACGTACTATTGTTGTAACAGGTAAGGATGGTGAGGAATCCCAGAGTGAAATCTATTATCGGTGGGCTTTTTATAACCAAAGTTCCAATACGATTTATTTCGGTGAAGATCATTATTGGGATATTGAAGAACTCACAACCGCGAAGTTTGCAGTTTATGATCGATGGGGAGAATATGGAAGTTTGGATATGTCTCGGGAATATAGGGAATTTACTCCTTTGAAATAATATATATAGCTAAAATTATGGCGGAAAGATATGCACGGTGTTTCCTTGTATATTTTTCCGCTTGTTTTTTTATAAAGCTTTCATCGGCTCCATTGTGTGAGTATGGTCTGCATATCTTTTGATTTCTTTAGTGATATATTTTAGATAATACCCGATTAAAACTTATGAAATGAAATTTTATATGATAAAAAAGTAACGTTTTGTTTGGATATAACGAAATAATCCATACCTTTGCACCGTCAAACTATAAAAGAGACAAGAAATGAACCAAATGTTTATACATATTCTACTATGCGGTATTATTATTCTACTATCAAAGGTTAGTG
>USPQ01000067.1 GCA_900556625.1 uncultured Bacteroides sp. | reverse complement strand
AGAGCACGTGATTTGTAATCTCGGGGTCGTTGGTTCGAATCCGACAAGAGGCTCTTCAAAGTAAAAAGCTGTTTATCATACCGATAAGCAGCTTCTTTCAATTAAAGAAAATTCTTTTCTAGTTTTTTGGCTTTCGGAATACAACCAAGCTAACAGCTATCAAAATCAGGATAATCCCAATAGCACTGTTGACAGTGAAAAACTCCTCAAATACAAAAACACCGATCACGACGGCTGTCAACGGTTCCATAGCACCCAAAATAGATGTCAAAGTAGGCCCTGCATACTTTATTGCCTGTACTAAAGTGATATTGGAAATAGCCGTAGCCGGTAATGCAAGTCCTAGAATAATCAGCCATATATATCCGTCTGTTACCAAACGAAAACCGGAAGTGGTAAAAGCACCTATCAGATAAAAAAGAGTTCCCAGCCCCATGACATAGCAAGTCAATACAGTAGAATTAATTCTCACAGCTCGTGTGGTCCGCACTCCGATTATATACCCCGCATATGAGAATACAGAAACACAAGCTGCCACTAAGCCAACCATCGCATTACCATTATTTGCGGCCAACTCTCCTAACGAAAGCAGAGCCGCACCTAACAAAGATATCAAAACAGCAAATAGCGCCCAAAGCGACTTCTTCTCCCGAAAGAAAAACATCATTGCAAGAGCAACCACCAACGGATACATAAAATGAATGGTGGAAGCCACACCACTGGCTATATTCTGATAGGCAATAATCAGACTGAATGAAGTGATCGCCCGCAATAGGCTTAAGCCAAAGACAACTTTGAAGTCTTTTACGGATAAGCGGAAGTTACACCCGGAAAATAAGCCTAACACAGTCAGCACAATTGACGCTACCCCCCAACGATAGGAAAGTACTTCAAAAGCTGAAAATCCAATCATTAACAAAGTGACGGAAAAGAACGGAGCTAGCCCAAAAGTGGAGGAAGATACTGCCGCATAGAGTATACCTTTTATGCGATTCATGAGGTTTTTAACTATTCTGTTTTAATCGTTTATTTACAACTACAAAGATAGACTGATATTTCTTTAAGTGCAAAGATAAAATGGAAAGATTGACTTTATTTTCTTCTTGATGGCATGATAGACAGTATTGTTTATTTTCCTATATTTGCGACGACTAATATAGGAAAAATGAACTTAAGATGCAATATGAAAACGAACTTTACGATCAGAACAGCCCGACAATCCGACAGTGTTGAGCTAAGAGATTTGTACAAAAATACCGTACTTATAATAAACAGACGTGATTATTCACAGGAAGAAGTTGAAGACTGGGCTTCATGCGGAAATGATCTTTCTAAAATAGAGAAAATGATAGAAACCCATTACTTTATTGTTGCCGTCGACCAGCAATTACAAATCGTAGGTTTCTCTTCTATCACTTCGCAAGGATATCTACATTCAATGTTCGTTCACAAAGACTTTCAAGGTAAAGGCATTGCGACTATACTTTTGAAAGAAATAGAACGATATGCTATTGAACAGGGAATGGAACGAATTACATCAGAAGTGAGTTTAACTGCCCGCCCATTCTTCAAAAGACAAGGGTATACTGTGGAAAAGGAGCAGAAACGACAGGCTAATAAATTAAGTCTGACTAATTTTTGGATGCAAAAGACCTTGAATACTTAAAAAAACAAAGAAGGACTAGAAATTACCTTCTAATCCTTCCCAATTTTGGAGGTTCCTGGCGGATTCGAACCGCCGTACACGGTTTTGCAGACCGCTGACTAAGCCACTCATCCAAGGAACCGTCTTTTCTCGTTTGCGGTTGCAAAGGTAGTACAAATTTTGAAACTACCAACTATCCACAGCAATTTTTCTTTGTACTTTTTTTCTTTACACCGCACTCCTTTCTTTTCTTTTCCATCATATCCTTTAGTTCACAGCCACTTACACAACTGTCACAAGGATTTCCACTATCTCGCGTACGACGAAAAAAAGTATAAATACCATATACCAATCGGACAATGCAGAGTACAACCAGTACCCCCACTACCCATTCTTGCCAATTATTCATACAAACAACCCTCCAATCTGATAAACAGTAAATGACACAATCCATGCCAATACCGTAGTATAGCAAGCTGCAAAAAGCGCCCATTTCCAACTTCCGGATTCCTGTTTGATAGCTGCCAATGCCGCAATACATGGAAAGTAAATCAAAACAAACAGCATATAGCAGAATGCAACCAACGGTGTTATCGGAATCCGTTCAGCCAAACTAACCTCATCAGCCTCCGGATCATCCACATATAAAACCCCCAAAGTACTTACCACCAACTCTTTCGCTCCTACCCCCGAAATCAGACCGATACCCAGTTTCCAATCAAACCCCATAGGCTTAATCACCGGTTCTATCGCACGCCCAAGCTGACCTATATATGAATTTTCCTGCTGTTCGGCTACCGTCTCATACGCATCATGATTCGGATAGTATCCCAGAAACCAAATGATAATAGAAGCAATCATAATAATTCCCCCCATCTTTTTCAAATATTGCGCCCCTTTCTCCCATGTATGACGGAAGATAGATTTTGCTGTCGGCATCCGGTACGGAGGAAGCTCCATCACAAACGGAGTATCGTCCCCTTTCACCAAAAACTTACTAAACAGTCTCGCTAACAAGACCGCCAAAAATATACCTATTGCATAAATACTCAACAAGACCAGACTCGCATTGTTCGGAAAAAATGCTCCTACCAATAATAAATAGATAGGCAGACGAGCACTGCAAGACATCAACGGATTAACCAACATAGTAATAAGCCGACTTTTTCGATTCTCTATCGTACGGGAAGCCATAATAGCGGGCACGTTACATCCGAACCCCATAATGAGCGGAATAAACGATTTGCCATGCAGCCCCATTTTATGCATGATCTTATCCATTATAAATGCAGCACGTGCCATATATCCGGAGTCCTCCATCAACGATATACAGAAATACAGAATCAAGATGTTCGGCAGAAAAACAATCACACCTCCTACTCCGCCAACGATACCGTCAACCAGCATATCTTTCAATGGCCCTTCAGACATATTATTACGAATCAAATCACCAATCTGCTCAACCAGCCATTCAATCCCCATCATGGGATATTCGCCGAGTACAAATGTTCCTTCAAACATCAAATACATAAACAGGAAGAAAATAGGATACCCCCAAATACGGTGAGTAACGATAGCATCCAACACTTTGGTCGTCTGCGCCTGTTCCAAATGATTATCAGTAAATGTTTCTTTCAATGCACCACTGATGAAACCGTATTTCGCATCTGTTATGGCAGACTCACAATCTTCATTCATCGTGCTCTGTATGCGTTTCACCATCTTATCACGAATACCGACAATGCTTTCAGCATTCGGCAAAGTACGTACAAAACGTTCTATATCCGGATCATTCTCCAATAACTTAATAGAAAGAAAACGAGTGGAATATTTATGGCGAATGTATTCATTCTTTGATACTTCCTCTTTCACAGCCTCAATAGCCCTCTCCAAATCGGGACCATGATTAATATGAATATGGCGAAAGACACGTCCGGTCTTCCGATGTTCCCGCACATAATCTTCGAGATGTTCCTCTTCATGGTGTTTCCGGTCTTCCAAAGAATCATGCCATTCAGTCAAATCTTTGAGAACTTCCGGATTCATATTTCCGTGTTTATCAAAGAAGTCGACTCCCTCATAAAGATTTATAACGACATGAAACAAGGTATCCAATCCACGATTTTTTTTACTGACAGTAGGCACCATAGGCACTCCGAACAATTTACTCAATAAACGATAGTCCAATGTATTTCCACTGTTCTCCAATTCATCATAAATATTCAAAGCCACGACCATGCGGACATTCATATCAATCAATTGGGTAGTCAGATATAAATTCCGTTCCAAATTGGAAGAGTCCACCACATTAATAATGACATCCGGAGTTTCGTCGATAATATGGCGACGAACATAAATTTCTTCGGGTGTATAAGCAGATAAAGAGTATGTTCCCGGTAAATCAACGATCCGGAAATGATAACCTTCGAAATCAAAATACCCTTCTTTGGCGTCCACGGTCACACCACTATAATTTCCCACATGCTCGTGAGCACCGGAAGCTAAATTAAATAAAGAAGTCTTGCCACTGTTTGGATTGCCGACCAAAGCGACATTAATGATACGGCGTTTACCCAGCGCCAGCCGTTTCATGTCTTCTTCTTTTACAGAAATATCCTCAGGCAGTCCCTCGTGGTAAATAGTCTCTTCAGCCAATTTCTTAGCCTCTTCTTCACTGACCACCTCAATCATTTCGGCTTCCTGACGACGAAGAGAAATTTCATAACCTAGAACTTTATATTTAATGGGATCTCTTAATGGAGCATTCAACAGCACTTCAACCGTTTTTCCCTTGATGAAGCCCATCTCCACAATACGTTTACGAAAACCACCGTGCCCCAATACTTTAACGATGACACCTTTTTCGCCTGTTTCTAATTCGGACAAACGCATAACTCTCAAAATTTTCGGCAAAGATAATTCATAACTTTGGAGCACGCAAATTATTTAGATTGTTTTTAAATAACAGATATTTTCATCCACAAAATATCCATCTGCCATTAAAAACAAGCGACATTCACTTGAGATACTTCAATAAACCATTATCTTTGCAAAATATGATACAACATCGGGTTACACAATATATAGAAAAAGAAGGTTTATTCTCTTCCGAAAATAAAATTCTGGTGGCATTGAGCGGTGGTGCCGACTCAGTTGCATTGTTATGCATCCTGCATACAGCAGGTTACCGTTGTGAAGCTGCGCATTGTAATTTCCACCTGCGTGGTGAAGAATCAAATCGAGACGAGCAGTTCGTACGCCAATTATGCGAAAAATATAAAATAAACCTGCATACCATTGATTTTGATACTACCCGATACGCAACCGAAAAACATATTTCCATCGAAATGGGCGCCCGTGAACTACGTTATAATTGGTTTGAAAAAACGAGAAAGGATTGCCAGGCGGATGTCATCGCTGTCGCCCATCATCAAGATGACAGCGTAGAAACAATATTGCTGAACCTCATCAGAGGAACAGGAATCACCGGTTTATTAGGAATCCGTCCCCGTAACGGAGTAGTCGTACGCCCTTTACTTTGTATTAATAGGGAAGAAATCATTCACTACCTTCAAAGTATCCAACAGGAATACGTAACCGACAGCACGAATCTGGAAGATGAATACACCCGCAATAAAATACGCCTCAACCTTCTTCCACTCATGCAGACAATCAATCCGTCCGTCAAAAACAACTTGATAGAAACCAGCAATTATTTAAATGATGTAGCCACTCTATATAATAAATATATAGAAGAAACTAAGACGAAAATCATTACAGCAGAAGGTATACGGATCAGTTCTCTGCTAAAAGAGCCAGCCCCCGAAGCCATCCTTTTTGAGGTGTTGCATCCATTAGGCTTCAACTCTACACAAATAAAAGACATCGCCAGTTCGCTCCACAGTCAACCGGGAAAGCAATTTTGCTGTAAAGAATGGAGAATAATAAAAGATAGAGAATTCTTGTTATTGGAAGCCGTTCAATCTGTAAGCAAAGCGACTCCTCCTTTTCAGCTGATCAGAGAAGAACAAGAATATACTTCCGACTTTCAGATTCCACAAGAGAAACAAACAGCCTGTTTCGATGCAGACAAACTGAATGAAGAAATCTGTTGCCGGAAATGGCAGACCGGTGACACCTTTGTGCCCTTCGGAATGAAAGGAAAGAAAAAAATAAGCGATTATCTGACCGACCGCAAGTTCTCTATCAGCCAAAAGGAACGTCAATGGGTACTCTGCTGCGGAGAACGCATCGCATGGTTGATAGGTGAACGAACAGATAACCGCTTTCGTATTGACGAAACAACTAAACGGGTGATTATTTATAGAATGATCTGAGGAAGTTTCTGTTTTTTGAAACAGTCAGACAGCAAAGCTGCAAAAGGAGTATCATAGATTCGCGCTTTCCTAGTACAGGCTTTCACACAGGCACAACATTTGATACATTTAGTCTCATCCGTATGCAATTCATCTCCTTTCGTTATAGCTCCTACCGGACAACGCGTCACGCACAATCCACAATGAGTACACATACTCTCATCTTCTACCCACGGAGTACGGGGAAGAGGCATACCACTTTTGCGCAACTTAATAACCTTTCTCAAAAAACGGAACAAAGGAAAAAAAGGCTGACTCGGACGTGTGATGGCGCGCACATCTACCGGATAAAGTTTATCCATATTCTCGGCAGCCTGCACCTTTTCCATTATTTTTTTCCCAAAATCCGCAGCAAAAGCCAAATCAGAATTATCAGGACGTCCAGCTGAGATCGGATGCTTGTCAGTACTATACGAATGCTCCCCTATAAAAGTAGCCCCGGCAATCACCTTCATTCCATGAGGTGTGGCAAAAGCGTCCAACTCCATCAAAGCCTTTTCATAAGCCCGATTTCCATAGACCGCCACCAACACCGTAGGAGCATCCAAACCACGAATGTTCCGTAAACGTTCCATCGCCAAAGGAGCGACATGCCCTCCATATACAGGAACTACCACAATGGCTAATGCAGATGTAGGAATCACAACTTCCTCCGCTGCTTGCTGAGTTACATTTATAGGAAAAATATTTTTTATACCTGCCCCTTGAACAATCGCTTCCGCTATTTGTTTAGAAGTATGGGTGGGCGAAAAATAAATTAAATAAGCTTCATTTACTGTCATACTATTTTCTTTTATCTAGCAAAGATACACTTTTACGTGGAAAAAAACGGTTGATTGTATATGAATCCAAAAAAAATTATTATCTTTGCCCCGTTGAAACATTCTACGATTCAACATATACATCCCTAATTCATAATAAAGAACAAACATATATGCTCACATATCTATGGCCATGAGCTATAGCAATACTGTCCATAATTCAGCAAAAAAGAAATATTAATAACTTACCATACTATATGTATAACATTATCCAATTAAACGACAAAGATCTGTCGGAACTTCAAATTATTGCCAAAGAACTAGGCATAAAAAAAACAGACTCATACAAGAAAGAAGACCTTGTTTACAAAATACTCGATGAACAAGCTATTGTAGGAGCCACCAAGAAAGTAGCCGCAGACAAACTCAAGGAAGAACGCAAAGAAGAAAAGAAAAAGCGCTCACGTGTAACTCCGGCCAAAAAAGAGGACAAAGTGGTTTCCGCAACAAAGACCGGAGAAGTTACAAAAACAAAAGAAGCTGCTACTGCAAAAGCACAACAAACTCCCAAAGAAGAAACAACAAACAAAGAAAAAGAAACTCCCGCCGTTGAAACCAAAGCAGAAAACGCTGTTACTCCTAAACGTAAAGTAGGCCGTCCGCGCAAAAATTCAGATACAACTGATAAAAAAGAAGTTGAAGAAACGAAGCAAGTAGCTTCCAACAGTGTCGAAGCGAAGCCTGTAGTTGCAGAGAAAACGCCCGAAACAACGGAAAAAACAGCTCCGGCACAGCAACCATCTGCCGAGAAGAAAGAAAAGCCTAGCAAACCCACTGTGGAAAAAGATAAACCCGCTGCAGAAAAAACTGTAGAAAAAAAGGTGGTTGCCAAACCGCAAAAGAAAGCTGAACCGGTTATCGACGAAGAAAGTAATATCCTGACCGGTGCTGACGATGATGATTTCATTCCAATTGAAGATCTGCCGTCTGAAAAGATTGAACTTCCGACAGAACTCTTCGGTAAATTTGAAGCAACAAAGACAGAGCCTGTGCAATCAGCTCCCGAACAAGTAGCCCAACCTCAGCAGCAACAGTCTCAATCTCAACAACAACGTCCACGCATTGTCCGTCCACGCGACAACAACAATGCAAACAATAACGCTAATAATAATTTCCAGCGTAACAACAACCAAAATCAAGGCCAAAATCAGAATCAGCACCAACAACGCTTGCCAATGCCACGCGCTACGCAGCAAAACAATGCGAGCGAAAACCTTCCGGCACAGCAACCGCAAGAGCGTAAAGTGATTGAGCGTGAGAAACCTTACGAATTTGATGACATCCTAAACGGAGTAGGAGTTTTGGAAATTATGCAGGACGGATACGGTTTCCTCCGTTCGTCCGATTACAATTATCTTTCCTCTCCGGATGACATCTATGTATCGCAATCTCAAATCAAATTGTTTGGCTTGAAAACAGGCGACGTAGTAGAAGGAGTGATTCGTCCGCCTAAGGAAGGAGAAAAATATTTTCCGCTAGTAAAAGTCTCGAAAATCAACGGACGTGACGCTGCTTTCGTTCGCGACCGTGTTCCTTTTGAACACTTAACCCCTCTCTTTCCGGATGAAAAGTTCAAACTCTGCAAAGGCGGTTATTCTGATTCTATGTCTGCCCGTGTAGTAGATCTTTTCGCTCCGATCGGTAAAGGTCAACGTGCACTGATCGTTGCTCAGCCTAAGACAGGTAAGACTATCTTAATGAAAGACATCGCCAACGCAATCGCAGCCAATCATCCCGAAGTATACATGATTATGTTGCTTATTGACGAACGCCCAGAGGAGGTGACCGACATGGCACGCAGCGTAAACGCGGAAGTTATCGCTTCCACTTTCGACGAGCCGGCAGAACGTCACGTGAAAATCGCGGGTATCGTATTGGAAAAAGCAAAACGTTTAGTAGAATGCGGTCATGACGTAGTAATCTTCTTAGACTCTATCACCCGCCTGGCACGTGCATACAATACTGTCTCTCCTGCATCAGGTAAAGTACTTTCCGGTGGTGTTGATGCAAATGCACTTCACAAACCGAAACGTTTCTTCGGAGCTGCACGTAACATCGAAAACGGTGGTTCACTGACTATCATTGCTACCGCCCTGATTGACACCGGTTCTAAGATGGATGAAGTTATCTTCGAAGAATTTAAAGGTACAGGTAACATGGAATTGCAGCTTGACCGCAACCTGTCTAACAAACGTATCTTCCCAGCTGTCAACATCACTGCATCCAGCACTCGTCGCGACGACTTGTTACTTGACAAAACAACTCTTGACCGTATGTGGATATTACGTAAATACCTTGCAGATATGAATCCGATTGAAGCTATGGATTTTGTAAAAGACCGTTTGGAAAAAACTAGAGATAACGATGAATTCCTTATGAGTATGAACAGCTAAAAAGGAAATCAACAAATATAATTCTTAAGAATGCAGATTAACACAGATTGCCGCAGATTAATTCTTATTATCTGTTCCAGTCTTGTGTTAATCTGCATTTTAATTACAGCCTATTCTACTTCTCTCCTCCTCGGCACTATTCCATTTTTGTACAAATTACTATCACTGACGTCCAAAACAACTCCCCTAGTCTTTTCTGCATTCTCTTTTTTGCTACTTTTGCTTCCGAATCAATTATTACTTAATTCTAACCAGAAATGAAAACGATTTATCCATTCATGGGATTAGCCTTATGTAGCGTAACAGCTCAGGCACAAGAAAAGCCCAATTTCCTGATTATCCAATGCGACCATTTAACACAACGTGTCGTAGGAGCTTACGGACAAACACAAGGTTGCACCCTC
Organism: uncultured Bacteroides sp.; assembly: GCA_900556625.1. Lineage (GTDB taxonomy): Bacteria > Bacteroidota > Bacteroidia > Bacteroidales > Bacteroidaceae > Bacteroides. The sequence continues at coordinate 5,199 of USPQ01000067.1, read as the reverse complement.
CCTATGGACGAAGTTGCTTCCAGAGGAGTGATCTTCTCCAATGCCTATGTGGGCTGTCCCCTCAGCCAACCTTCACGTGCAGCGTTATGGAGTGGTATGATGCCTCACGAAACAAATGTACGTTCCAATTCCAGTGAACCTATCAACACACGCATACCGGAAAACATACCGACATTAGGAAGCCTTTTCTCCGAAAACGGTTATGATGCAGTACACTTTGGAAAGACTCACGACATGGGTTCACTAAGAGGTTTTAAACATAAAGAACCGGTAGCCAAGCCATTTACCGATCCGGAATTTCCAGTCAACAACGATAGCTTCCTAGATGTAGGAACTTGTGAAGATGCAGTAGCCTATTTAAGTAATCCTCCCCAAAAGCCCTTTATTTGCATTGCCGATTTCCAAAATCCACACAACATATGCGGATTTGTAGGAGCAAACGAAGGAGTACACACCGATCGTCCTATTAGTGGTACTCTCCCCGAACTACCTGCCAATTTCGACGTAGAAGATTGGAACAACATACCTACTCCGGTACAATATATTTGTTGCAGCCATCGACGAATGACACAAGCCTCACATTGGAGTGAAGAAAACTACCGTCATTACATTGCCGCTTTCCAACATTATACAAAAATGGTATCCAAGCAAGTAGACAGCGTTTTAAAAGCACTCTATTCCACACCTGCCGGTAAGAATACTATTATAGTCATCTTAGCCGATCACGGTGACGGAATGGCCTCCCACCGTATGGTAACTAAACACATCAGTTTCTACGATGAAATGACAAATGTTCCGTTTATCTTTGCAGGACCCGGTATCAAACACCAGAAGAAGCCCGTAGACCATCTTCTCACACAACCGACACTCGACCTCTTGCCTACCCTTTGTGATTTAGCAGGAATTCCCGTCCCAGCCGAAAAAGCTGGAATCAGCCTTGCCCCGACATTAAAGGGAAAAAAGCAGATGAAAACTCATCCGTATGTAGTATCCGAATGGCACAGCGAATATGAATATATCACTACTCCCGGACGCATGGTACGTGGACCAAGATACAAATACACCCACTATTTGGAAGGTAACGGAGAAGAACTTTACGACATGAAGAAAGATCCGGGAGAACGTCAAAATCTCGCTAAAGATCCTAAATATGTCAAAATTCTTACAGAACACCGTGCAATGCTCAATGACTATATCAAACATAGCAAAGATGATTACCGTACTCTGAAAGTGGACGCTGACCCACGTTGCAGAAAACATGCTCCAGGTTATCCCAATCACGAAGGTCCCGGAGCACGCGAAATTCTCAAAAATAAAATAAAATAATAAAAAGAGCGAGGATTGTTTTGTAATCTTCGCTCTTTTTACTTCTTTTGCAGATGAACTAACGGGCAAGCAGCTAATTATTAAGTGAATAAGCACAAACATCATATTATAGCAGTAGCTGTAGCCATGCTTATATCTGTTACTCTATATGCGGCGCACACCAGCCAGGCACGCCTGTCTCTGCTAAAACCGTTAATCAAATACAATACACCATTCAGTACCGAGATTTCTACCGACAGTATCACTGTATGGGAGAAATTACTGGAACCCGAATTAGAAGAACAACAACATTATTCACTTTTATTCCAACTAAAGCTACTGACTGTCCGGGCATTAATTACAGAAGGCCATTTCAGTTTGGCCATAGACAAAGCGAACTCGATGTATCAAAAAGCGAAAGAGATGAGTTACTCGCTAGGAACAGCACTTTCGCTGCAAGCAATCGGAAATACTTACTTAAATTCATCAACGCCTTTAGCGGCAATAGAATCTTATAAAGAAGCATTAGAGATCATCTCCAAAGACCTGATGCAGACCAATATGCCAAGACGATTTTAACTTGTATTATTCTGACAAAGCTTAAATTCTGGCAAATGGCAAATATAGAAGCAGATATCCGGCAATTGGAATCTCTTTCAAACAAAGACAAGAATCTAGGAGATGTTTTTTATCTTAATTATTGTCAGGCATTCTATAATATTCAGACGCATCACCTACCTGAAGCCCTTAATTATTTGCAACAAGCCGAGTCTATAAACCGACAATGCCAACATTCCTATTTCTTTTTGATGATTGAATATCTGTATGCTTGTTACTATACCGAATCAAAAGAATACACTAAAGCATTAAATATATTCGATACTATTTTATCACACACTCAAACAGCCGGTTCATACAAATCTCTTCCCATACTACAAGAACGAGCTCAGTTACTGGCATTGATGGGAAAGAATGAAGAGGCATGCCAAGCCTACGAATCCCTTAACACACTCAAAGACTCGTTGGATGCAACGAATTATATCCGGCAAATCAATACGCTTCATGCTCTTTACCAAATTGATAAAAATGAACTGGACAACCTAAACAGGCAAAAAATAATTCTCTATTGGAGTTGGCTCACGATCTCGTGTATTGTTATTAAGGCTTTGGAGGAGGCTTACCGAATGCTTACTGCAAAAGACCATCCCGTAGACCGAATTTCAGTACTGTCACAGTTAATATCAGTCACTAAAGAAAAGAAAGATAATCAAAGACTACTCAAATATATACAAGAACAAGAAAATATACTTTACAAACATATTGCCGGGAATCCGTTTTTGAAAGAGGGATTTACTGATGCATACCTTTTCAATGAACTTTTTTACAGTTATTATTATCTGAATATCAACGCTCCCGAACAAACATATCCCCATCTGATAAAATCTAAGGAATACTTAAATAAGAATACATATTTCACATACAGAATACTCTATTTCGATACACTCGCTCAATACAACCGAGCTATAGGAAAGTATCAACAAGCCTTGAATTATATCGATACAACATTGACAATGCTGAAAAAGAATTTTCCCAACGATTATGCCGAACAGTTACTTGAAAAAGCAAGAATATGGAAACAGGTAGGGCAAAATGAGAAAGCTATCCTATTCTACGAACAGGCGTTGTCCCTAAAAGATTCTGTCACAACAGTACTTTCAAACACCCAGATGAAACAGATAAAAAAGAGATACAATATAGAAAAGAATGAATTAGAACAGGAGAGACGAAATAACAGGACTCAACTCCTATATCTAGTTTTTATATTCGTTATTCTGATTTTGCTGTTTATTTTCATGGCAAGGCTCTTCATGATACGCAAAGCTTTAAAACATTCGGAATACGAAATCCGGAAAGCTATGGAAGCTGTGCGACAAACCAACGAAATGAAAAATCGCTTTTTGTCAAAAATGAGCTATAATATCCGTACTCCGCTCAACAATGTGGTCGGCTTTTCACAACTCATTGCCTGCGAACCGAATATAGACAAGGAGACAAGACAGGAATACACTAATATCATACACCAAAGTTCGGAGAAATTAATGAAACTCGTCAATGACGTTCTCGATTTATCCCGACTGGAAGCTCAAATGATGAAATTTCAAGTACAAGATTATGATGTCATCGAACTATGTAAAGAGGTGTGTTATATGGCACGTGTACAAAATGAGCAAACAGGTATTAAGATCCTTCGTTTGTATCGCAAGAGACCATCATACGGCATGATATCAACCTGTTATTATTACAGCATTTCGGTGGAAACTACTTCATAAATCAGAAAGCTCCCGAAAATCCGGAAATAGTTTTCATCTACCCTATTGGTTCCGAACCGGAATAAAGCGTTATCTTTGCAAAATGTAAACTTAAACGCTTAATTATGTATACCAACAAACAAATTTGGAGTGTCAGTTACCCGATACTGCTAAGCTTGCTGGCACAAAATGTTATCAATGTCACTGATACGGCATTCCTCGGACACGTAAGTGAAGTAGCACTCGGAGCTTCCGCAATGGGGGGATTGTTCTATATATGTGTATTCACCATTGCATTCGGATTCAGTACCGGTTCACAAATTGTTATTGCCCGGCGTAATGGCGAGGGACGTTATACAGATGTAGGTCCGGTTATGATTCAGGGAGTCATGTTCTTGTTTGCTATGGCATTGTTGCTGTTCGGCTTCACCAAAGCATTCGGAGGAGACATCATGCACTTGCTCATTTCTTCCGAGTCCATTTACGAAGGGACAATGGAATTTCTGGACTGGCGTATCTATGGTTTCTTCTTCTCATTCGTCAACGTTATGTTCCGGGCGTTATATATCGGTATCACACGCACCAAAGTATTAACAATCAATGCTGTTGTCATGGCACTGACCAATGTGATATTAGATTATATGCTGATCTTCGGAAAGTTTGGTATGCCCGAAATGGGAATTAAAGGAGCTGCTATTGCATCCGTACTGGCAGAAGCCTCCTCTATTCTCTTCTTCCTCATCTACACATATATCACAGTCGACTTGAAAAAATACGGTCTGAATCGATTACGCACATTCGATCCGGCGTTATTGATACGGATTCTGAGTATTTCCTGTTTCACAATGCTACAATACTTCCTGTCGATGGCCACTTGGTTCGTATTTTTCGTAGCCGTTGAACGATTGGGACAGCGGGAACTGGCTATCGCCAACATCGTCCGGAGTATTTATGTAGTATTGCTAATCCCAGTCAATGCGCTGGCAACCACGACCAATAGCCTTGTGAGCAATGCTATCGGTGCAGGAGGTATCCGATACGTAATGCCGCTCATCAACAAAATCGCCCGGTTCTCATTTTTCATTATGCTAGGGCTGGTTGCACTATCAGCATTGTTCCCACAGTTCCTGCTTTCCATTTACACCAGTGAAAACGCACTCATTACAGAATCCGTACCTTCAGTATATGTCATCTGTTGCGCCATGCTGATTGCATCGGTAGCCAATGTCGTGTTCAATGGTATCTCAGGAACAGGAAACACACAAGCGGCTTTGTTGCTCGAAACGATCACAATAATCATCTACGGCTCATATATCATCTTCATTGGAATGTGGCTGAAAGCACCGATTGAAATCTGCTTTACAATTGAGATACTGTACTATACCTTACTGCTGATAACAAGTTATATTTACCTCAAAAAAGCAAAATGGCAGAATAAAAAGATATAAATACGAGAGATTTTTGTACATTTGCAGGCTCAAATATTAATTAGTAATTAAACAACTATGTTCGATAATTTAAGTGAAAGACTAGAACGGTCATTCAAGATTCTGAAAGGTGAAGGCAAAATCACCGAAATCAACGT
>USPQ01000066.1 GCA_900556625.1 uncultured Bacteroides sp. | reverse complement strand
CAGAACTCCCACCATTGGCGTACCCAGCTCATGCGCATGGAAGATACGATTTCTTTAGCGGCAAGCATTTCCGGATAAATCAGGGAGTCTACGCCCAGTTTCTGAAAGAATTCTTTATTTTTGGGCAGAAGATATTCGTAGTTGTCGATGCGGGCAACGGTCTTTTTGGCTCCTAAGTTGGTAGCCAGCATACAAGCGGTCATGTTCCTGCTCTCGTCCGGGGTGACGGCAATGAACAAGTCGGCTTCTTTCACACCTACTTCCTTTAAACCGGAAATAGAAGAAGGGGAGGCGGTGACCGTCAGCAAATCGAAGTTGGAACTAAGTGCGGTTAGTTTTTCCTCGTCATCGTCCATTAGGATGATATCCTGTTTTTCCCGGGACAATAATTTAGCCAGGTGGGTGCCTACGTTACCGGCCCCTGCAATAATAATCTTCATTTTCAGTTGGTTAATTCTTTAACTCCACTCATGCTTAGCTGAAGTGCGCATTGCTTTAAAAGTTCTTTAGTGATGCTGTCTTCATCCATTCCGCAGAGTTGGTATAGTTGTGCTATTGTGCCATGTTGAACGAATTTATCTGGGATTCCGATGCGTTTCACGGTCGGAGTATATTCATGGTCGGCCATAAATTCGAGTACGGCACTTCCCATTCCTCCCTGAATCACTCCATCTTCTATGGTAACGATGTGGCGGAACTTCCGGCCTACCTCGTGCAGCAGTCCTTCATCCAGTGGTTTGAGGAATCTTAAATCGTAATGTGCAATGCTTTTGCCCGATTCGGTTTCGGCACGGGCAATGGCAGTAGCCGCTTTATTTCCGATAGGACCTATGCTGATAACTGCGAGGTCTTTACCGTCCTTCAATTTCCGTCCCTTACCTACGGTAATTTCTTCGAGCGGACATTTCCAGTCGACTAATACTCCGCGACCTCTGGGGTAACGTATGGCAAACGGACCTTTGTCAGGCAGTTGGGCTGTGTACATCAGACGGCGTAATTCATGTTCATCCATAGGCGATGCAATCGTCAGGTTAGGTATCGGACGCAGATAAGCCATGTCAAAAACTCCGTGATGAGTAGGCCCGTCTTCGCCTACCAGTCCGGCACGGTCGAGACAAAAGACAACAGGCAAGTTCTGGATAGCTACATCGTGGATGATATTATCATAAGCCCGCTGCATGAACGAAGAATAGATGTTGCAGAAAGGTTGCAAACCGTCTTTTGCCATACCTCCGGAGAAGGTGACGGCGTGTCCTTCGGCAATTCCTACATCGAAAGCCCGTTTAGGCATTTTAGACATCAGTATGTTCATCGAACAGCCACTGGGCATGGCCGGGGTAACGCCTACAATTTTAGGATTGGCTTCGGCCAGTTCCACAAGCGTATTTCCGAAAACATCCTGAAAGAGAGGAGGCATTCCTTCCGTATTGGCAATAAAACGCTCGCCGGTGACAGGATCGAACTTGCCGGGCGCATGCCATTCGGTAGCGTGCATCTCTGCCGGGGCGAATCCTTTTCCTTTTATGGTATGTAAGTGCAGGATTTTAGGTCCTTGCAGGTCTTTTATATCCCGTAATATGCGGGCGAGGTTCTTCACATCGTGTCCGTCGATAGGACCGAAGTAGCGGATGTTCATTCCCTCGAAGATGTTTTGTTGTTGTGCAGCCATTGATTTCAGGCTGTTGCCGAAACGTATAAGGGCTTTGCGGCGTTCTTCGTTTAAAATACCGAGTTTGAACAGCATTCGTGACAACTTGAAACGTAGCTGGTTGTAGCGGTTGGAAGTTGTCATGTTGAAAAGATACTGTTTCATACCGCCAACACTACGGTCGATTGCCATGTCGTTATCATTCAAGATAATGAGCAGGTTGTTCGAGGTGGTTGATGAATTGTTCAGTCCCTCGAAAGCCAGTCCGCCACTCATCGAACCATCACCGATGACAGCTATGACATGACGGTTGGAATCTCCGTTCTGAGCAGCGGCAACTGCCATGCCGAGAGCAGCAGAAATAGAATTGGATGCATGTCCGCAGGTGAAAGTATCGTATTCACTCTCCTCCGGTGAAGGAAAAGGACGGATTCCTCCCAACTTCCGGTTGGTGGAGAAAGCTTCCCGTCGTCCCGTAAGAATCTTGTGTCCGTATGCCTGATGACCCACATCCCACACAATACGGTCATAAGGCGTATTGTAGACGTAGTGTAAGGCTACGGTCAATTCCACTGTCCCCAAACTCGCAGCGAAATGTCCCGGATTGCAGCATAGCTCTTTAATAATGTCTTGCCTCAGTTCATTGCATACTTCCGGTAGTTGTTCTACGTTTAGTTTCCGTAGATCTTCGGGGTAATCAATAGTGTTTAGCAAGTTATATATCGGTTCATTATTCATGATTCTAGGAAATTTAGTGCAAAAATACGAAAAGAATGTGGAACCTGAAATGGAATACACATCTTTATTGTACTTTTGCTTCGTGAAAAGGAATTAATAAGGAGAAAAAATATATGGATTTTCGAACGAAGGTTGAACTGCCCGCAAGCTTGCCGCCTGTTACTCATGCCGGACAAATACTTCTGCTGGGCTCCTGTTTTGCAGAAAACATGGGTAGGCAACTGGCGGAAAACAAATTCAGGGTAGATGTGAATCCTTTTGGTATTCTCTACAATCCCTTTTCTGTTTCAACAGCCTTAGTTGAAATATTAAAAGGGAAGGTGTATCAGGAGGAAGATTTATTTGCTTATAAGGAGTGTTGGCATAGCCCGATGCATCATGGCTCATTCTCCGCAGCTACGGCGGGCGAGGTCATCCGGAATATAAATCATCGTTTGCAGCAGGCCTATAAGACGGTTCATCAACTGGATTGGTTGATGTTGACTTTCGGCACCGCCTACGTCTATGAACAGAAAGAAACGGGGAGGGTAGTGTCCAACTGCCACAAGCTGCCGGAAAGCAATTTTAACCGCCGGCTCCTGTCGGTCGATGAGATTGTGAACGAATACACTTCATTGATTGCCGGTATGACGGCACGTAATCCGAATCTGAAGATTCTCTTTACAGTCAGCCCGATCCGGCATATTCGTGACGGAATGCATGCCAATCAACTTAGTAAATCGACCCTGTTGCTTACAATCGACCGCTTGCAGCAATTGTTTCCGAAGCAGGTTTTCTACTTTCCTGCTTACGAGATAGTACTTGACGAATTGCGCGATTACCGGTTTTATGCCGATGATATGTTGCATCCGTCTCCATTGGCCGTGAACTACCTGTGGAAATGCTTTTCTGATTCCTTTTTTTCTGCTGAAACAAAGCAGGTTATGACAGAAGTGGAGGATATCCGCAAAGATATGGCGCATAAACCCTTTCATCCCGAATCGGAAGCGTATCAACGCTTTTTAGGACAAATAGTGTTAAAAATAGAACGACTTATCGGAAAATACCCGTACTTAGATTTTCAAAAAGAAACAGAACTATGTCATATACGATTGAATCCATAGCCGAATGTATCGGTGCCCGCCGTGTGGGCGAATGTGAAGCGACAATTGATTGGCTACTGACAGACAGCCGCTCTCTTAGTTTCCCGGAAGAAACTCTTTTCTTTGCCCTGACTACGAAACGTAACAGTGGAGCCCGCTATATCCCCGATTTATATGACCGGGGAGTGCGTAATTTTGTGGTTACTGAAGAAGACTTTGAGAAATTTAAGAATGGAGAACTAGGAAAGCTCTCCACCCTCAATTTCCTCATCGTTGCCAATCCGTTAAAGGCTTTGCAGAAGCTGGCTGAAATACATCGGGAGGAGTTTAAAATTCCGATTATCGGTATAACAGGGAGCAATGGAAAGACGATTGTGAAAGAGTGGTTACACCAGTTACTGAGTCCCGACCGTCGTATTGTCCGTTCGCCGCGTAGCTATAATTCACAGATTGGTGTACCTTTATCGGTCTGGCAACTGAATGAAGAAGCAGAATTGGGCATATTCGAAGCCGGTATTTCTGAAATGGGAGAGATGAATGCTTTGAAGCGGATGATAAAGCCGACTATTGGCATTCTGACTAATATTGGCGGTGCTCATCAGGAAAACTTCTTCTCATTACAGGAGAAGTGCATGGAGAAACTGACTCTTTTTAAAGATTGTGATGTCGTAATTTATAACGGAGATAACGAACTTATCAGCAATTGTGTAGCAAAGTCGATGTTGACAGCTCGTGAAATAGCATGGAGCCGTAAGGATATTGAACGTCCGTTATATATTAGCCGGGTGACTAAGAAAGAAGATCATACTGTTATTTCCTACCGTTATCTGGATATGGATAATACTTTCTGCATCCCGTTTATTGATGACGCTTCCATAGAGAATGTACTGAACTGTCTGGCAGCCTGCCTCTATTTAATGACCCCCGCCGATCAGATAACAGAGCGTATGGCACGTCTTGAACCGATTGCCATGCGTTTGGAAGTAAAAGAAGGAAAGAACAATTGTGTATTGATTAATGATAGTTATAACTCGGACTTGGCTTCATTGGATATCGCTCTTGATTTTTTGGTACGTCGTTCGGAGAAGAAAGGATTGAAACGTACATTAATCTTGTCGGATATTTTAGAAACAGGACAAAGTACCGCTACACTTTATCGTCGTGTGGCACAGTTGGTACGGAGTCGTGGAATAGACAAACTGATTGGCGTAGGAGCAGAGATTTCTTCCTGTACCGCTCGTTTTGACGATGCGTTGGAACGTTATTTCTTCCCGAATACAGAAGCTCTTCTGGCTTCGAATCTGCTGAAATCACTTCATTCGGAAGTAATTCTGATTAAAGGTTCCCGTGTGTTCAACTTTGATCTGCTGTCCGAAGAACTGGAACTGAAAGTGCATGAAACGATTCTGGAAGTAAATCTCGGTGCAATGGTGGAGAACCTGAATCATTATCGTGCGATGCTTCGTCATCCCGAAACGAAAGTGATCTGCATGGTAAAGGCTTCCGCTTATGGAGCCGGTTCGTATGAAATAGCCAAGACATTGCAGGAACATCATGTCGATTATCTGGCTGTAGCCGTAGCCGATGAAGGTTCCGAACTTCGTAAAGCAGGTATTACTTCTTCTATCATCATAATGGACCCTGAGCTCACAGCATTCAAGACTATGTTCGACTATAAGCTGGAGCCGGAAGTTTATAATTTCCACCTGCTCGATGCTTTGATTAAAGCAGCCGAGAAAGAAGGAATCACCAACTTCCCTATTCATGTAAAATTGGATACGGGTATGCATCGGCTAGGTTTTGGCATTGATGAGATTCCCTTGCTGATTCGTCGCTTGAAAGCTCAGAACGCTGTGATTGCCCGTTCGGTGTTCTCTCATTTTGTAGGTAGTGATTCGCCTCAATTCGATTCTTTTACACGTCAGCAGATAGAATTATTTGAGAAAGGTTCGCAGGAGTTGCAAGCCGCTTTCTCACATAAGATTCTGCGTCATATCTGTAATACGGCAGGAATCGAACGTTTCCCCGGTGCACAGTTTGATATGGTACGTTTGGGAATCGGACTTTATGGAGTGAGTCCGATAGATAATTCGATTATACACAATGTAAGTACTCTCAAGACAACGATTCTTCAGATTCGGGACGTGCCTGCAGAAGATACGGTAGGATATAGCCGAAAGGGACATTTGGAACGTCCTTCACGCATTGCTGCTATTCCTATCGGCTATGCGGACGGATTAAACCGCCATTTGGGACGTGGAAACGCTTACTGTCTGGTGAATGGAAAAAAAGCGCCTTATGTCGGCAATATCTGTATGGATGTTTGTATGATTGATGTAACGGACATCGATTGCCGTGAGGGTGACCAGGCGATTATCTTCGGTGATGATCTTCCGATTACTGTCCTTTCTGATAAACTGGATACGATTCCTTACGAAGTGTTGACTAGTATATCCACTCGGGTAAAGCGGGTTTATTATCAGGATTAGTTCATAACAGAGCAACACTGAGTTTCACAGGGTGGGCAAAATAATAAAAAACTCCGTGGAACTCTGTGCTACTCTGTGGCGAAAATGTTATATTTGCACCAACTAGTAGAAACCTCTTATCAAATAAACTTATGACAAACTTATTATTGTTAGGCTTTTTGCCCAGCGGTTCCGAATGGATTATTATTGCTTTGGTTATTCTTCTTCTTTTCGGTGGAAAGAAAATTCCTGAACTGATGCGTGGCTTGGGTAAAGGGGTCAAGAGCTTCAAGGACGGAGTAAATGAAGCGAAAGATGAAATAAATAAGGCGAAAGACGAAATTGACAAACCGGCAGATTCAGCTAAGTAAAGAAGAAAGTTCGAATGGCAGAAATGACCTTTTGGGATCATTTGGATGAACTGCGTAAGGTACTCTTTCGGGTGATTGGGATTTGGTTCGTGTTGGCGATAGGCTATTTTATAGCTATGCCCTATCTTTTCGATCATGTGATACTGGCACCTTGCCACAATGATTTCATATTCTACGATTTATTACGATACATCGGACAGAAATTCGATCTGACTGATGATTTTTTTACGCAAGATTTTCATGTGAAGTTAGTCAATATTAACTTGGCTGCTCCTTTTTTTATCCATCTGTCAACGGCTTTTATGTTGTCGGTAGTGACTGCCATACCCTATCTCTTTTTTGAAATATGGCGTTTCATTAGTCCTGCCCTTTATCCCAATGAACGTAAAGGAGTACGGAAAGCCCTGACAATAGGTACATTCATGTTCTTTATCGGTGTTTTGTTGGGGTATTTTATGGTCTACCCGTTGACACTTCGCTTCCTTTCTACTTACCAATTAAGTTCAGAAGTAGAAAACATTCTCTCGCTCAATTCATACATTGACAATTTTATGATGTTGATTCTCTGTATGGGACTTGCTTTTGAACTTCCGCTGGTGACTTGGTTACTCTCTTTGTTGGGAATAGTCAACAAGTCTTTCTTGCGGAAATATCGTCGTCACGCTGTTGTTGTCATCGTGATAGCCGCTGCTATAATCACTCCTACGGGCGATCCCTTTACGTTGAGTGTGGTAGCTATTCCTCTTTATCTGTTGTATGAAATGAGTATTTTGATGATAAAAGACAAGAAGGAAGAAGATATAACAGAAGAAGTTTAAATATCGTCGGGTATTTGAAGGCACTCATTTACATAAGAATTAAGATTTATCACGTACCTTTGTTTTATGGAAGCAAATGAAGGAATAGAATCTTATGAACTACTGCTGGCTGTTTGCCGGGAGAAAGGTGTGGAATTGGTTGTTGGCTATAAACAAATGCGTGATTTGTTGGAACGTATTTGTCGTTCGGAGATGCAGAATGAGAGTCTGCAAATGACCGACCTTTCCGCCAGAATCAGTTTTGTAGGTGCCAAAACCGGACTTACTTATGCAGAGCAGAATCGTTTGCATACATTCCGTCTGACTTCTAATCGGGTTTTGAATCACCAGCTTGTTCCTACCCGGGAGAATCTTTTGCGAGACGTCAAGACATTGGCTTTTCTTATCCGTAAATTGTCCGGTGAAGATGTTCCTGTTGAATTATACCGTTTGCTACCCCGTACCGATGCAACTTATCTGGTTGCACCTCCTGCCCTTGAACGTGTGCAACGGATGCGCGTCTGCTTTCAGTATGCCGATAAACAATATTTATATGTAACTCCGTTGGATGAAGTATCGGAGAAACCTTATTTGGTTCGCTATAACATTCCTCAGATAAACGAAGAATTTGCTGAAACCTGCCGGCTGCTATGGCAATATGCCCAAATAAATCTATTAGACGTTGCGGTGGATGAAGCGGGCGTATTGACCCCTTCATTTATCGTTCTCGAACCGGATTACCTGCTTGACATCAGTTCCCTTGCCGAATGTTTCCGCGACTACGGGCATCATCCGGCAAACTATGTTCTTTCCCGCCTTCAGCCGATTGAGAATGCACGCCCTTTGTTGCTGGGAAACATTGCCAACCTTTTTCTGGATGAATGGATTCATGCACAGGAAGAAGAAATTGATTACCGTGCGTGTATGCAGAAAGCTTTCCGGCGCTATCCTATCGAATTGGCAGCCTGTCCCGATTTGCGTGACAAGGAAAAGGAACGCCGGTTCTTCGATGACTGTAAACTTCACTTTGAGCATATCCGTGAAACGGTAAACGATACTTTCCATGCTGCCGGATACGAACTGGATAAGACGGATGCTGTGCTCGAACCGTCTTATATTTGCGAAGCACTCGGACTGCAAGGGCGTCTCGACTATATGCAACGGGATATGTCCTCCTTTATCGAAATGAAATCGGGTAAGGCTGACGAATATGCTATCCGTGGCAAAGTGGAGCCGAAAGAGAATAATAAAGTGCAAATGTTGCTTTATCAGGCAGTCCTGCAATATTCTATGGGAATGGACCACCGGAAAGTGAAAGCTTATCTGCTATACACCCGCTATCCGTTGCTTTATCCTTCCCGTCCTTCCTGGGCACTGGTGCGTCGGGTGATCGACTTGCGCAACCGCATTGTTGCTGATGAATATGGAATTCAGTTACGGAATAGTCTGGAGTATACCGCGCAGAAACTAGAAGGCATCAATTCCTTCACCTTGAACGAGCGAGGTTTGAAAGGGCATTTTTGGGAAACCTACCTGCGTCCTTCCATTGACAATTTCCAGTCGAAATTGAAAGCACTCTCTCCTTTGGAGAAAAAATATTTCTATGCAATATATAACTTTATAACAAAAGAACTTTATACCTCCAAATCCGGAGATGTGGATTATGAGGGACGCACCGGAGCCGCTTCCTTGTGGCTTTCCACTTTGGCGGAGAAATGCGAAGCAGGAGAGATTCTTTATGATTTGAGAATTAAGGAGAATCATGCAGCCGATGAACATAAAGCCGGTCTTACGTTGGCCTTCCCTCCGGAAGAGAAGGTGGGAGGAGAAAGAACTTTTCTCCCTAATTTCCGTCAAGGCGATGCCATAATCCTTTACGAACGGAACTCTGATACAGATAATGTTACCAATAAAATGGTATTCAAAGGAAATATTGAATATCTGACGGATCATGAAGTCGGAATCCGTTTACGTGCTACACAGCAAAATCCTTCCGTACTTCCTGCCCGGAGTCTTTATGCGATAGAGCACGATACGATGGATACCACTTTCCGTTCGATGTATCAAGGATTATATGCTTATCTGTCTGCTACGCAGGAACGGCGCGATTTATTGCTTTCTCAGCGCCCGCCGGAGTTTGACGAATCATTGGATATACTCATAGCTCAAGCGGAAGACGACTTCACCCGCGTTGCATTGAAAGCGAAAGCTGCAAAAGATTACTTCCTGTTAGTCGGTCCTCCGGGGACGGGTAAGACCTCCTGTGCCCTGAAGAAAATGGTGGAGACTTTCCATGCCGATAAAGACTCACAAATTCTTCTACTTTCGTATACCAATCGTGCTGTTGATGAAATATGCAAGTCGCTTGCTTCGATTCGTCCTGCTGTCGACTTTATCCGTGTAGGGAGCGAATTATCCTGTGATGAAGCATATCGCGGACATCTGATCGAAAACGAGTTGGCATCCTGTACACGCCGTGCCGATGTTTATGAACGTATACGTAATTGCCGTATCATGGTAGGAACTGTGGCCGCCATTTCGGGAAAGCCCGAACTCTTTCGGTTGAAGCACTTTGATGTAGCTATCGTCGATGAGGCTACTCAGATATTAGAACCGCAATTGTTAGGTATTCTTTGTGCACACGGCGAAGGCGACAGGAATGCGATAGATAAGTTTATCCTGATCGGTGATCATAAACAACTTCCTGCCGTTGTCCTGCAAAAAGCGGAGCAATCTGCTATCTATGACGAAACATTGTTGGCTATCGGGCTGACTAACCTGAAAGACTCTTTGTTTGAACGTCTTTATCGGAATTGCCCTGCCGTTCACCGTTCACACGATATGCTCTGTCGTCAGGGACGTATGCATCCCAAAGTCGCCTTGTTTGCCAACCGGGCTTTCTATGGCGGACATCTGATACCGGTAGGCCTGCCGCATCAGACAGAGTCATCCGAACACATTTCCCGTCTTGCTTTTTATCCTTCACAGCCGGAGAAGGCGGGCGGGTCGGCCAAGATAAATTATTCCGAAGCCCGTATTGTCGCAGGTCTGGCAGCTCAAATCTATGAATCTCACCGGACAGACTTTGACGATTCCCGTACTTTGGGAGTTATCACACCTTATCGCAGTCAGATAGCACTTATAAAAAAAGAAATAGAAGCGTTAGGGATCCCGGCGCTCAATCGGATATTGGTTGATACTGTCGAACGTTTTCAAGGTAGCGAGCGGGATGTGATTATTTATTCCTGTTGTATTAATAGTTATTATCAGTTAAAATTTGTGTCGAATTTAACAGAAGAGAATGGAGTGCTGATAGACCGGAAATTGAACGTAGCCCTTACTCGTGCAAGGAAACAGATGTTTGTGACAGGAGTCCCGAAATACCTGAAATCCAACCCGCTTTATGAAAGTTTATTAAATTTAATAGAGACTCAGGGGTAATTCGCTAATTTTTGCAGATGTTAGTTTTTATTCTCTCTTTATGCAATTCATTAACACCTCAATAATGAACAAACGCCTATATTTGCAACACGTTTTTTTCATAGAGATTTAGATTTAAGGTTAGAAGAATTGTGGAAGTCGTGAGACTTCCCTTTTTTTCATCTTAACGATTACTATCCTCCATTATTAGAATGCTTCTTTTTCATTTTAAAAGCAGGAAGTAATGTAGAATAAGTAATCCTAAAAAGCCTTCTTCGTGAGAAGAGGCTTTTTTGTTTTACTAGAATATTTTGTTTTACGAAAAACAGGAAGGTATTATTAATTGGATACCTTCCTGTTTCATTTTATATCAGATGATAGATTAATCCAATACGATAGGTTTGTACTTCGGTACTAATGCCTTCATAATCACCCAGCCTACCAGGTAAGCTACCGCACAGATACAGAACATAATGAAATATCCGGCAGGCTTGCCTTCGAATCCCATAAATGTCAT
This sequence comes from uncultured Bacteroides sp., assembly GCA_900556625.1. Classification (GTDB taxonomy): domain Bacteria; phylum Bacteroidota; class Bacteroidia; order Bacteroidales; family Bacteroidaceae; genus Bacteroides. The sequence goes on along the minus strand of USPQ01000066.1, from coordinate 3,927 downwards.
GTGCGTTTCGTCGGCATGAACAAACAGCAGACCTGCACCGAACTGCATCAACATGGAACCCACACCACCGGCCATGCCACCGATACCTGTAATACTTGCAATAGCGGTTTTCGGAAACATATCACCTACAGTAGAGAAGATGTTAGCCGACCAAGATTGGTGGGCAGCACCGCCGACACCGATAAGGATAACCGGGAACCACGGAGAGAATGTACCCAATGGCTGTGCCAGCAATACCACCAACGGGAAGAAAGCAAAAATCAACATTGCCTTCATACGGGCAGCATAAGGATTCATACCTGTCTTATTAATAAAGATAGTCGGGAGTTTACCGCCATAGATAGACAACATTGTTACGGCATAAAGAGTGAAAATCAAAGCCATTCCCAGTCCATCGGAAGTCTTGATGTCAAATTGGGTATTCAGGTAAGACGGAGTCCAGAACAAGAAGAACCACCACACACCGTCGGTCATAAACTTGCCGGCAGCGAAAGCCCATGTCTGCTTGTAAGTGAAACATTGAAGGAAAGACATCTTCTTTTCTTCTTTCACCTCTTCAATCACAGGGGCGGCGCCTTCTTCATATTTATCCTGTTCGATATAATCAAGTTCGGCTTTGTTGACGTGTTTACTCTTTGAAGGAGCATCATACATGAATACCCACATACCCATCCAGACAAAACCAAGCGCACCGATTACGATAAATGCCATTTCCCAGCCCCATGCTTTTGCGATCAACGGAATGGAAACGGGAGCGATCAAGGCACCAATAGAGGCACCGGCGTTAAAGATAGAAGTAGCGTAAGCGCGGTCCTTTTTAGGGAAGTATTCAGCCGTTACTTTGATAGCAGCCGGGAAGTTGCCCGCTTCACCGAGTGCGAGGATACAGCGAGCGGCAAGGAAGCAGTACATACTGACGGTAGCCAGTACAACAACCACGTCACCGGTAGCAGCCATTAGTTCGGCTGCGCTGTGCAAACCTACATATTGTTCGGTCACAATTCCGCAGAGTGCGTGCATACAAGCACCTGCCGACCATACACCGATTGCCCAGAGATACCCTTTTTTTGTGCCCATCCAGTCGATGAAGCGACCGGCAAACAGCATACATATTGCATATACAATAGAGAATACGGAAGTGATAGTACCGTAGTGTACTTCATTCCAATGGAATTCCGGTTTGATAAATTCGTCCCAGGTCAGCGATAGCACCTGGCGGTCGAGATAATTAACTGTTGTTGCAAAAAATAGCATAGCACAGATAGTCCATCTGTAGTTTGTCATTTTTTCGCCTGTTTTTTGAAATGCATTCATGATAATGGATTTAATAGATTTTGATTTGCTGACAAAGGTCGGTATTTCGAATGAAAGTTATTTGTAATAATTGGTCAAAATCATGTATAATTCGTTGCATTATAGGATGATTTTGTTGCATAGTATATGTCAGGTGTTACATTTGTATTCTTTGGGAGAAGAATATGATAAATCCGGAAAACTTCATTCTTTCCTTATACAGAGGAATGAATGAAGTTTCTCGGATTATTTATATGGTTGCAGAGATGCGCAATGATTAGCGCATTTCTGTATATTTAATCTTATCCATATCTCCGTAGTCGAGGTTTTCACCAGCCATGCCCCAGATGAACATATAGTTGCTTGTTCCGGCAGCAGCGTGGATAGACCATTCCGGTGACATGATAGCCTGTTCGTTCTGCATCCATACGATGCGTTCTTCCTGAGGCTCGCCCATGAAGTGGCAGATAGAGTTGCCGGTCGGTACATTGAAGTAGAAGTATGCCTCGATGCGGCGGCTGTGAGTATGTGCAGGCATCGTGTTCCATACGCTACCCGGTTTCAGTTCCGTCAATCCCATTTGCAGTTGGCAAGGACCTTCTTCAAGTACATTGTTTACAATCAACTGGTTGATAACGCGGTCGTTGCTTTCTTCCAATTTCCCGGCAGGGAAAGAGTTGGCTTTCAGAGAGCCTTTACGTCCGTCAATCGTAATTAACTGCGTTTTGTATTCTTTGTGAGCAGTAGCAGAGTTGATGTAGAACTTGGCAGGATTGCTTGAGTCTTTGCTCTTGAAAGTCACTTTCTGCTTGCCTCTACCAACGTACAGTGCATCTTTGAACTTCAATGTATATTCTTTGCCGTCTACGGTCACGATTCCTTCGCCACCTACGTTGATAACACCCAGTTCGCGGCGCTCAAGGAAAAACTTAGCTTTCAGCGGATCGATTGTTTCCAGTACCAGTTCTTTTGTTGTAGGCACGGCACCACCGAAGATAAAACGGTCGTACATAGAATAAGTAACGTTGATTTCGTTCGGAACCATTACTTTTTCCATAAGGAAGCTACTACGCAGGCGGTTTGTATCATACGTTTTCACGTCTTGCGGATTGCAAGCCACTTGCATCTTGTAATTTACCTGGGCAGAAGCAGACATCGCTGCGATACCCAACATCATTGCAATTGCTAATTTTTTCATCTTTCGAATCTTTATTTGAATTATATATTATGTACTATTTGTTGTTCAATGCTTCTTTTGCATCATTTCTCGTCATGCGGATACGGTTGTAGATAGCCATTCCGAGTGCGAGTACCACGAGGATTGCTGGGCCGATAATCTTCAGGCTGTAAGTCAGGTGGAAGATACCCCAGCAGAAAAGACTGGAAGCAAAGTCGAGTGCGCCGCCTTCAAAGCCTGCGGGGATATTCACTGTCGGGTCGCCCGTAGCAGCATATACGTCTTTTGCGGCCAGGGTGAAGAAACCTGCCAGTTCCGTTACGAAATACAAACCTACGATTAATGCTACCAGTCCGATAATAAACGATTTCACTACATTACCTTTCGTGATAGGCAGAATCATCGGGAACAGGTAGAACATACCCGCCAGAGATGCCAGCGGAAGGAACCGGTTGCCCGGCAGAATGACTGCAAGGAATATAGTTACGGGAATCAAAAGCAGGGATACCACCAGTGTCGTCGGGTGTCCGATAACCAAAGCGGGGCTCATACCGATACTCAGCCCGGCACTGTTCTTATATTTTTTTGCGATCAGTTCGCGAGTAGCGTCGGAGATCGGTTTCAGACCTTCGATAAAGAGGCTGGTGATACGTGGAATCAACTCCATTACCGCGCCCATTTTGATACCCAGACCTAATATGCTCGGAATGCTGTCTACCACTTCTTTCCAGCTTCCGCAACCCAGCGCGCCGATACCGCAACCAATTACGATACCCAGAAACAAGGGTTCACCCATTAAGCCGAATTTCTTTTTCAATCCTTCAGAGTCGATATTCAGTTTGTCGAATCCCGGAATTTTATCCAATAGTTTGTTGATTACGATAGCAAACGGAACGAAACTTTGGCAGAAAGGTTGCGGGATAGAGATTCCGTCCATTTTATCATAGAACTTCTGAAAAGCAGGAGCGGTAAGGTCTGCCATTACCAGCGTGATGATGTAGCAGATGATAGCTGCAAAGAATCCCCAATAGATATTGTCGGAAGCAAAGTATACGATAGCGCCGATAAATGCAAAGTGCCAGTAGTTCCAAAGGTCGATATTGACGGTACGGGTTGTTTTAGTCAGCAACATTAATAAGTTAATTCCCAGACAAACAGGGATGATGAAAGCACCGACTGAGGTATTGTAAGCTACCGCCGCAGCAGAAGGCCACCCCATGTCGAAAATTCCTAATTCCAATCCGTAGATTTCAACCATTTTACTTAATGCCGGACCCAGACTGCTGGTGAGCAATGCCGTCACTACTGATAAACCAACGAAACCGACACCAACCAACAAACCGCTCTTGAGCGCTTTGGGAAGTTTAATACCGATACATACTCCTAAAATCGTGAAAATGATCGGCATCATTACTGCCGCTCCAAGACCGATAATGTACTTGAATACTTCTTCCATT
>USPQ01000065.1 GCA_900556625.1 uncultured Bacteroides sp. | reverse complement strand
TTGCTCTCTACGGCAATCACGCTCTTGGAAGGGGTTCTGAAAAAAAGAATCATGTCTTATATATATGATTTTATGATTTGCCATTTTATAATTGAAGTCTCTGTAGAAGAAACTCTTCTCTTTTGCGCCACAAAGATAATTAATTTCATCGGTGGTAGGAAAAAAAAGAAGAATAAATTCCAATCGTATATTTAATATGTATATTTCCGATATGCAGTTTTACTTGTTGTTAGTATATTCTTGATTCTTGTGTGGAAAAAACGTTAATATCCTATCTCCATATCATAAAAAAGTGCGATATTTGCGACATGATTCAGATAGAGACAATATTCGATATAATAGTTAAAGGCTTTATTATTGGCGTTGTTGTGTCCGCACCTCTCGGTCCGGTGGGCGTGCTGTGTATTCAAAGGACCTTGAATAAGGGACGCTGGTATGGCTTTGTAACAGGGCTGGGAGCTTCCTTGAGTGATATAGCATACGCTTTGCTTACCGGTTATGGCATGAGTTTTGTATTTGATTATATCAATAAGAATATTTTCTATTTGCAGCTGTTGGGGAGTATTATGCTACTCCTTTTTGGTATATATACCTTTCGGAGTAATCCGGTACAATCCATTCGTCCGGCTTCGTCGAATAAAGGTTCCTATTTTCATAATTTCATTACCGCTTTTTTTGTAACACTTTCCAACCCATTAATTATATTCCTGTTTATCGGACTTTTTGCCCGTTTTGCATTTGTGCAGCCGGGTGTATTGGTGTTTGAAGAAATTACGGGATATTTTGCCATAGCTATGGGGGCTTTGACGTGGTGGCTCGGAATCACTTATTTTGTGAATAAGGTACGTACAAAATTCAATTTGCGCGGTATCTGGATACTAAACCGGGTTATTGGCAGTATTGTGATGCTGGTGTCTGTAGCCGGACTGGTTTATACATTGCTGGGAGAGTCACTTTATTAAGAAATAGCTTATGAATCAGATAGCACAACAACTGAAAGAAAAGAATATTGCCGAATACCTTATATATATGTGGCAGGAGGAAGATCTGGTCCGCGCCAATCATTGTGAACCGGAGGAAATCGAAGCGAATGTGATTGCCCGCTATCCGGAAGACCAACGGCCTGCCATGAGAGAGTGGTATGGAAATCTGATAACGATGATGGGTGAAGAAGGTGTTCGTGAAAAAGGACATCTGCAGATTAATAAAAATGTAATTATCAATTTGACTGAATTGCATAATGCATTGACTTCTTCTCCTAAATTTCCTTTTTATAGTGCCGCATATTTTAAGGCATTACCATTTATCGTAGAATTGCGAAATAAGAACGGTAAGAAAGAAGAGCCCGAATTGGAAACTTGCTTTGAGGCATTGTATGGTGTGTTTTTGCTTCGTCTTCAGAAAAAAACGATTAGCGAAGGCACTGCAAAAGCAGTGGAAGCTATTACTAGTTTCTTGTCTATGTTGGCGAACTATTATGATAAAGACCGCAAAGGTGAATTAAAATTGGACGAATAAATGAGAATTTTAGTAACGGGTGCCAACGGTCAGCTTGGCAATGAGATGCAGGTACTTGCGAAAGAGAACCCGCAACATTTGTATTATTTTACGGATGTTCAGGAACTTGATATATGTGATAAAGAAGCCGTTTGGTCATATATTTCTGAAAAACAGATTGATGTGATTGTAAATTGTGCAGCTTATACGGCAGTAGACAAGGCGGAAGATAACCGGGAATTGGCTCATAAACTTAATAGTGTAGCTCCGGGCATTCTGGCACGTGCCGCGCAAGCCAATAATGCTGCTATGATTCAAGTGTCTACGGACTATGTCTTTGATGGGACTGCTCATACTCCTTATGCGGAAGAATGCAAGCCTTGTCCGGACTCAATTTACGGTTCTACCAAGCTGGAAGGTGAACAGGAAGTGATGGACCATTGTGAGAAAGCGGTAGTTATCCGTACCGCATGGCTTTATTCCATTTATGGAAATAATTTCGTGAAAACGATGATTCGTCTCGGAAAGGAACGGGATGGTTTGGGAGTTGTTTTTGACCAGATAGGAACTCCTACTTATGCCAATGATCTGGCGCGGGCTATTTACACAATTATCAATAAGGGGATAGTTCGTGGTATTTATCATTTCAGCAATGAAGGCGTATGTTCCTGGTATGACTTTACGGTAGCTATTCATCGTTTGGCGGGAATAACTTCTTGTAAAGTGAAACCTTTGCACACTGCGGAATATCCGGCAAAGGCAAACCGTCCCGCTTATTCCGTATTGGACAAGACAAAGATAAAAACAACGTTTGGCATCGAGATTCCTCATTGGGAAGAGAGTCTTGAACGATGCATTGGTAAAATGAAGAATGATGAATAAATATGGCAGATAATACAGAAATTTTGAGACGGCGAACGTTCGCCATTATTGCGCATCCGGATGCGGGTAAGACATCTTTGACGGAGAAATTATTGCTTTTTGGAGGACAGATTCAGGTAGCGGGTGCGGTAAAGAGTAATAAGATTAAGAAAACGGCTACGTCCGACTGGATGGAGATTGAGAAGCAACGTGGTATTTCGGTGACGACTTCCGTGATGGAGTTTGATTATCGGGACTACAAGATTAATATCCTCGATACTCCCGGACACCAGGATTTTGCCGAAGATACATACCGTACGTTGACTGCAGTGGATAGTGTGATTATTGTAGTGGACGGTGCAAAAGGTGTGGAAACACAGACGCGCAAGTTGATGGAAGTTTGCCGTATGCGAAAGACTCCGGTAATTATTTTTGTTAATAAGATGGACCGTGAGGGAAAAGACCCGTTCGATTTGCTGGATGAATTGGAAGAGGAGTTGATGATTCAGGTTCGTCCCTTGTCATGGCCGATTGAACAGGGACCTCGTTTTAAGGGGGTATATAATATTTATGAACAGAAACTGGATTTGTATCAGCCGTCTAAACAGATGGTGACGGAAAAGGTTGCCGTTGATATTCATACGGAAGAGTTGGATAAGCAGATTGGCAAAACGCTGGCGGATAAGCTGCGTGGTGATCTGGAACTGATTGAAGGGGTTTATCCGGAGTTTGATGTTGAATCTTATTTAGCGGGTGACTGTGCACCGGTATTCTTTGGATCGGCTTTGAATAACTTCGGTGTTCAGGAGTTGCTGAACTGTTTCGTGGAAATAGCTCCGAGTCCTCGTCCTGTGCAGGCTGAAGAAAGAGAAGTGAAACCGGAAGAACCTAAATTCACCGGATTTATCTTTAAGATTACCGCTAATATCGACCCGAATCACCGTTCTTGTGTTGCATTTTGTAAGATCTGTTCCGGAAAATTTGTACGAAATGCTCCTTATCAGCATGTACGTCATGGAAAAACAATGCGTTTTTCATCGCCTACCCAGTTTATGGCACAGCGTAAGACAACGATTGACGAGGCATACGCCGGAGATATTATCGGTTTGCCGGATAATGGTACTTTCAAGATTGGCGATACGCTGACGGAAGGTGAAATGCTTCATTTCCGCGGCTTGCCGAGTTTCTCGCCGGAAATGTTCAAGTATATTGAGAATGCCGATCCGATGAAGCAGAAGCAACTGGCTAAAGGAATTGATCAGTTGATGGACGAAGGTGTGGCTCAGTTGTTTGTCAATCAATTCAACGGTCGTAAAATTATCGGTACGGTGGGGCAGTTGCAGTTTGAGGTTATCCAATATCGTCTGTTGAATGAGTACAACGCGTCTTGCCGATGGGAGCCGGTGAGTCTTTATAAGGCTTGTTGGGTAGAAAGTGATGACCCGGCAGAATTGGAAGCTTTCAAGAAACGCAAATATCAGTATATGGCAAAGGATAGGGAAGGACGTGATGTATTCCTGGCAGATTCCGGTTATGTACTTCAGATGGCTCAAATGGATTTCAAACATATTAAATTCCATTTTACAAGCGAATTTTAAAGTATATTCTATACTTTGGAAATTTTGGAGAGTGTGAAAGAACGTTCCTTTGAGCTTTCTTTCACATTTGTTTTATATGTCTGCGAGCAAGAAACTTTATGGTTTTATACTTTATTATCCCTCCCTTAATTAATTTTATAATAAATATTTGGTATTTTCGAACGCTTTTTGAATAAACGACTGAAATAACTAATAATTTAATTATATGGAAAATATTGAAACAGCGATCCTGCTGATGGTAGTCGGAATGGCTACAGTATTTGTTATTCTGCTGATTGTGATTTATTTAGGCAAATTTTTAATTACTCTGGTCAACAAATATGCTCCTGAAGAAGTGCTTCCTGCGAAGAAGGAAACACAGAAAGGTCCTGCACCTATTCCGGGAAATATTCTGGCCGCTATCAGTGCTGCTGTGAATGTGGTGACATTAGGTAAGGGAAAAGTCACTAAAGTGGAAAAATTATAAATCTATAAAAAGTTATATCATTGAAAGACATGAAAAGAGAAGTAAAGTTTAGTTTGGTTTTCCGAGATATGTGGCAATCTGCCGGAAAATATGTACCTCGTGTAGATCAACTCGTAAAGGTAGCTCCTGCTATTGTTGATATGGGCTGTTTTGCCCGCGTAGAAACCAATGGCGGAGGTTTTGAACAGGTGAATTTATTGTTTGGTGAGAATCCGAATAAGGCTGTACGGGAATGGACTAAGCCGTTCCACGAAGCCGGTATTCAAACTCATATGCTCGACCGTGCGCTGAACGGACTCCGTATGAGTCCTGTTCCGGCAGATGTCCGCAAACTGTTCTATAAAGTAAAGAAAGCACAAGGCACAGATATTACCCGTACATTCTGCGGATTGAATGATGTCCGCAATATTGCCCCTTCCATTACGTATGCAAAGGAAGCTGGGATGATTTCGCAATGTTCGCTTTGTATCACTCATTCGCCTATTCATACTGTGGAGTACTACACCAATATGGCGTTGGAGCTTATCAAACTGGGAGCCGATGAAATCTGCATCAAAGATATGGCAGGTATTGGACGCCCTGTTTCTTTGGGTAAAATTGTAGCGAATATCAAGGCTGCTCATCCCGATATTCCTGTGCAATATCACAGTCATGCCGGTCCCGGATTTAATATGGCAAGTATTCTTGAAGTATGCGAGGCAGGATGTGATTATATCGACGTAGGTATGGAACCATTGTCATGGGGTACAGGTCATGCTGATTTGCTGAGTGTACAGGCTATGTTGAAAGACGCCGGATATCAGGTTCCTGAAATCAATATGGAAGCTTATATGAAGGTGCGTGCATTAATTCAGGAATTTATGGACGATTTTCTCGGATTGTACATCAGCCCGAAAAACCGTCTGATGAACTCTTTATTGATTGCTCCCGGATTGCCGGGCGGTATGATGGGGAGTTTGATGGCTGACCTTGAATCCAATCTTGAATCTATCAATAAATACAAGGCAAAACGTAATTTGCCGTTTATGACACAGGATCAGCTTCTTATTAAGTTGTTTGATGAAGTGGCTTACGTATGGCCTCGTGTCGGTTATCCTCCGTTGGTTACACCATTCAGTCAATATGTGAAGAATCTGGCCATGATGAACGTGATGGCGATGGAGAAAGGCAAAGAGCGCTGGGGAATGATTGCCGACGATATTTGGGATATGATTTTGGGTAAAGCCGGACGTTTGCCGGGTAAACTCGCTCCTGAAATTATTGAAAAGGCGGAGCGTGAAGGCCGTAAATTCTTTGAAGGGAATCCGCAGGATAACTATCCGGACAGTCTCGACAAATACCGTAAGTTGATGAAGGAGAATAAATGGGACGTAGGCCAGGATGACGAAGAGCTCTTCGAATATGCCATGCATCCGGCTCAGTATGAGGCTTACAAGAGTGGAAAAGCAAAAGAAGACTTCTTGGAAGATGTTGCTAAGCGTCGTGCAGAAAAAGATAAATCTCCGGAGGAAGATGCAAAACCGAAGACACTGACTGTGCAAGTTGACGGACAGGCCTATCGTGTGACAGTGGCTTATGGTGATACCGAACTTCCTGTTGCATCAGCCGCTACCGCTGCTCCGGCTGGAGAGGGCAAGGAAGTGCTTTCACCGCTAGAAGGCAAATTTTTCTTGGTGAAGAACGCGCAGGAGACTGCTTTGCAAGTAGGCGACACGGTGAAAGAAGGTGATGTCATTTGTTATGTGGAAGCCATGAAGACTTACAATGCCATTCGTGCAGAGTTTGGCGGTACGGTTACTGCCATTTGTGTTACTCCGGGAGATGCTGTTTCAGAAGATGATGTATTAATGAAGATAGGATAATGAACGAGATATTTGAGAATTTATACGAGATGACTGCGTTCAGCAATATCATTGCCGAACCGCAGTTCCTGATAATGTATGCCATCGCGTTTGTTCTGCTCTATCTCGGTATCAAGAAACAGTACGAACCGTTGCTGCTTGTTCCCATTGCTTTCGGGGTGTTGCTTGCCAACTTTCCCGGTGGAGATATGGGAGTTATTCAGGCAGATGAGAATGGTATGGTGATGGTAAACGGAGTGTTGAAAAATATCTGGGAAATGCCGTTGCATGACATTGCCCACGAATTGGGATTAATGAACTTCATTTACTATATGTTGATAAAAACCGGTTTCCTGCCTCCAATCATCTTTATGGGTGTCGGTGCGTTGACAGATTTCGGACCGATGTTACGTAATTTACGTCTTTCCATATTTGGTGCTGCTGCGCAACTTGGTATCTTTACCGTGTTGCTGGTGGCTATTTTGATGGGATTTACTCCGAAAGAAGCAGCTTCTTTGGGTATCATTGGTGGTGCGGACGGTCCGACAGCCATTTTTACAACCATTAAGTTGGCTCCGCATTTGCTGGGACCGATTGCTATTGCCGCTTATTCGTATATGGCGTTAGTTCCGGTGATTATTCCGCTGGTAGTGAAACTGCTTTGTTCAAAGAAAGAGTTAAGTATCAACATGAAAGAACAAGAAAAGAAGTATCCGTCAAAAACAGAAATCAAAAATTTGCGTGTATTGAAGATTATCTTCCCGATTGTAGTGACTACTGTTGTCGCTCTTTTCGTACCTAGCGCAGTACCTTTGATTGGTATGTTGATGTTCGGTAATCTGGTGAAAGAGATCGGAACAAATACTTTCCGTTTGTTTGATGCAGCTTCTAACAGCATTATGAATGCTGCTACTATTTTCTTAGGATTGTCCGTTGGTGCTACTATGACGACAGAAGCTTTCTTGAACTGGACGACTATCGGTATCGTGATAGGCGGATTCTTGGCATTTGCCCTTTCTATTACAGGTGGTATTCTGTTTGTGAAATTGGTAAATCTCTTCTCCAAGAAGAAAATCAATCCGCTTATCGGTGCTACCGGATTAAGTGCTGTGCCTATGGCAAGCCGTGTTGCTAACGAGATTGCTTTGAAATATGACCCGAAAAATCATGTATTGCAGTATTGTATGGCAAGTAACATTTCCGGAGTAATTGGTTCTGCCGTAGCTGCCGGTGTTCTGATTTCTTTCCTTGCGTAATTACGTAATTAGGAACAACTGATTTCTGAAAAGAAGGGAGTGTCAACATTCTGCGTTTTGACACTCTCTTCTTTGTTAGATGAATTTAAAATTTGGTTTTTATTATTCACTGATAACTCTTCTGTATTCCGCTATTGCCATCTTTTCTGATAAGTATGCATTAATCAAGTTTGTATGTGCTTGTGTCCATGATAGCTGTGCGGATAATACGTCTACCATATTTGCTTTTCCCTCGTTGTAAGAGAAAGAAACCAGGTCGAGATTTTCATTAGCCAGATTCATCGTTTCTGTGGCTGTCTTCACCTGATATTCCGTTTCTGTCAACTTAGTAAGTGCGGCTGAAAGTTCTTCGTTAATATTATCCGTCACATAGCTTTGTTGTAACTTCTGTATTCCGATAAATGCTTTTTGTTGGCGGTTCGTCTTGAAACGGGCGCCCCATCTGAAAATTGGGATATTAAGATTAATGCCGACAATAGGATTGAATGAGACATCATATCCGAGATTGGGCGTACCAGTTGCCCATCCACCACTGAAATACATACTCAACTGAGGATTGAATTGACTTAATGCGGCTTTACGTTGCGCCTGACTTTTCATGATGTTCACTTCCGTACTTTCATAATCCGCACGTCGTTGCAATACATTTTCAAGAGAAAGGATTTGTATAGGAGCAGAAGTCTTGTCAATAGTATAAAGACTGTCTACGGGGGTGTTGGGATCTATTCCCATCAAAATATTCAATTTCTGCAATGCCAACGTGTAATTCTGACGGGCTTTGATATATTGAAGTTCAGCTTCTTTTAGCCGGGTGGAAATCATGAGTAGGTCTGTACGGCTAATCATTCCATCATTGAAACGATCTAGAATAATATCATATTGCTGTTTTACGATATGTTGATATTTATCGGCAGCTTGCAGCATTGCTTGTGAAGCAGACGCATTCCAATAGACTGCATCGCTCTGATAATGAATTTGGTCGATTGTCATTTCCTCATTGAGCAGGCCGAGTTTTTCATCCGCTTTGGTAATCTTGTGTTGAGCGTTGAGTGCTCCTCCTGTATAAAGAGGTTGCGAGACGACGAATACTCCTTGATAGGTGTGGTTACGGTATTCCCCTAATGGCTCGTTCCATGCTTTAAGATCACTCATATTGAGTGTACCGTCCGCATTGATATCGATTTTGGGCAGGAAACCGGTATGAGCAATCTTACGTGCCTCCGCACTTGCTATAGTTTTTAGTTTCTGTTGCTTGAGTATTTGGCTATAAGCTTCCACTTTATCCCGGTACGCTTCCCGGCTGAGAAAGGGGTGTTGTGCCTCGGCTGTAAGACTAAGGAGCAGCAGAGACAGAGTTATTAGTTGAGTTCTCATTTTATTCATTGTAATTTATTTCTTCTGTCTAAATAAGGGTTATATTTAGTTTTTGATTCTTTGGATAGAGCAATAGGCCACCGGAAGAACGAATAGCGTCAGAGCTGAAGCTACCAACAATCCTCCCATAATCGTAGCCGCCATACCTCCGAACATCGCATCAAATAGTAGCGGTAACATTCCCAAAATTGTTGTTCCGGAAGCCATCGCTACGGGTACGATACGGCTGGTTGTAGCACTGATTACAGCTTCTAAAGGCTTTTTACCCATAGCTGTTTCCAAGTCTATCTGTTCGACGAGTACAATCGCGTTTTTGATATTCATTCCAATCAATCCTAGTAAACCGAGAATGGAAAAGAAGTCGAACGATTTGCCAAGTACTAATAATCCCAATACGATACCAATGAAGATCAGTGGTAACATCAATAGAATTACGGTCGGTTTGCGATATGTCTTGAATAAGAACAGCAAGGTTACAAACATCAGGAAGAAAGTCAGCGGTAAATTTTTAGCCAACGCCTCATTTGATTCGACTTGACTTTCCTGTTCTCCGAAGTACTTCATTGTATATCCTTCCGGGACTTTAATTTCTTTCTGTACCTGAGACCACACCTGGTTGAAAGCGGCAATTGCATTTACTCCCCGACGTGGGTCGCATTGTGCCATCATTACCATCTGACGGTTGTAATCCTTTACATTCGAGAATCGGTATTGGAAATCAAAATCCGATACCACTTGTTCCAGACTGGTTGTTTCATTTCCGGTACCGAATACGGGTAGGGTACGCAAGTCATTGATACGAAATGAGTCCACTGTATTATCTTTCAATAATATAGGAAGCACTTGGTCTCCTTGCCTGTATTCCCCTAATGTCATTCCGGTGGTACCGATCTGAATGCTTTGAGCCATTCCTTGTCGGGAGACTCCTAGAGGTTGTGCCCGTTCCGGACTATACACCGGTTTCCATACGGGGATTTTATTTCCCCATGAGTTTCGGATATTAATTAAATCCGAGTTTTGATGCATAATCTCCAGTGCTTGATTGGTAAGTGCCACGAGTGTGTCTACATTCGGTCCTATAAAGCCTATCTCGATAGCTGCATCTACTGCGGGAGATAGTTTGAACAGGCTGGTACGGGTGATTGCATTCGGATAGTTGGCTTTCATATATCCGTCGAAATTCTCTTCATATTCTTTCGTATACTTGCTATCCGTCAATTCAACTAATATATTGGCAAAATTCGGTTTGGGGCCTACCGAAGTGGAAGCCAGGTAATACCTTAGCGGGGTGCTTCCAAAAGTGATTGATACCTTTTTTACTTCCGGTTGCTTCGCTAAATGGTCTTCTACCGATTTCATTTCTTTCACGACATCTTGGATGCTATACCCATCAGGATAGAATACGTCTGCTCGGAAATAGGGTTTGTCCAAAGAAGGGAAGAAGTTTTGTGGCATTGTTCCCATGATAACCAGCGAGATAATGAACAGTACCACCATCGAACCTAATGTTAACGCTTTTCTGCGAATCAGTGCACGTAGGATGGAAGCGAACTTGTGGTAGAACGGTTTATCGTATGGATCTTTTGCTCCATCGTTTACTTTTGCTTTCAGGATAAAATTACCGAATACTGTGGTCTGCGTGAGAGCAAGTACCCAACTCAATCCCAAAGATATGGCGAGCACCACGAAAAGCGGTTTTACTATCTCCGCCACAGAAGAAGGAGCGAGATAAAGCGGCAAGAATGAACAAATGGCAATGAATGTAGCTCCGAGTAATCCCCATTGAGGGCCGGTAGCGCCATCTATTAGGGCCTTTCTTCGATTTACCCCACGTGCAATAGCGATTTGTGCATTGTCTGTTACCACAATGGCGTTATCCACCAACATTCCCATAGCGATAATGAATCCGGCAAGGGAGGTACGATTCAGTCCTACACCGAAGAAAGACATGATGAGTAGCGTCCCACCGATGGAAAAAATAAGTGACGAGCCGATTAGTACACCGGCGCGTAAGCCCATTACCAGCATAATAATTACAATTACAATCAGAATAGATTCGATCAGGTTGATGATGAATCCGTTGTTGGCTTCGTTGGCTATTTCATTTTCCAGATATAGGCTCTGCAACTCCAGACCTACGGGCATGAGCGGCAACAATTCGTTAAGTTTGTTTTTTACATTTTCTCCTGTCTGCACAACATCTCGTTGCGGGTCGGTCGATACACCGATACCGATGGCACGTTTGCCGTTTACGTGCATGATGTTGGACGGCGGATCCATATATCCTTTTTCTATTACAGCGATGTCACCCAGTTTCACTTGTCCGGCTTTTGTTGTAATTACTTGGTTGCGGATGTCGTCAACAGTAGTATACATACCGTTGGCTGTTACCCGCAACTGCTGTTCGCCGGCTCGGATTTCTCCGGTATTGATAATCTGGTTTTGCGATTGCAGCAGACTTGCAAGTTGTTTCGGATCGATACCCATGCCAACTAATTTGTTGGTTGAGATATAGATATTCACTACCTCTGTCTGTACTCCGAATAGGGCAACTTTCATCACTCCATCTGCTGTGACTACCAGTGTCTTAATCCGTTCAGCCCAATTGCGCATCTCTTCGTAAGAATAACCTTCATCTGCCGTCAGTCCGTAATAAATGCCGAATACATCGCCAAAATCATCAGAAACGGTCGGGGTAGATGCGCCACTTGGCAACTGGGGTTGTATATTGAGCACCTTTCGTCGCAATTCATCCCATTTTTGGGGAATGGAATTGGCTGCTAATGAAGGTTGCAGTTCAAATGTAATTTTAGAGAGTCCGTACATAGATTCTGATTTAATCTTATATACGCCACTCATACTTTGAATCTCACGGGAGATAGGTTCGGTAATCAGTCGTTCTACTTCAGCCGGTTCGGCACCCGGATAACGGGTCATGATAACAGCCGACTTGATGACGAACGGAGCATCCTCTTTCTTTCCTAGCTTACCGAAGGAAGTGATTCCCCCGATTAGCAATACTGCAAGAAAGAAATAGATGATTTTTGTGTTGTCTAATGAATATTTAGCTAAGTTCATTTCTCGATTTCTTTTACGGTTTCTCCTTCTACTAACTGGTATACGCCTGCGATAATGATCTTTTCTCCGGGTTTCAGACCTTCTGAGATTAGTACTTGAGCTTCTCCGGTAGGTGCATTGACAGTCACTTCACGTTTGTGTACTTTGTTGCCTTCCACTACCCAGACATACATTTTCTTCCCTTCACTTTCGCCAAATATGGCGCTGAGCGGTACGATTGTCCAACTGTCCTGTACCAATGGACCGACATCGGCCGTGAAACGTATGCTACACGTAAAGCCCGGTTTCACAGCATAAAGATCTCGATCGAAAGACGGATCATCAATTGTTATGCTGACCGGGATTCCCGTGCCGTCTGTTGATATGTCAAGGTATTCTTCTAATTTTGCCTGAAAGATATGTCCTCTGAATGTGTCGAATTCTACTAGAAAACGAGGATCTTTAGTGCGAAGTAGATAGAGATAGACATCCGGTATGGTGAATTTGATACGCAGATTACGTGTGTTGACTAGTTGCACGATACCTTCTCCAGAGTTGACACGCTGATAGTTTTCTACCAGACGTTTTTCGATGGAGCCGTCGAAAGGAGCTGTCAGTTTTGTGTCGCGCATATTATTGACGGACAACTCATATTCGGATTTTGCTTTCTGATAGTTGGCAAGGCTGATTTCATATTCCTGCACAGAAATCGCTTGGCGGGAGAGAAGCCGTTTGTTACGTTCTACCTGTGCAGCTGCCGTTTCGTAAGCAGATTTGGTTGCGGCATATTGTAATGCAATATCTCTGGGATCAATGGCTGCGATCAGTTGTCCCTTCTTTACTTTTTCTCCCTCGATGACGGGCAATTGAATGATCTGTCCACTGACACGGAATGCCAGTTTTACATATTCTACCGCTTCTACAATTCCCGAAAAATCTTTTCTGATAATCGATCTAGACTCAACAATTGCAGTCTTTACGGGACGACTTGTTGTTGTCTTCGTCTCTTTTTTCTGTCCGCAGCTTGCCAGTAAAATTGCAGCTATCAGGACGAATCCATATTTCTTCTTCATATACCATACTGATGTTTAGAGTTTTTGCGTTGGTTCGTTTCTCTTTATTACAGAGAATAAACAACTTATGGATATGAATGTTCGGGAAAACCGAAAGATTTAGGTCTTAGCTTCTCGGTCTTTTCGATCTTCCGGAAAAGATTGTGAGTTCAAAAATGGTGAATATGATTTCTGTCGTTGTATAACCATTAAGATCATATTCCAGGTTTTCATTTTCATCGTAGTACTTGAGGTAGACAGTTGGAGTACCTTTGTCGAAATCGAGAAAAAGATAAGAGGTATAATCGTAGATACCTAAATTGGCAAATTCATTTAAGATAGCAGTGTTGAAAAGAGTGCACCATCCTGTAGTCTGTTCACAGCCGGACATTTCGAACCTACGATGCTCTTTGCTGAAATCATCCTCGTCCACATGTTTGAGTTGCCTTTTTATTTCCGAACCGAAAGAAAGGCGCTTTCTGATAAAATTGAGAACTTCTTCTTTAGTCATTTGTTCTAATTGGGTTATTTCCATTACTTTAGTTTGTTTATTATCTAACAAAGGTAGTTTCTTTATTCGGTAAAAACTGTGTACGCTGATATTTTTTAAGATTTTTCTGTTCTCTCTATGTAGTTTAAAATGAAAAAGAGGAAATTCCCTGCTGAGAATCCCCTCTTTTCATCTTTAACGAAAGATCGAATTATTTCTTCTTACGGTCACCGTAACGGCTCATGAACTTATCAACACGACCTGCAGTATCTACCAATGTAGATTTACCTGTATAGAACGGGTGAGAAGTGTTTGAGATTTCAATCTTCAGCAACGGATAAGTTTCACCTTCGAATTCGATGGTTTCTTTAGTTGCTACAGTTGATTTAGATAAAAACATGTCACCATTTGACATATCTTTAAATACTACCGGACGGTATGATTCTGGATGAAGGCCTTTTTTCATTTCAGTATCTGTTTTTTAATTTATATTCTGTTACTATTTTGGTAAGAAATAGTGTAATGGTCATTTTCAGTGCGCAAAGATAATGCTTTTCTGTGAAATAGAAAAAGGTTTTGCTGAAAAACTTTTGTTTATGGCGCATTGCCTATTATATAATAAGGTGTATTTGCCCGAAGAGTTATTATTTGTCTTTTAGTTATTTATTTGCAAGGTAGACATTACAATCTAATGTCTACCTTGCTTTCCGGCAAGAAATAGATGTTCTATTTAAACCTTTTTCTACTATATTTTTCTTTCCGATGTTCGTTATTCGGTGGATAATGCTTACTTTTGCGTAGAATTTTTATTCACTAACAATAAACTTTAAACAAAATGGTAAATTACAAAGATTTAGGATTGGTAAACACGAGAGAAATGTTTGCTAAGGCTATCAAAGGTGGATATGCTATCCCGGCATTCAACTTCAACAATATGGAACAGATGCAAGCTATCATCAAGGCTGCTGTTGAAACTAAATCTCCTGTGATTCTTCAGGTATCTAAAGGTGCTCGTCAGTATGCTAACGCTACTTTATTGCGTTACATGGCTCAGGGTGCTGTAGAATATGCTAAAGAATTAGGTTGCGCACATCCGGAAATCGTTCTCCACCTTGATCATGGAGATACTTTCGAAACTTGCAAATCGTGCATTGATTCAGGTTTCTCTTCAGTAATGATCGACGGTTCTCATCTTCCTTACGAAGAAAACGTTGCATTGACTAAGAAAGTAGTTGATTACGCACACCAGTTTGATGTGACAGTTGAAGGCGAACTTGGCGTATTGGCAGGTGTAGAAGATGAAGTTTCTGCTGACCACCACACATATACTGACCCTGAAGAAGTAATCGATTTTGCTACTCGTACAGGTTGCGACTCTTTGGCTATTTCAATCGGTACTTCTCACGGTGCTTACAAATTTACTCCGGAACAATGTCATATCGATCCGAAAACAGGTCGTATGGTTCCTCCTCCATTGGCATTCGAAGTATTGGACGCTGTAATGGAAAAACTTCCGGGATTCCCAATCGTTCTTCACGGATCATCTTCAGTTCCTGAAGAAGAAGTGGAAACTATCAATAAATATGGTGGTGCTTTGAAAGCTGCTATCGGTATTCCTGAAGAAGAATTGCGTAAGGCTGCTAAATCTGCAGTTTGCAAAATCAATATCGACTCAGACTCTCGTTTGGCTATGACTGCTGCTGTACGTAAGGTATTTGCTGAAAAACCGGCTGAATTCGACCCGCGTAAATATCTTGGTCCGGCTCGTGACAATATGGAAAAACTGTACAAGCACAAAATCCTTA
>USPQ01000064.1 GCA_900556625.1 uncultured Bacteroides sp. | reverse complement strand
CATTCCCAAAATAAAGTCCTACTTTTGTGAAGAATTCTGTTTGCTATATTTACAACAGTATTTCACAAATAAAATAAACCCTACAAAATGAAAGAAGAACCCGACAGCCTGTCTGTCCCCTACAATTTTGCCCGTTGCTTCAACGCTCAATGTCCACAAGCCCCCAAATGCCTGCGCCACATAGCTACACAACTTGATACAGCCGACAACCTATATATCACTATCATTAATCCGGCACGTTATCCTGCGGATGGAAACCAATGCGAATGTTTCAAGACTGCTGTCAAAGTCCATGTGGCATGGGGACTTAAACAGTTGCTTAACAGAATCCCCTATGAGGATGCGGTCAGTATCAGAATACAAATGGTCGGACACTATGGAAAAACGGGATATTATCGGTTCTATCGTGGAGAACGGGGGCTTATGCCTAAAGACCAAGCCTACATCAAACAGCTATTCCGTAATAAAGGAATAAAAGAAGAACCAACTTACCAACGTTACACAGAAGAATATATTTGGTAAGTTGCTGTCATCTGTCACAGTTTAGGGATTAATAGTTTAGTAATGAACCGATAAGACTGTGACAGCAAGAGGTGACGGCAGGGTGATGGCATTTTTGCCGTCACCTGGTTATTAGTCTTACAACATGATAGAGTGTACCGCTACGCGTATGTTTGGAAGGTATTTCTTGCTTTTTCAGTATTCTTCCGAAGGAATTAACCCTCTTGACAGACATCGGGATTGAACTGCCTTTTTGAATATCTTCCATAATCTCCGCTGGAGACAGCCACTCCCCTTCTTCAGGCTGTGCGGCACGGAAATAACGGAAGAAAAGTTGCTCTTCCGGCGGGACTTATTCAAATTCACGGTTGTTTTCCACCATGATCTTTTCTTCCTCCTGGTCGAACCAGTAACGTTCGCCATGTTCCAATTCGTACATAGCTTGTGCGTAAAGCTGCTCATAGTCTATCGGACGGTTGGTGTCAATCACTCCGGTCACTTCGATACAAATAAAACGACGGCTGCCAGAAGGGTCGGTCAACAAGTCTTTCTGATTACTTGTGGCTATGAATGAGGCGTACCGACGCATTTCAAGCACGGCACTGCCATGAGGATTCTTCACATTCAGTACAGGCTTTTGCAGAATATGTTTCAGAAAGCCTTGTTGTATCGAACTCACCTGGTCAAATTCATCGATATTGATAAGCGCAAAACGATTGAGGTAAAGTTCGGCATCTTTCTTTCGGGAGAAATCAATGCTGTCAGTATAGTAGGAACGCTCGGAAGGGGGCATTATGCTCCGGCAAAAGGTGGATTTACGTGTCCCTTGCGGTCCGACAAGTAAGGGCGAAACACTGTTTGCATACTTTTTATTGCTTCCTTTCCAATGAGAAACCATATTGAGGAACCAACGGTGGAACAAATCCATCCAATACGGATTCTTACAAGGGACGGTGGCTGCCAATGCACGAATACGGTCTTTACCGTCCCATGCGGGAAGCCGGTAGAGGAAATCTTCCAACGGGTTGAATACAGGGACGCGGTTGGAGTAAATATAACGACTAATATCCCTATCCCACAACGGGATACCTTCCATCTGTGCATCCAAAGCAATGCTGTTCAGCGCACGTTTATCGAGAGGATTGAAACGGAAACGAAAAGAAAGCCTTTCACGATATTCTACCTCACCAATTTGGGTATTATGACGGAATTCATAGCGGCGTTTCATAAATTCTTCAGTCTGCAAGGCGAGTTGCTGTTCTTTGCTTAGGCTGATATTCTTACCGAAGCCTTTGCACTCGGTATATATATTGCCAATCATTTGCCGGATAAGCTCTTCCTGTTTATACATATAGAAGTGGAAAACAGTACGTTTCACAACTTCTTCTTGCGGAAGTCCCGAAGCAAAACAGTTTTTAGCCAGTTGGACAACTAAAGGATGCCATGTGTCTTCGCTCAATTCGAGCCCCGCTTCCCGAAGATCGGCATAAGCTTTCCGAAAAGCGGCTTCGAAAAGCATTAGAAATGCATTTTCCGCATCATATCCCGGTACGGCACGAGTCAATGGAGATTTCTCCGCCTGAACCGCTTCACGGAAAGTGGTTTCTTCGGGCATTGATGATGGTTGAGAGAGATAAAACTGGACTGAACCCGGACGATATATGATGTCCGGATCGTGGGACAATCGCGAATATTGTTCAAGGGTCGGTTCTTTGGGAAGTATATCGAACGGGATTTGGGGCTGATAACATTTCACAGCCAGTCGATAAGCGTGGGCGTGGAATAATTCCGCTTCTTCCCGTGTTTTGGGAAGGGAGTTGTCCGGTCGGGTGAAGGTAGTCCATATCTTCACCGTTTTTCCACTTGAACCCATGAAAACACAACGGGTTTGCGGCTGCTCGCAGGCTTTTTGTTTCACTAAAGCGATTTCCGATTTATTGGATAAAGGACCGATGGTCAGTTCTACAATACCATTGTAGTTTTTCATCTGTTTCTGGCCGTTTACTTTTCGGAATTCGGCGGCAGGAATTATCTTGGGCAGTTTATCGGCAAACATACACCGTTCATCGGAAAGGGTATATCGCAGATGTTCTCTGAATGTAGAAACAGGACGGGATTTTATTTCTGTCTTTATCTTATTTACCAGTATATCAAGATCCATTACGCTGAGCGCTATCGTATCTTCATTCTTACGAAATTGAGTAATTTTCATTAATTTGATAATAATTTGTTTTGTCAGCGTCTTTGTGATCGTTGAGACTGCTAAATTAGTCATAATATCCGAAACCAGCAAAGAAAACAAGTTTTTAATACAGAGAATTATTGATATATCAAGCATCTCTTTAGCTGAAAGAAACGGGATTGTCACCACCTAATTACGGGACAAATTAGTTTTCTCTGCTTGAAACTACAGTTCCAGCTAAGGGAAACTATAGTTTCATCGGTGAGAAACCAATGGTTTCAAGCAATTGGAACTAGAGTTTCAAGCGTATAAACTAAAGTTTCAAACCGCAGAACCAACAGTTTCGCACCTTGAAACTGTTGGTTTCAAGGCAGGACACAATTCATAAGTACGGGGGTAATAAAATGAACGACTTATCCATTTATGGCTAATACTATTCATTTTCAAACAAAGACTTTATTTTGTCTTTGTTTTTTAGGTGACAGCATTATTGCTATCACACTGCTGTCACCTTGTGCTGTCACAGCATTAAGCACTTATACTCTGCAAGTTAGATTATAGTCTGTGACAGATGACAGATATATTTTGTTTTTTCATTTCATAGAGAGCTGAATTCTGAGTTCAAGTTATAAATGTGACACCGACTTATTTCACAGGGAACAATTATTCAGTCATTGTATCATATTCCGCAATCTTCTCCTTACACAAGCGTTCAGTAATATCTTTCAGAATATCTACACGGGAAATAAGGTATTCTAGTTGTTCTTGTGAGATACTGAAATCTTTGTTATAGCGGGATTCAATATAAGAACGGCATAACAAATCAAAACATTCTTTTTCTGAACCTGTATTTTGAGGAAAGACTGTTGTCAATTCCTGTGAGAAACGCTTTACCATCCCACCAAATTCTTTGATTTTATGACTCTTCGGACGATAGTTCGTAAAGACCATCAGAATACAATTATAAATCCAGCAAGACTGTCAATTTTTCCTGTGTACGTTTGGGTAAACGTTTTATAGACTTTTTCATTATCATTCTTATTTGTAACTTTACAAAGGTACGAACTTTGCCATACCCTAGCAACAAAGATACAAAAAACTTATAATAAAGTTGATATACACAAGTCTTTGGTACCGGAGACCATTCCTTAACTATTAAAATAATTCAAAAGCGCTATTTTAAATTCCGGATTCATTGAGGCATACTCACTGATAAATTTAGAAAGTTCCTGCGGATTAATGAATGACAGCAATTGTTTGATGTCCACATCGGGTTGTACAACCTCTTCTTCCTTTGTAACTATTCTCATTTTTGAAAATGCACTACGACTTACTCGTTTATTATTATCACGAATTGCCAGAAGTGCTGCCACGACATGCTTGCAGATTTCTCCATCATACGGACAATCACAGTACCAGGATTTTACTTCCTTTCCGTTCATAGATATTTCTACATTATAATCATCCGTTCCCTCTACAGTTGCAGTCCATTCACCGGGTGAGGTTTCTTCCAGTTCGGAAACGGCATCTGTATCATAATACTCTTCCCCGCGCATCAATATCTTATAGGGGACAAAGTTCTCAAAATTATCCAGTGTAATCATATGACTAATTTAATACTTTATATATCCTTCTTGTTCATACGCTTTCCCATATTTATGAATCATTGCCACCAACGGTCTTAAACGTTCGTCAGAAACCAACATAGCCCTATAACGCAAATACTGATTATCATAAAGCTGTCGGTTTCCGTCCTTGAGGCGTTTCTTCACATCCGCAGGAATGAAAAATTCCGCACGATTGCCCAATTTTACATAGAATTCATTTAAAAAGATAGAAATGCCAGCCAAATCTATGTCTCCGAAATGAATATAGCGATTGGGGATTATCTTTAGCCAGTTACACAAATCCTTCGATTGCGGATAACGGGACACGAAAAGAACCTTCATTCCTTCAAACAAATACTTTTGGGCACGGATATGCTGGAAATTCTCTCCATTCTCTATACCCACTACTACGACATCTTCAGGAATACGGAAATATTCGTAATCCTGCATGAAGATGGAAGTACCTTGCAAGGGAGAAAGCACACATGGTTCATCATGAAGAGTTGCTTCTATAGGCTCATAACAATTGAGAAGAAAACCTTTGAACGTACGGGTATATCTCAGTTTAGAGTCCCCCGCCTTCGCCACTTGTTCCGAACGTAACACTTCATCCGGACAGTTCTTCATCTCGATCCAGTCTTCCAATTCCATGCCAAAAGTATAATTCTGCGAAATATAGATACGACATCCTTCAGGATTAATCATTCGAAAGCTGCGTTTGCTCCCTCGTGAGACAACCGTAATAACTCCCTCACTTAGCAACTCTCTTGCAAATGTTCCATCAAACCTGACGTATGATATGGGATCACCACTCAACATTTTCAGAACCTGCCGCGCCATTGCTACAGTAAATATACTACCACTCATTTTTCTATCTTATTATAGGTTAATAATGGGACAACCTGTGTATTTGATCGCCCGTCTTTACTCAATAAATAGGTATAACGATAATCTTCCACATTGTAAGTAGTGGGAGAACTGTTTACCAACAAAATATTCCGGCAATTGGCAAAGTCCAAAATACCTTTCACGTTATTAGGATGCAGCTTTCCGATTTCATCCATCATACAATGGATTTTAAAGTCACCAAACTTACGGGACGCCTTTTCCTTAAACACATTTATCAGCATGATATTGACCATCGCTTTCACCAAAATATCCGTGCCGTCGGAACCTACATTGGCTATCTTCTCCACCCATCCCGTATCGTTGTCATTCTCTTTCACACGAAACTCCAGCTTAAATGTGTCGGCAAGCGCTAACCGCTTCCGTCCCGGCTCATCGAGCAAGTACTTCATAAATGACAACAAATACCGGACAGCCGTTGCGTTGACATCTTCACGGGAAGCCTGCGAAAACAAATCCACTTTTCCCATATTATGCTGATTCTCATCAGTAAACCGCTTTATCTCTGACAACAGCTGCATCAATTTATCACTGCTCTGAAGCGGACGAAGAGCTATTTCCTTTATCACTCCGGCAAAGTTCCGCTTGACAAAATCGTCGTTGATATCCTTTATCGTTTTATGTATTTCGCTCTCATTGCGTGTCAAATCTCCCACTTCTTTCGAAATCCGACGGATGATATCCGTATATCGTTCACTGATATGTTTCTGATAATCGGAAATCTTATCATTATCCACAAACTCGCACAAATTGGAAGCGAAATCATAGTAATCCTGTTCTCCAACCAGTTCCGTACGGAAATGAAACGTGTTTTTTGACGAGAAGTTTCCATTGAACTGCGTTACCGCTTTCTTGAATTCTTCTGTTTTTCTGATAGTGGATACGATGAGCGACTTCAACTCTTCCACAATAACATCGCAATTTTTCCGGGTAGGCTTCTCTCCTATTTCTATCACAGAAGGCGGACAAAAAGTTTCATCTTTCCGGAACATATCCACTTTATTCAACCCGTCCTCCAATAAGTGCAATTCTTTGCCAATCCGCTCGAGATGCTCGTCCGCCCCTTTTTTCTGAACCTGCAACTTCTCCTTTTTCAGAGCGAAACGTTCGTCCAATGCAACTAGCTTCGCATCCAGTTCTTTCTTCCTGCTTCGCGTAGCAGGTTCTTTATCAAACAGCTCCTCCTTGTCTCTTTCATAAAAAAGAACTTGTGGGCGGGATTTACCTATATAATCTAATTCTTTATTTATTTCGGCAAGCCTGTCATCATACTTGCGGATAGTGACCGTATCAGCACCCTTTCCATTCAATTCATTCTCCTGCGCCTGCTTCAATTCCTTTTTCCGCTCCGCAGTTTGCTGTTTCATCCGCTCTATCTCTTGCTGAACGCTGGCAACAAACTCCTCCAGTTCCTTCCGGAGTTCCGTCCTGCTATCATTATACACTTTCCGGCAAGCTTTCAACAGTTTTTCCCGTTCCGCCAAATGCTTCTCCTTCTCGCCTTCCGCCACATAAAGACGATGACCGATATCATTCAGTTGCGCCTGTAATTCTTCGGTACATCCTCTTTTCCATTCCTCTTCCTTCGTCTTCCATGAGGCGTAATCAGCCTGCAAATTCTTCAATTTTGCAGGAATCTGCATTCGCTCGGCTTCCATCAGATGTTGTTCTTCCAAAATACTATGTATTTGCTTCGAATACTTCTTCTCCAAAGAAGAAACAGCTTCCCCCTCTTCTTCCGTCAGTCGGGTGAGACGGTCGGTACAGAGTTGCCGGGCTGCTTGTTGCCTATCGCGCTCCTGCTTCATTTCCTCGGGAGTGCGGACAGAACGCTCGATTGCTGTCAGATTGAGTGAAACGCCGAACAAAGTAGCTTCCTTATTCACTAATTGAGGTTGCAGTTCATTGTTGTACAACACCAGTTCCTCATCCGCCACCTTGCCTATCGTCTCCTGCCAATCCGGTTTGTTCTTCTCCAGCCATTCACACAAAGAACCTTTTCGTTTCTCAATCAAGGCGTCCAATGTTTGCAACTGTTCTTCAATCGCGCTCCGTTCTTTACGAACGGTCTCCATCTTTGTCTGAAATTCCCATTTCAATTCTTTCACTTTCCATTCACACTCCTGTCTCAACTGCTTTATTTCTCCTTGCTGCTGACGGATGCCAAGTTCCAGTTCCTTGTCCTTTTTGCGCAGTTCGTTAATCCCATCTTCACAATCGGACATTTCCTTTTGATGGGGATGTTCGTATTTCACCTTTTGAAGTTTCAGGTTACACTGTGCCTGTTCGTCGCGCAACTGCCGGATACGATTATCCACAGTCTGCACTTTCTCTTCTTGCGTTACCCTTACTTTTTCTTCTTCCACACGAAGCTGTTGCATCAATTCTTCCTGCTTGCCGGCAATCTCCGCATTCCGAGCATTTATCCGTGCTTGCTGGCTATTCTCAAAAGTACGGAAATCAGCTTCCAGTTTCTCAAACAGCAATCGGTACTTACTCAATACGTCCTCATAAGCTCTTGTCAGTTCCGATTTCATATTCCGGACTTGTTCAAGTTCCTGAATCAGTAATTCTTCGCAAGATACCCGTTTGATGATTTCTTCAATCTGCATCTGCTCGTAATGCAGACGTTTCTCACGTATCTTTTTGAGCAAATCGTTTATTATACCTATATCCCTAATCAAGCCATCACGCTCATAGGTGTACTTTTGTTGCAGTTCACCCATAAGCCGCAGCAACCGTTCACGTTCCGTCTCCGCTTTAGCCTGTTCTTCCTTCACTAACGGAATCTCATGCAAAGCCTGTTTCTCCGCAAAGTTAAGCTCCGCACGCCCTTCACCAATCTGCTTTTGAGTATAAATCAAGTCACGATAGGCGTTCATTACTTTCTCCGCCATCTTCCGGACAGGCACTTCTCCATTCTTGTTCTTTGTAAACCAAAGCATCACGTCCCTGTATTCCTGCTCGAATTCCTTTATCTGGCTACGATAGAAGTCCAAATCGACAGAAATATCCTCATCACTCATCGAACGGATAATGGTATCTTTTATAAAATCAGCATCCAGTTTGGAATTTAAAAAGACGTTCTGTATCGTACGGGGAATATTCTGATATTTTGCACTTTCCACAATGGCAAACTTGCGGTAGGGTATCATTTCATGCTTGCGGTTATTACCGAAAACAATGTCCCGATACATTTCATAGCTAGTCACTTGTGCAGTAATCTGAATCTTCGAACCGATATGTTCGCGGATGCGTCCCCACTCGGAATGTACCACATTGTGTTCGTCAATGAACCAGTCCTGTTGGAATGGCGCATCAATAAAACGGAAAAACACCCGTCCCTGGGATTTGGCAGCTACCACACAATACGCCCCATTCTCCCGCATCACTTCATAGATAATGTAAGAATTGGCGTATGGAAAGTAAAAAGCATCGAAGCTTTTCTTCTCCTTCGGAATGCCTAGTCTTAGTTTGTCAGCATTGTAAAAGAATAGGATGGCACGGAGCAGCGTACTCTTACCGACACCTTGCGTACCTATAAAATGTACGTTCCCATCCAACTTCACTTCCGCATACGGAATATGAGCACTGTTCAGAAAAATAATCTTATTCAGGTATCTCATCTTGCACCTCCTCTGAAATTGTGATACAATCAACCAAGTCCTCCATATAATGGAAAGCCGACAATACTTTATACGTCCCGTCAAGTTCGTTTTCTTTCTCTATCAGTCCTATACTCTCCAGTTCTTTCAGCAGTTTGCCGACTACTTCATCATATTTCTTCTTATCCGAAAACAGTTTGGTTGCCTTTTCTTTCAGTTCGATATCGCATCCTATCTGAATCTCAATATCAGCAGCACGAAACAGAAAGCCCGGACCGAATGCCGAATGATAGGTTTTCAGGAAACTCAAGTAATCAATCCACTTCTGAATTGCTTCCAGTTTACGTTCCAAATCGACTTTCGATTCCTTGCGGGTAAAGTAGTAATAACCGTCACCACCTTCCAAATAAAAACCGATGCCTTTGTAGTAATCATAATAATCGGGCAAATCTTCCTCAATGGCATCATACAAGCGTTTCACTTGGGTAGAGACACTATTGGAAGAAATGAATCCCCCTTTGCTAAGTATATTAAATATCTCTTCAGTATATTTCATAGTCATCTGTTTTTAGCATTCAGCATACATCATTTGGCATATATTAAAGGGTATTCCACTTCATCGGAGATTTCATAAGTATCCGTAAAGCGAAGTTCGTCGGCATACTGTGACGCCAATTGGCAGAAAAAGATTAATTTCTCTCCACGTGTCACCTCTTTCCGGTAGCGATAGTTCATCACAAAAGAGAACAGGTGGGTGCTGGACGCCATAAATGAATTATGCACTTCCTGCAAGTTTACGGTATCTATCATTTGCGACTGCCCATCCAGGTATCCTTCCGGAATGGCATCTGCCAGTTGTTTCATTCCTTTCGGAGAATTTTTCTGCCGCGCGACAAGTTTCTTCAAAATCTGAAAAGCCTCATCGGAAGTCCGTAGATTATCAATGGAAAGCTTGATGCGATAACCGACCTGCGGCTCCATCCAGACAGGATTTTTTTGTGCGGCAACAGAACGGATACTTGTATGTTCTTCCAACAAGAACTGGTCTTTCAAATACTTCAGTTTCTTTACTTTCTCGAAAATACGATTCTGATAGTCAATGAGATTCAGGTAATGGATAATTTGCTTCTGGATTTCAATCAGATTGTGATATGAATCGTTCAGCTGTAGTTTCACGTCGCTTACTACATTCCGCATTTGTACGTCCATCGCCACCCGGAAGAAAACAGGTTGTCCGTAGTCTATCAATTCCTCACTTTTACGGATCAGCAGAGCAATATTATTCCGTTTCTCATCAAGCCGGACGAGTTTGGTTTTCTTTATCTTATAATTCGGTTCGTTCTTATAAGTATTATCCATATTCCTTTTCAAGTCCATCACATTGCGGACTGTAGTCAGAGCGATGTTTTTCAGGCAGCGTTTCACTTCACGCTGGTAGTTGTATTTACGTTGTTCGTTATTCTCTTTCAAGTAATAGTCAATGTTTTCATTCAGTCGTGTCAGGTAATCCTGCACGAAAGATACATTGATTTCTTCATTTACTTCGAGTACATCTTCAAAGAATTTCAGATAAATATCCTCCATTTCAAGAAAGTCGCCAGTGTCCCGGATAACTCCATAGTCTATCAGATAGCGGATACGCTCTTCTTTGTACTCTGTCATTTCAAGCGCATAATCATAACGGAACGAAAGAGACTTTCGTTTGGCAAACATCTCTTTCAGAAGTTCTTTCTCCCGATCCAGACTTTTAACCAGTTCTTCTATGGAACGAAAAGTACCCATATTAGTTTTGTCTTTTAATAATGTTTACTGCTTCAATAGACTACCTCAGCCTATTCACTTACAAAAGTAAAAAAATCTATCGTGTCATTACTATTATTGAATAAGAATTTGTCTCTAAGTTTAGTATTCATATCTTTGTGCTTTCAACAAGAAACAAGAAACCTGTTTAACAAAAAATAGATTATGCGCTCATTCATTATTCTTCTCTGTCTGATACCGACTCTCCTTTTTGCCCGACAGAGCCAGCTCAAGACACTGTTAGAACAAGCTATTAAAGGGAAAAAGGCGGAAATAGGGATTGCCGTTATTATCGATGGAAAAGATACAGTCACTGTGAATAACGACATCCAATATCCGCTGATGAGTGTTTTCAAGTTCCATCAGGCAGTGGCTTTGGCCGATTATATGGATAAAAAGAGATTGCCGCTAGGGACTCTGTTGTCAATTAAGAAATCAGATTTAAAACCGAATACATACAGTCCGTTGCGAGATCAGTTTCCACAGGGAGGATTCGAAATGAGTATCGCTGATTTATTAAAATACACCCTGCAACAGAGCGACAATAATGCTTGTGATATTCTTTTCAATTATCAAGGCGGGCCGGATTCTGTCAACCGGTATATACAATCACTGGGGATTCGTGATTGCGAGATCACTCATACAGAGAACGATATGCACGAAGACTTAAACCTCTGCTATAGCAACTGGAGCACACCGCTGGCTGCTGCCAAATTACTGGAAATATTCCGCCGCAAAACATTGTTCGATGAAGCCTACAAAGACTTCATCTATCAGACAATGGTAGAATGCCAGACCGGGCAGGACCGTCTGGTTGCCCCGTTACTAGGCAAAGGGGTAACCGTAGGACATAAAACAGGAACGGGAGATTTCAATGCGAAAGGACAGCAGATAGGCTGCAATGACATTGGCTTCGTTCTCCTACCCAACGGACACGCATACAGTATAGCCGTTTTCGTGAAAGACTCTGCGGAAAGCAGTCTGGAAAACAGTAAGATTATCGCTGATATTTCCCGCATTGTCTATAAATATGTAATCCGGACAACAAAGTAATACGACAACAACGATAACAATAAAGATAAAGACAAAAATTAAAATCAGCATGAAACTACATCATATCGCTATCTGGACTTTTCGTCTGGAAGAATTAAAAGATTTCTATGTCCGCTTTCTGGGTGGAACGAGTAATGAAAAATACATCAATCCGAAGAAAGGATTCGAGTCCTATTTCATCTCTTTCGGAGAAGGCCCTTCTCTGGAATTGATGAGCCGGACAGACGTACAAAATACTCCGATAGAAGAGAACCGTCTTGGGCTGACGCATCTTGCCTTCACCTTCCCCAGCCGAGAAGAAGTGCTTCGCTTCACGGAACAAATGCGCTCCGAGGGATACATCATAGCAGGCGAGCCACGTACTTCGGGAGATGGTTATTTCGAAAGTGTAGTTCTTGATCCTGACGGTAACCGGATAGAATGCGTATGCCCCCCGCAGGCAGACGAACCACAGGATGATTGTTCGTTTGAAACGGAACGCTTACTCATCCGGCCTTTTCGGGAAAATGATGCAGAAACATTCTTCGCTTGTTGCCAGAATCCGAATCTGGGCAATAATGCCGGATGGGCTCCCCATAAATCGATAAAAGAATCGCGCGAAATCCTCCAGAACGTGTTTATCGGTCAGGAGGATATCTGGGCTATAACACTGAAAGACACACGACAGCTCATCGGCTCCATCGGCATCGTCCCCGACCCGAAGCGGGAGAACCCGCAAGTACGTATGCTGGGATACTGGCTCGACGAGCCTCACTGGGGAAAAGGATATATGACGGAAGCGGTACAAGCTGTGCTTAATTATGGTTTCAACGAACTTCAGCTCAGCCTTATCACCGCCAACTGTTATCCGCACAACAAGCGGTCTCAGCAAGTATTGGAACGCAACGGCTTTATCTGTGAAGGTGTACTGCATCAGGCGGAACTTACCTACAACGGAAATATATACGATCACCTGTGCTATTATCTGCCTAATATATGCCGACCTGTTCCGGAAGACTACGACGAGATTCTGCAAGTATGGGAAGATTCCGTACGCCATACGCATCACTTCCTCACGGAAGAGCATATCCAATTCTACAAACCATTGGTACGCAACCACTACTTATCGGCTGTAGAACTGTATATCATCCGCAATACCAATGGAAAGATTGTCGCCTTTATGGGACTGAGCGACGAACTCATCGAAATGCTGTTCGTAAGCCCCGGCGAACAGGGAAAAGGATATGGCAGACGATTGCTGGAATACGCCACCCGGAGAAAACAGATAAATAAAGTAGACGTAAACGAGCAGAACGACAAAGCACTCGGATTTTATCTCCGCATGGGATTCCGGATCATAGGCCGAGATGAAACAGACGGTATGGGCAAGCCTTATCCGATTCTCCATCTGCAACTGCCGGAGGCAGAGAACGGCAACAAGTAAAAACAACTCATTCCCCCCCCAAAAAAAAACGAGAGCCATATGAACCTGCGTGCAAGACTATCTGAGCGTGTACACATCGAGAATATCAGAGAGATACTTCATTACATACAAGACGACGAACGCCTCAGAGAAGAAATCTACCGGTTGATATATGATGAGGACAGCATCGTCTCTTACCAGGCACTGTGGGTTTGTACCCATTTCTCGAAACCGGAAGTAGAATGGCTGAGCGGGAAACAAAATGAATTGATTGATGCAACGCTTACCTGCCCGCATTCAGGAAAACGAAGAATGCTCTTGAACCTGCTATGTCAGCAACCGCTAGCCGACCCTCCACGGGTGGACTTGCTGGATTTCTGCATAGAGCGTATGGTATCCCGGCAGGAACCGCCCGGAGTGCAGTCACTTTGCATCAAACTTGCTTACCAACTGACCCGTTTCATCCCGGAGCTTCAACAAGAATTGCGCACAATGCTGGAAATCATGGAACCCGAATTACTGGTTCCCGCTATCCGCTCTGTGCGCAAAAACACGTTGAAGGCAATCAAGGCAAAGAAGAACTAATAATTCTTCATCAGTTCCTTAAAATACCATTGCATCTTCCCAAAATTCTCCAGGGATATATACTCATTTTCGTTATGTATCGTACGCTGTTCGTACTGGTTCAGACAAATAGGCAAGAAACGGTAGATGTCATCGCTCACCGTCTGATATTTGTAGGAATCGGTACCCCCGATCGTAATATAAGAGGTAACGATAGCTGCGGGATATATTTTTGCCATCTCTTCCTTGATAATCTCGAAGCCTCTAACGTTTTTAGGAGAGATGCTTGAAGGCTCACGTTCCGATACCACATGAATGGCAACATCGTAACCTTCACACAACTTCTTTACATGCTCTATCACCCCGGCAACCGATTCACCGGGCAAAATGCGGAAGTTTACAGTAACCTCAGCCTCCGAAGCCAATACATTGGCCGCATCACTGCCTTTAGCCATCGTGATGGCGGTTGTAGTGCGTACCAGCGCATTGGAGGCGGGAGATTTTTCCATAGTCTTCAGCAGTAGCGGTTCGAGCAGCCATTGATTGGCTATCGCCATCTGCGAAAAGAATCCCATTTCCTCTCCTACATTATCGAAAAATGCTGCTATGGGAGAAATGATTTCTGCCGGGAACTGGTTGTCATTCAGCTTCTCTATGATTTCTGCAGCATACACCAGAGAACTCTTTGAAGGTGGCATCGAAGAATGCCCTCCCATCCCTTTTATCGTAAGGCGCAAGGTCAGAAAGCCTTTTTCTCCCACTCCCACCAATGCCAACGGTTCTTGTATGGATTCTATTGCCGAACCGGGAGCTGCAATGATGCCTCCTTCGTCATAAACCGCACTGAAGCGTAGCCCTTTCTGTTTAAAATAATCGGCAATTTTGAAAGCCCCCTGACGTCCGCTCACTTCCTCGTCTTGCCCGAAAGCAAACCAGATGTCTCTTTCCGGTTGGAAGCCTTCGGCTATCAGGTTATCCGCTCCCTCCATCAGAGAGAAGAGCATACATTTCATATCAAGTGTTCCACGACCGTATATGCGTCCGCCTGCAACAGCTCCTGAGAAGGGAGGATAATCCCACTTTTCCGAATAAGTCCTGATGGGAGGCAACGGTTTGTCGTCAAACCGGAAAACCGTATCTGCAACAGTCGCCGTAGACGGATCATATCCGACTACTGGAACCACATCGTAATGGGACAAGAATAATATCGGTTTCAGATCACTGTTCTTGCCTTTCCAATGAAACACCAGCCCGTATGTATTAATGGTATCTACATCCATCACCCTATATACCTCCGGATAAGAATCGGTCAGGTACTTCATAAATTCATCGAAAGGCTTGAAATCAGTCTCTTCATACACTTCATTACTGATTGTCGGGATTCGTATTCCTCCGACAAAACGACGTACTGATTGCTCCGAAGGAGCTGTGTTCACCAGTTCTTTATCATCCGCATTCTTGGGCACTTTACCAAATTTATAAGTTACGGTCCGTACTATCAAAACCAGAATAAGTATAAGCAACAGGATTAATAAAACTGCTAAAATCTTTTTCATTTTCATATATCAATGCTTTATTATAAAACATAAATGGAACATTATTGTTTTGAGAATATGCTTTTGCGAGAGGAATCCGCATCGGTTGAATACCCCGTGAAAGCAGCTTATAATAAACCTTTAACTAGAAATTAAAATTATGTGTACAAGAGTCGTTTATTCGGGAAAGAAACAGACTTGTCGGAAGGAGCTCCGGTACTCAAATTATCTATCGCCAACGGTG
>USPQ01000063.1 GCA_900556625.1 uncultured Bacteroides sp. | reverse complement strand
AAGTTCTGCTAGAACTTTGAAAATCAGCTACATCGGGATGAAAGCGCAAGAAGTATCCATTAAACCGGGGACGATGAAAATCGTTATGCAGCCGGATGCCGAAGTACTGGACGAAGTCGTGGTTACAGGTATGACAAAAGTAGACAAGCGTCTTTTTACTGGTGCGGCCGATCGTTTGACAGCGGCAAGTGTAAAGCTGGATGGTCTGCCTGATATTAGCCGTGGACTGGAAGGCCGGTCTGCCGGCGTATCTGTTCAAAACGTATCCGGTACCTTTGGTACAGCTCCTAAAATCAGGGTTCGTGGTGCCACGTCAATTTATGGTAATTCCAAACCATTGTGGGTAGTAGATGGCGTTATTATGGACGATGTCGTAGAAGTCAGTGCCGATCAATTATCTTCGGGAGATGCGGTTACTTTGATTAGTTCGGCTATTGCGGGGTTGAATGCAGATGACATTGAGAGTTTTCAAATATTGAAAGACGGTTCGGCAACTTCTATTTACGGAGCGCGTGCAATGTCGGGTGTGATTGTTGTTACTACTAAGCAGGGTAAGGCAGGTACAAGTAGGTTGAGTTACACGGGTGAGTTTACTATGCGGATGAAGCCGTCTTACCGTAACTTTAACCTGATGAATTCTCAAGACCAAATGGGGATTTATAAAGAAATGCGTGATAAAGGTGATTTGAACTTTGCCAGCGTGTATCGTGCTTCCAATAGTGGTGTGTATGGGAAAATGTATCAGTTGAATAACTGGTATGACAAAACCAACGGAATGTATGGTCTTGCTCAAACTCCTGAAGCTCAGAATGCTTATCTGCGCGAAGCCGAATATAGAAATACCGATTGGTTCGACTTGCTTTTCAGTAATGCCATTATGATGAATCACTCCGTCAGTTATGCTACCGGTACGGAGAAATCCACTTCTTATGTCTCAGTAAGTGCCATGGTCGATCCCGGCTGGATGTTGCAAAATAAGGTGCAACGATACACGGCTAATTTGAATAATAGTTATAAGATAGTCAAAGACTTGTCGCTCAACGTGATTGCCAATGCTTCTTATCGTCAGCAGAAAGCTCCGGGAACATTGGGACAGAGTTCTGATGCGGCTTCCGGCACAGTGAGCCGTGGATTTGATATCAATCCTTATAGTTATGCTCTGAACACTTCCAGAACCCTTGATCCGAACGAGTATTATATGCGTAACTATTCTGATTTTAATATTTTCAACGAACTGAATGCCAATAATATCTCTTTGGACGTTATCGATTTGAAGTTTCAGGCGGAATTGAAATGGAAACTTTTCCGCAAACTGGAACTGAGCGCTTTAGGCGCCTTGAAGTATTCCGCCACATCACAAGAACACAAAATACGCGAAAACTCAAACCAGGCATTGGCATACCGGGCTATGGGAGATGGCACGATTATCAACCGTAACTCATGGCTGTATAAAGATCCGGATGATCCTTATGCACTTCCGGTGTCTATCTTGCCTAAGGGAGGTTTTTATAATACAGCGCAATATAAGATGCTGAGCTATGACTTCCGTGCTGCTGCTTCATATAATGATGTGTTTAATGATACGCATATTGTCAACGTTTATGCAGGTATGGAATCGAATGCTCAAAATCGTACGGCAAATAGCTTTGACGGCTGGGGGATGCAGTATGAAAACGGTGAAATTCCTTTCTTTGATTACCTTGCTTTCAAGAAACTGCGCGAGGGTAATACAAACTATTATGACCTTACTAATACCAAGAAACGTAACGTAGCTTTCTTCGGAACTGCCACTTACTCATATAAGGGACGGTATATCATTACAGGCACAGGTCGTTATGAAGGCTCCAACCGTTTGGGAAAGTCACGCTCTGCCCGCTGGTTGCCTACTTGGAATATTGCCGGTGCATGGAATATGCATGAAGAGGAGTTTTTCAAGAAACTAGAACCTGCTTTATCTCATTTTACATTGAAAGCCTCGTATAGTTTGACGGCTGATGTAGGTCCGAGTAATGTGTCAAACTCCAAGATTATTATTAACAGCTATACCCCTTGGCGTCCGTCGGCAGGTGTTTCTGAATCGGGATTACAGATTGTAGATCTTGAAAACAGTGATTTGACCTACGAAAAGAAGCATGAGATGAATATCGGTTTGGATATGGGATTTCTTGACAACCGTATCAATCTTGAAGCTGCGTGGTACAAACGTGATAATTATGATTTGATCGGTGCAATTACAACTCAAGGTGTCGGTGGTTCGGTAGAACGTATGGCAAACGTAGCTTCTATGAAGTCCCATGGCTTTGAATTTACTCTCTCTACCCGCAATATCGAAAGCCGTAACTTCCAATGGTCTACCGATTTCATATTCGGATATAATAAGACGGAAGTAACCGATTTCAAGTCACGTTCGCGTGTATTCGACTTGATCTCCGGCGTTGGGTTTGCCCGTGAAGGTTATCCGGTACGCGGTTTGTTTTCTATTCCGTTCGAAGGATTGGATTCGGATGGCTTTCCGATATTCAGTTTTAACGGAAAAACCGTAACGAAAGCAAACTATGGCAGTCTGAACCTGCAACAATCGACAGATGTGGATTTCCTTAAATATGAAGGTCCTACCGATCCGACTATAACAGGAAGTATTGGTAATATCTTTACCTATAAGAATTTCCGCTTAAATGTATTTGTCACTTACTCCGGTGGTAACAAAGTCCGCTTGGACCCGATGTTCCGTTCGTCGTATAGTGACTTGGATGCCACTCCGAAAGATTTCAAGAACCGTTGGGTGTTGCCGGGTGATGAAAAGGTGACGGACATCCCTGTAATGGCCAGTTCTTTTGAACGCAATCAATATGCGAACCTGAGTATTGCCTACAATTCGTATAACTATTCTACTGCACGCATTGCCAGTGGTGCTTTCGTCCGCTTGAAAGAGGTTTCTCTTTCTTATGATTTTCCGAAAGAATGGCTGAAGTCTACCCCTATCAGTAGTGTCGGATTGAAAATACAGGGTACGAACCTTGCCCTGCTTTATGCAGACTCGAAATTGAATGGGCAGGACCCCGAATTCTTCCGTTCCGGTGGTGTGTCGGCACCTGTGCCCAAGCAGTTTACTTTGACATTGAAAGTTGGATTTTAAATAGTTGAAAGCGTATGAAAACAAGAAATAAAATAATATTATTGCTGGCACTCGCATTGACGTGCATGATTACTTCATGTGAAAGTTATCTGGATACCATGCCCGATCAGCGTACGGAATTGAACTCTGTGAGAAAAGTGAAAGATTTGCTGATGTCTGCCTATTCTACAGCTTCATCCATACAAATGGAAGAATTTATGTCGGACAACCGTATGGACAATGGAGAAAAATATGGTTTTCCTTCCAATATACTGATGCAGGGTTACTATTGGGAAGAAATGACCGATATCAATCAAGATACGCCAAGATATTTATGGAATGGATGTTATAGTGCGATTGCTGCTGCTAACCAGGCATTGCAGGCGATTGAAGAACTGGGAGATCCGGAGGAGGCGCAGCCTTATAAGGGGGAAGCGCTGATGTGTCGTGCCTATGGGCATTTTGCTTTAGCCAAAATATTCTGTATGGCTTATGGGGATGATGCAGATACTAATCTGGGAATACCCTATATCACTGCTCCCGAAACAAATGTCGGTGTACAATATGAGCGTGGTACATTGGCAGAGACGTATGCCATGATTGATAAAGATATTGAAGAAGGATTACCGCTGATTAGTTCCGAGGCCTATGATATTCCCTTATATCACTTCAATCAGAATGCAGCCTATGCTTTTGCCGCACAATTCAATTTGTTTTATAATAAGTTCGACAAGGCGATTCGTTATGCTACGGAGGCTATTGGTGAGGACCCGTCATCTGTGTTGAGAAATATGGGAGGATATGCTCAATTTCCCAGTTCTATGGAATATACGCTGGCATACATTAGTAGCGACGAACCGGCTAATCTGATGTTACAGCAAACGATGTCATGGTGGGGGAGTAACTATAAATCGGCTTATCGCTACGGTCATAGCCGTGAGATTTGTGAGAAACAGACCATCTGGTCGAAGGGGCCTTATGGTAGTTTGAAAGTATATGAAACAGTCTTGGGATATGGTGACCAGTCTATTTTTGTTCCTAAAATGGACCAGTTTAAAGAGATTGCCAATGCCATTACAGGTAGTTATTATGGACGTCAGGTTGCGTTTGCTTTTACCACTGATAAGACATTGTTGAATCGTGCTGAGGCTTATGTGCTCTCTAAGCAATATGATAAGGCAGTGAACGATTTACAGTATTGGTATCGTATTAAAGCGGCTACTAAAGTACCCGACAAAGATGAACTGAATCTTTTTTATGAGACAGTAGATCCTACGACTAACGGTAAACCACTTGATCCCAAGTTTGCTCTGGAAGCAGGATTACAGACAAATTTGCTGAAAGCAGTCATTCATGCCCGTCGTATTGAGACGGTGCACGAAGGGGAAAGGTGGCAGGATATTAAGCGTTTCGGTATTGAGATTTCCCATAATATAGAGAACGAATCTCCTATTGTGCTGAAAGCTCACGACCTCCGTAAAGCTGTTCAAATTCCGGCGTCTGTCGTAGAGGCTGGTATGCAGCCTAATCCAAGATAGTTTAATGTTAGATAATAAAGAATTGATTATGAAAAATTGGTATATATATTTGCTTTGTATTCTGGTGAGCAGCAACTTCTTCGCCTGCCAGGACGATGACTTGGAAGACCAGAGTATTTTTGATGCATCAGAGAAAGAAAAGAGTGAGTTTGACCGCTGGTTACTCGAAAACTACGTCAATCCCTATAACATCGACTTTAAATACAGAATGGAACATATTGAATCCGATTATACGCACAATCTTGTACCTACGGACTTTTGGTTGAGTGTGAAATTGGCGAAGATAGTGAAACATTGCTGGCTGGAGGCCTATGATGAAGTGGGAGGTCTTGATTTTACACGTGCTTGTGCTCCGAAAGTTATTCATCTTATAGGTTCTGCTTCGTGGGATAAGGGGACGTATACACTGGGAACTGCCGAAGGCGGACTGAAAGTGACTTTGTATATGGGTAACTGGCTGGATTTGACGAATGTTGACCGCATGAATGAATATTACTTCAAGGTGATGCATCATGAGTTTGCCCACATTCTGCATCAGAAAAAAAATTATCCGGTAGATTATGATAAGATTAGTGCAGGTAATTATACACCTACCGGTTGGCAGAACCGTAAATTGGCAGAGGTCGCTCCTTTGGGATTTGTCACACCGTATGCCGGTAGTAAACCGAGTGAGGATATTGCTGAAGTGACAGCCTGTTTCCTGACTTATCCGGAAGCACAGTGGGAAAATGTTATGACTCTGGCTGGAGAAAAAGGTAAACCGATCATTGACCAAAAGCTGGCAATGGTGAAGAAGTATATGAAAGATTCCTGGCAAGTGGACCTTGATCTGCTTCGCAAAGTGATTGCACGTCGTACTAATGAGATTAGTGAACTGGATTTGGATCATATTTATTAAAACAAACGCTGAGAATATGAAAAAACTGATTTATACTTTACTGGCATTTGCCACTGTCTGCTTTTCGTGTGTGCAGGATGTAGATGATGTATACGATAAACCTGTTGCCCAGCGGGTAGAAGAAGCCGTTCAAGAATATCATGATTTGCTGGTAAGT
Source organism: uncultured Bacteroides sp. (assembly GCA_900556625.1). Lineage (GTDB taxonomy): Bacteria > Bacteroidota > Bacteroidia > Bacteroidales > Bacteroidaceae > Bacteroides. Next base: position 9,763 of record USPQ01000063.1, on the reverse strand, counting down.
TCCGAGCACGGGTGGTTAATGGAGTATTATCCGCATTCTTCGCAGATATATGGTGGTTTCAACTACATTATGAAGTTTAAAGGAGGGGATAAAGTGACTATTTCTACTGATGCTTTTGGGAAACCGGAGGAAACGGAAGAGAGCCTTTTTTCTATTAAGAAGGATATCGGACCGACCCTTAACTTTGACACTTATAATAGCTTGTTCCATTATTTCTCTGATTCGGATATATCCGGAGGAGCAGGAACGGGCAAAGGGTATGAGGGTGATTATGAATTTCTTTTGCGCTCGCATACTGAGAATGAGATTGTCCTTCGAGGGAAGAAAACGAAAAATATAATTCGTATGACCCGTCTGGCGGAAGATGCTACACCTTATCTGGCTGCTGCTATCCGAGTGGATGAAGAAATGAACCGTTTGGAAGGGGTATTGGGGTTCAGTGGCATGATGAATGGGAAAGAACTGGCTCTGCTTTATACGGATTCCCATACATTTAATGTGGTATATGACGGACAGGAAACGTCTACTTCTTTCATGCCGACGGCAACAGGAATACAGTTTTATCTTCCGGTGGAAGTTGGTGGCAAAGAGCTGCACCGCTTTACTTGGTCGGCTGCAAATGAAACACTGGTAGCTGAAAATGCTCCGGATGTTGTGTTGAAAGTGGATTATGATCCGGAATATATCATTTACGCACAATATTTGGGCAAGTATACGATGAATTACCGACGTGGTGAGAATACTCCTGTATTGTCTCTGGAAATCGAGTTAGTGAAGAAAGAGGATATGAAAAGTTATACAATTAAAGGTATGTTGCCGATTGATCTGACAATGATTTATAATAAGGCAGAACGGCGTATGGAGCTCCTGAATCAGAAGTTGACGGACGGTAGTGAAGCTTATTTGAGCATTTGGATGGTGAATCCCGGAAGCCTGACGTATGGAGGAACTGATTTTGTGAATGGTATGTACGGCAAACTGAAAGAAGGTTCTGACAACGAATATGAGTTTGTAGACGACGGAAGGAAAGCTGATTTTGTAACTCGCGGTATGATTCTGTGGAGCAAGGCGGGTGAATATAAGGCTTATGCCGAATCTCGTTTTGCATTTATCACTCTTGTTAAACATGAATAAAAAAAGGAATGACTATGAGAAAAATATATTCTATATTACTTTGTGTGCTATGCTTGTCGGCTATTGGTTGTAGTGATGATAAGGATACGGCGGATGTAGCATTAAAGGCGATAAGGTCGGATGTTAAGTTTTCTGCGGATGGTGGCACAGGAACTATTGAACTGTCAGGCGGTAAACAGGTAAGTGCCACCTCGGATGTCGCTTGGTGTAAGGTAGCCAGTGTGTCCGATCAGGAAGTCAGTTTGGTTGTTGAGGCTAATCTTTCTATATCCAGTCGTACCACAATGGTGGTCATACAATCCGGGGAAGATATATTGCAAGTTCCCGTGACCCAGTTGGGCGATACTTTTATTTGTGATGTAGAAGGTACAAAGGATTTTCTTATGCAAGGGGGTGAAGCTGTTTTCACTTTGCATACCCGGCGCGAATATAGTATTCAATCTACTGCCGAATGGCTGACTTATGAATTGAAAGGCGATCAGCTTCATGTGGTGGTTTCTCCTATGTTGGACGGTACGGATTATCGGGAAGGGACGTTGACCGTTCAGAGTGGGAAAAATGAATGGTCGGCGACTTGCGTTCAGCGAGGATTGTCCGGTACATATACTATGATGCATACCCGTAATGACGGAAAACGTTATACGGGTAGTTGTACCTTTACGGCAACAGATGAGAAGGGAGTGTATGATTTGATAGCAAAAGATGTTCCGCTCAATAATGGTGTACCTTTTAAAGCTGTATTGACTGACGGACGGCTGGTTATCAACTTTGATAATCAGTATTTGGGATTTATCTCTCCTAATTACATTTATCTCTGTGCGTATGATAAAGCGGCTAATGTATTAACTTGGGGAGGAAATATCATGTATGTTGCTGATTTGCAGTTTACAAAAGCAGGATTACCATTCTTTGAGTTTAAAGATGATGGAACATGGAAAGATCATAAAGTAGACGGATTTATGTACGGCATTTTTGATAAGAAATGGGAAAACGGAGGCCAGTTTGCCGGAAAAAGTTACGGGTATGCGGTTGATATTGTAATGGAACACCAATGAAACAAGTTATATGCTGGAATGTAGAATGACTTAATACTAAAGATACAGCGACATGAAAGATACTAGAATAAATAACATGTTTTGAATATATGTAAGCAAGCGAGCTTAGAGTAAGTCGGATCATAAATTCTTTGAAAGATGATTTAGCTTACATTAATTATGTAGAATAGCTGTCTTGTGATAAAGCAGCTATTCTTTTTTGTATATAGGCGTACGTAGTGAATATTCAATTGATGCTTCTTTTTCTTATAGATTATCTATATGTTTCTAAACTTATTTGATAATCGTTTCCACACGTCCGTTCTTGAAGAAAACATAAAAGGAGCTGGAGTACATCCACTGCACTTCTCCGTTTGATTCCAGAACCGTTTGCGGTTTGCCGAAAGCCAGGCGGCATTCATCCTCGGTCATACCTTTCACCGGTTTACCGATACTGATCTCGTTCCAATGGGTGATCGGTGAAAGTTGATGTGTGGCGATGAAGTCGAACATCCGGTTGAGCATTTGCGATTCCACCTGTACGAAATCATCCATTATCTCCTTGTGCGACGCTTTCTTCTCCGGTTGCAGTTTCTCCATGGCGGTGACTTTCTTCATTACAAGTACCGACGATTCTATCAGGACATCAGAGAGATAGTAGACCAGCTTGCCTTCCGCTACCCGGAAAATGGCTTTGCAATAATAGGTGTTGTTCTGCTTTGAATCTGCTTGCGAGGCGAGTACCAGGTCGCAACTGAAACTTTTGGCCGGTACGTTGGCTTCCGTTATTCCTTCACGTAGCTTCGGACAGACGTTCTCCACCGTCCACAATAGTGCGTTGGCGTAGATATGCTCATCGCTTGCCGGGCTGAAAGAAGTAAACCCGCTGACTACGTATTTGCTACCGTCGGCACTGACAGGATAAGTTTTCTTCTGTTCCGTAAACGTCTGCGCCATGGCGGGCAGTATTATCCCTATCAGTAGATAGATAATTGCAAGGAATCGTTGTTTGGTCATCATACTCCGTTGTTTTTAAGAAAAACAGCATTCACCCCTTCTCCCTGTTGAGAGAGAAAGACGTGAACGCTGGATATATGTGTAATTGAGGTTTGATTGTACTTCACTTAGAAAGCTACACCCAGACGAATCAGGACATTGCTGGTGTTACACTCCCATGTTTTGATAAAGCCGCGCTGATAAGTGAAATCTAGGTTGAAACGGTCGTACCATATACCGACACCGATATTCATGCCTGCATCCACCCGCTTCCAGTCTTCCCAGTCGCCCATGTTGACGCTTGTTTCTTCACTGTCTCCCTGATAGGATTCTTTTTCTTTAATCTTACCTACATAGTCGCAACTTACGTAAGCGCCGAGATGTGCGTCGACTGCCAGAGCATCCGTAATGTTGTATTTATATCCGAAAGTAAACGGAGAAACCTGTACGTTGTGGGCCATTAAGCTTAGGCTGTATTCGTAGTCGCTTTCGTTTTCTTCGACCTTCCAGCCGCGGGAACCGAGTCCGAACTCCATTCCCCAGTACGTACCTATACTCCCTAATGGCTTCTGGAAACCGTAAACAAAGTTGTAACCGAGTTTGCTGCCGGTGTCTTCCGCTCCGTCTCCGGTCATTTTCATGACATTCAATCCGCCACGCAGGAACCATTGTGTTTCAGAAGGCTGTTTCTGAGCGGATTTGATGCTGACACTTCTGGATGATACAATCTGTGCTTGCACGCCTGCACACAGTAAGAATGCGGCTGCCAATGATAATAGTTTTTTCATGTTGAAATTCTATTTGATTATTAATACTTGTTGTCTGTTTATTTGATAACGGTTGTTATTTGATGACGGCGGCTATCTTGTCTTTGTCGGCTGTTGTGAGAGTTTTTTCCATGCGGATCCATTCGTAGTCCGAGGCTTCTGCCGTCTTCCAGTTGATAAAGGTGGCCGGATAGCCGATGACGGTCACTTTATACCCGTTCCCGTCGTCATTGGTTTTGACGTTGAATGTGGCTGCCACTATCACGTCTGCATTATGTTTTTGCGAAGACATATAGATTGCATAGCTGCGGATGTTGACCAGGTCGCCATTCATCTCCTGTTCGGCTTGTTCTCTGGTGAGCGTCCATTCGTCTTTGATGCGTCCTTTCGATTTGTCTATCTGCAACTCCACGGTTAGCGGCTTTACATAAGCGTTTGAGGTGACATCCAGTAGACGTGCCTGTGTTTCCTGCATTCTTACATTTGTTTTCTGTGCGTACGCTCCGATTGCACCGATAAAGGTGAGGAAAATAACTAAAATCAGTTTTTTCGTTTTCATATCCCTTTGTGATTATATGTTAATATGCTTGCAAAGGTATGCGAAAGGACTATACCAGCAGGAGAAAACATAGTTCCAAGGAGGATACGGAATTGTATCCTATTTGGATACACCGGAGGAGCTGCCCGTACTGATGCTGTCGGATAAATCGTGGAAGAAGTCGTGGTTGAGGATGCAGGAGATGCGCCAGAGCAGGTGGATGTCGATATTCTCTTTCCGGAAGATCTTGTAGACGTTGGGACGTGTGCAGCATAGCTGACTGGCGAACCAGGTAACAGTACGTCCTTGTTCGTGAAGCGTGCGTTCGATAAGTTGTCCCGCATGAATCATGTCATTCTGCAAGTGTGCGTCCCCCGGATTCCCGTTGGAGGAACGGATTATTGTAATACCGGCGAGAATATATAAAAGAGGCGTGGGAATCTCACCTTCGTCCGTTCCGTGTTTCAAGGCCTTCGCAATGCCATATCATCAAGAACGAACAACGCAGAAAGCCCACGCCGATATGTACAACACCCGTAACCTCCCTTTGTTTCGGCAAAGAGAGGCACGGATGTATATAAATACACATCAGGAGGACGTCTTTGTTGCTATTCATCTTTCTGGTGATATGAAAAAAACTGCGAAGTTTTGAAACACGAAAGACAAACGCTTGTAAACGTCTTCTCTATATAAACAGCTCTCCCCACTAACCACCCGAAGGCTTTCTGCGGAAGAGTCCGCTGCAAATTTATGAAAAATAATGAGGCGGGAGAACAATATGGTTGCTAAATTTTGCTTATTCAGACCGTGCGGCGTGTTTTCAGAACTTCGGTCACTTACTTTTTCGCGGACCGGATGTTTCGCATGAGTCCCTGATACTTGGCCCTTTTCACTGCGCTGCCCTTGAACAGTGTCCTGTATTGTTCTTCCGAGAGGCGGTGCCAGTCTTCCTTCCGCATGGTCAGCAGGGAGGCGGAAGGGGAGAATTCTATTGTCCGTGAAGGAGTCGCGAAGCGGTTCCATGGACAGGCACGTTGACATTCGTCGCAGCCGTAGATCATTTTGCCCATTTTTTGCCCCGTATCGGGCGGAAGTTCTCCACGGTATTCAATGGTCAGATAAGAGAGACATTTGGCGGAATTGAGCCTGAAAGGCGCTTCTAACGCTTTTGTAGGACAAGCGTTGAGGCAACGGGTACATGAACCGCAACGGTTTTCCTGCGGACTGTCATAGCGGTCGGCAGGCAAGTCAATAATTAATTCTCCCAAAAAGAAGCAAGAACCCGCTTGCGGAATGATAAGCTGGGTGTTTTTCCCTATCCAGCCGAGTCCGGCACGCCATGCCCAATAGCGTTCGAGTACGGGGGCGGTGTCGCAGAAGGCGCGTCCGCCGGCAGAATAGTTGTTTTGGATAAACTCAAGCAACGTCTTGAGCTTTGCCTTCATGACATCGTGATAATCTTTGCCGTAGGCATACCACGCTATCTGGTATTCATTCTCCGGCAGCTTCGTTTCGGGATAATAGTTCAGGGCAACACTGATAACGGTGCGTGCCCCTTCTACTAAGAGCCGCGGGTCGAGGCGCTTGTCCTCATAATTCTGCATATAAGCCATTTCCCCCTGGCAACCGTCTGCAAGCCATTGGCGGAAAGTATCAGCAACCTTTTCACTGACAGCTTCGGCAGGCGCTGCTCCACAGGCTGAAAAGCCGAGGCGCAGGGCTTCGGCTTTGATTATTTCAGTGGGGAGGAGTGCTTCCATTTTTATAGCTGATATAACGTATGTTTTAGCTGATATGACGTATTCTGTATAGCTCGCGTAACGTTATAACACTTTAAACTCATATCCTTCCGCTTTCAGAAACTCGATAGAGCGGGGGAGGGCATATTGCAGATTCCCGTTGTTCCATGATTTCAGGGAGTCGTGGAAGGTGATGATAGAGCCGTTGCGTGCGTAACGTTTCACGTTGTTGAGTACCTGTTCCGGGCGCATCCGCTTACTGTAATCGCGGGTCACGAGGTCCCACATGATGATCCGGTAATGATAGCGGAGGGTATAGTATTGTCGGAAACCCATGTGGCCGTGTGGCGGGCGGAACAGGTCGGAATGTATGATTTCATCTACTTTTTGGGCATTTGCCAGATAGTCGGGGTTGGAGTATTCGAATCCACGGATGTGGTTGAAAGTGTGGTTGCCGATGCGGTGACCGTGTTCTACCACCATCCGGTATTCGTCCGGGTGTTTCTTTATATTGTCGCCTACCATGAAGAAGGTAGCTTTAATATTGTGTTTTTCCAGCAGTTCCAGTACCCAGGGAGTAACTTCGGGGATAGGTCCGTCATCAAAAGTCAGGTAGACGGCCCGTTCGTTCGGGTCCATTCGGAAAATGGCTTGCGGATACAACGCCCGGAAAAACCACGGTGGTTGTTCTATAAACATGAGAGTTTGTACTTTTTTGAAATAATAAGTAACAAGTAATAAGCAATGGGCTGCGTTGTAAACCGCATGGATGATATCGCTTAATACTTGTTACTTATTGCTTAATTTATTTCCCTTTCATTCTCGTCACATACTCGTTGTATAGTTGGTCGAGCTGTTCGGAGTAGTGTTTTGCAAGTTCTTCTGATTTGTATTTCTCCATTAGGCGTACTTCCGCGTCAAGCAATCCTGCATTGTACATGAAGTTTTCGCTGGCAATGGAGAGTTGGTAGTCGGTCAGACTCAGATACCAGACCATGTATTCGAGCGACTTGTTGGCAAGTTCGTCGATAATCTTGTTCGCTTTCTCTGTCTGTCCCAACTGATAGTAGGCTTCTGCCATTTGGAAAGCCCCGTTGGCCCAGTCGTACGGTACGTTGGACGATGGAATCATCTTCTCGGCATAGTCGAGGGCGGCAAGCGCCTTGTCTTTTTTGCCTTCCTTGATGAGTTGTCCCACCAGTTGCGTGAAGATGCGGCGGTGTGTGTAGCACATACGCATCACGTTCTCGTCGATGTAGATTCCCGGCTTGTCGATACCGCCGAACTTGAACTTGTTCATCAGGTTGTCGTACATCTTTTCACTGTCGATTTTGCTGTTCAGTTTGTCCGTTTCGAACGGAGTGAAGCGGTAGGCAAGACCTTCCTGAACGAAGTGGTTATCCATGCCGAGGTGGTTTTCGCTGCCTACGGTTATTGCCATATAGATCGGGCGTTCCCAGTTGGCGTTGGCCAGCATTTCGAGCATCATCAGTTCGCTCTTGTAAAGCGCGCGTTTCGGGTTGCCGTTGGCGTCTTTCAGCGAGATAGTCATATATTCGGGGATAGAGTCACCCAAGGCTTCCGGTATCTTCATGCCGGAACGGCGCACGGCTTCCGCATCCACTTTCATCACGATACTGTCCGTCGGGATCAGAGGAAGTTCGATTCCCTGTCCGCTTTTCTTGAGCAGCTCCTTCAGTTGGTCGTTCTTGCCGAGCATCCAGCGGTTGATAATCTCCTTCAGTTCATACGGGTTCTCTCCGAAGATAGAGTGGACGAGAGACAATACGGTGGTGTCTCCCTGTGCTGCCAGTTCTTCGGCCTGCTTGAAGTAGTTGTCGATGAGCTTCTTCATTTCCGGGCGGATAGAGATATACTCGTTCTGTCCTTCCACGTATTGGACGCGGTCCCATGTGATAGGGAGAGAGGGCGAATCGTATGCCGGACGCTTCATCTGGTCGATGTACCAGTCGGTCTGCAAGTAACTCAGGTTACAAGTGCGGGCATCGGTACGGAAGCCTTCCGTTTCCTGGTTGTACCACAGAGGGAAGGTATCGTTATCACCGTTGGTGTAGATAATCGGGTTTCCTGATTCCTGCAGGGTCATCAAATAGTTCTGGCCGAAGTCGCGGGCTACGAAGCGGCCGCTACGGTCGTGGTCGTCCCACGTCTGTCCTGCCATTTGAATGGGGACAAACAGGCAGAGAACGGAAGCCAGAGCAGCGGCAGGAAGTTCCTGCATCTTGCAGTACTCCCGCAATAGCCGGATAACACCTGCCACACCCATACCTACCCAGATGGCAAAGGCATAGAATGAACCGGCGTATGCATAATCTCGTTCACGAGGCTGTGCAGGCGTCTGGTTGAGGTAGAGCACAATGGCGATACCCGTCATGAAGAACAGGAAGAATACTACCCAGAACTGCTGGATACCACGCTGACTGTGGTAGGCTTGCCAGAAAAGCCCGATCAGTCCGAGCAGCAACGGCAGGCAGTAGAATACATTGTGTCCTTTGTTATTCTTGAGGTCCTGCGGCAGGAATTCCTGATTGCCTACGAGCAGGTTATCGATGAACGGAATACCGGTAATCCAGTTGCCGTGTTCTATTTCTCCGCTACCCTGAATGTCGTTCTGGCGTCCGGCGAAGTTCCACATGAAGTAACGCCAGTACATGAAGTTCAACTGGTAGGAGAAGAAGAACTTGATGTTCTCCCATTGGGTAGGCATATTCACCATGACCATTTCTCCACATTGGTCGTAAGGTACGTCATGTCCCTTGATGTCAACCCATTGCTTGTAGAGCGGGGCGTGCGAGGAACTGTACATACGCGGGAAAAGCATATTCTGTGCGTATTCATACTCGATACGTCCGGGGAGTTCGATATAAGAGTCTTTTTCGTCCGGCGAAGTCTTTTCCTTGCGGACATACTTGCTGCCTGTTTCCGACTGGCGGGGAATGCAATAACCGTCTTTTACGTCGAGTGCCACTTTGGAGGAGAAAGCAGGGCCGTAGAACAACGGGCGTGTACCATACTGTTCACGACCGAGGTATTCGCCCAGCGTGAAGATATCTTCCGGTGAGTTCTGGTCCATGGGCGTGTTGGCGGTAGAGCGGATAACGATCAGTGCATAAGACGAATAGCCGATAACGATCATCATCGTGCACAGCAATGTCGTGTTCAGCGTGCGCGCCGAAATACGCCATTTCTCTTTCATCTTTTCCTGCATGTGCGGGGCAAGATAGATAGCCAATACGCCGATTACGAGGATACCGATGAGGATACTGCTGGCTCCATGTCCGTAGAACGGGATACCGAGCAGGGCAATCGTCAGGATAAAGGAGACAGCCATGCGCGCCTTGCTCTTTTGCGTGTAACTTTCGTAAACACCCCAGATCAGCGCTGCTGCAAGCAGGATGATATAGACCACTACTCCGGTGTTGAACGGCATTCCCAATCCGTTGACAAACAACAGTTCGAACCAGCCGCCTACTTTCACGATACCCGGCACAATGCCGTAGAGCACGGCTGCCACGAGCACCATAGAACCGAAAA
>USPQ01000062.1 GCA_900556625.1 uncultured Bacteroides sp. | reverse complement strand
AAGAACCGGAAGAAATCCAGAAGAAGATCATGAGTATGTATACCGATCCGGGACACCTCCGCGTGCAGGATCCGGGAAAGATTGAAGGTAATACCGTCTTCACATACCTCGACGCATTCTGCCGTCCGGAACATTTTGAACGTTATCTGCCGGATTACCCGAATCTCGCTGAACTGAAAGCACACTACCAACGCGGTGGACTGGGAGACGTGAAAGTGAAACGTTTCCTGAACGCTATCATGCAAGAGACACTGGAACCTATCCGTAACCGTCGCAAAGAATTCAGCAAAGACATTCCTGCCGTTTACGAGATGTTGCAAAAAGGATGTGAAGTAGCCAGAGCTGCCGCCGCCGAAACACTGGCAGATGTCAAGAAGGCTATGAAGATTAACTACTTTGACGACAAGGAATTGATCGAGGAACAGGTAAAACGTTTCTCACAAGAATAAGTCGTCAACAGATAGGCCAATTAATAAGTAAAGGCTGCCGTTCTATAAAAGAGCAGGCAGCCTTTATCATTGTTATAAGTACAACGAAGATTAGTCCGTTTCGACTTCATCATTTTTAAAGAATACTCCTTTCAACTTCTGATAGAGGAAGGAAAGTATCAGCAGTATCAGTCCGAGAATAATTTGTAATGATAACAAAGACCAATGCTCTGCTCAACTTCCCCACTTCCGACCGGAGTATGGAGAATACCGAAAGCAAAAAGATGAAATAAAACATCTACATAAAAATATCAGATTTGCCGTGTGTATTCAATAAAAATAAAGCCTGCTCATGAACTTATCACGTTCTTTCCCCTCATCTTTAACGTATCTGAAACAGAAAAAAGCCGGACAGAAAAATCATTTTCCCAAAAAGCAAACGATCGTTTGCTTTTTCTATTTCTTTTCTCTACTTTTACGGCAATATTAATCAACAATTCCATTATTCATAAACTCAAAAAAGAAAAACATGAAACATCTAACCCTTTTCTTTGCATTCGGCGCTCTCCTTTTCCTCTCTTGTCAAACGGTATCCGCGCGTGGTGTAAAAATTCCTTTCGGTGATCGTGAAGTCTTAAACAAAGTAGCAGACCTGCCCGACACCGAAGAATATAAGACAGACAACGGCAACTACATTGATCTGGGGACCATTCATCAGGAGTTCAACATCGCTTACATCCTTCCTCTCTATATCGAGCAGGAGCCCCGCCTCGTAGGATATTGCGAAAAAGAAGACACTTATTATGAACTGACGGAAGAACAACTCTCCGCCATTCTGAAAGAGAATAACCTGGACGGTGAAAAGCTGAATAAAGTCGGTTTCTACTCTCGATATGGCGGCAAGATAGTAGGACTGATCATCATTGCCCTTATCATCTGGGGATTCATCCCAAGTAAGAAAAAGAAAACAGAACCGGTAGAAGTATAAAACACACCTAATTAATCACATTAAAAAACAGATAAGCTATGTCAATTTACACACTTATTCCGATTATTTTCATCGTTCTCTATGCAGGGTACTGGTATTATGTAAAGAACAAAAACTCGCAACAAGCACAAGTGGTAAACAACACTGATTTCAAAGCGGAATTTGCAAATGCCGAACGATATAAAAACAGCGTACTCACTTCCGAACTGCCTTTCCTCCAAGAAGAAATGAAGCAAGAAAAGATTGACGCTTTCAATTATGCCAGCACCGAATATGGCGTGGGATCCGCCCTTAAAGACGGGGTTAAAGATAAACTGAAAGGAATGGCTACCTTGGGAACCGTGCGTTTCAACACCGTGCAAACTCCCAAATACCTTGTTCTCAGCGGAAACAGCCTTCATTTATTCGATACGGACACAGAAGGGGAAATCGACCGGCATCTTGTATTCAACCAATCCCGCCTCGAAAACTCCAGACTTACCGAAATCCCAATGGAAGGACAAGTAAAAGCACAGGCCCAAGCCCGGGGAAACAATGTAAAAGCATACAAACTGTCTTTGCAGACCGATGACAAGCCTATCGAGCTCATCATCTACTCCTGCCTGATCTTTACCAATATACCGGAAATCCCTACCGACCCGCAGGAAACGGTACAAGCTATCGTGATCGGCAACGATTTCCTTAAACAACTGGGCGACAGATATCCTAATCTAAAAGTATCTCTGCCAATATTCAGCTAAAGAAGTACTCACATAACGGGAATGCCTGTATTGGCAATACCCGAAACCGATAATCGAAGGTTCGCAAACCGGTAGCACACAGGTTTGCGAACCTTTGTTTATTTCCTCTCTACCCACCGACAGCTTTCCGTTCACCAATGACGCGTCCGAAATAAAGCCTTTAAAATTAGGTTAGCAAGCCTTTATGTAGTAACTTTGCCATAAGGAACAATAACAGCTAACCTATGCTAGCTGTTACGCTAGTCACTGTCAGCCTGTCAGCCAATAAAGGTTAGCCGACAGGCCAATAGAAATTAGCCGATGAAGATGAAGCCGGATTAATCGGAAGGAAGTATAGGAAATACGAATCAGAACTACTTATATAAACAAAAGGAACTATGGCCATATCATTTGACTGGTACGAGAATCCGGTATCACCGGACAAACCAGAGGAGAAAAGATTTCATCCGCGCATCATCGCCAACGGACAGATAGACACGAAAGACCTCCGCAGCAGGATCCAATCCCGGTGTACGCTGAACGAGGTGGATGTAACGGCAGTGCTGGACGCACTATCACAAGTTATGGGTGAAGAACTGTGCGAAGGAAGGCAAGTGCACCTGGACGGTATCGGTTATTTTTATCCGACACTAACCGCCACCGAAGAAATCGCCGCCGATACTCCCCGCCGGAATACGAAAGTAAAGTTGAAAGGCATACAGTTCCGTTCAGACCAAAAACTGAAAAACTCCGTCGGCCATATAAAAATCAAACAGATGAAAAGAATTATCCACTCTCCCAAACTTTCGGAGACGGATATCGACAGCCGGTTGAGAAAATATTTCACCGATCATCAGATCATGCAACGTTCGGATTTTCAAGATATAACGGGTATGGTTCGCTCAACAGCCATGATTCACATCCGCCGCCTCCGCACGAAAGGCAAGTTGCTGAACATCGGCATACCCAGTCAGCCGATATACGTACCGGCGCCGGGATTTTACGGAAAGCCCGCAGATTATCAGCCGGTGAAATAATGGGATTGCGACAGGCGGTTACGCAGAAAGCGGCTGACGCCTGCTCCCACTTTATAAACATAGAAATTTATTAATCTTAATACAGACTTATTAATTATGAAAAGCCCCCTCATCACCGTATGCTGCCTGTTAATGGTATGCGTGTTTGCCACCGCCCAAGAGCCCTGCCCGCAAGTGATCCCTGCCCTTCAACAATGGAAAGGAGGAAAAGGCGAACTGGCTCTGCCCGCCGAAGGTTCAATCGTGCTCTCGCCTGCGGATGAAGCGATGCTCTCGCCTACCGCACAAATCCTGGCGCAAGACTTAAAAGAACTGTTTGGCTGGAACTATGTCATCAAAACCGGAAAGCCAGCCGGGAAAGACATCTGCCTCTCACTGTCGAAACCGGACAAGGAACTTGGTGAAGAAGGATATACGTTAACCGTAAACCGCTATGCCGGTATCGCCGCCCCCACCGGTCAGGGCGTATTCTGGGGAACACGTACCCTATTGCAGATACTCCACAACGAACAAGGAAAGCTCCCCAAAGGGACGGCACGGGATTATCCGCTTTTCCCGAACCGCGGCTTTATGCTGGATGTGGCCCGCAAATTCTTTACAATGGATTATCTGAAACAATACGTAAAGATACTTTCCTTCTACAAGATGAACGAATTTCAGATTCACTTGAACGACAACGGTTTTCCGCAGTTCTTCGGCGATGACTGGAACCGCACCTACGCCGCATTCCGACTGGAAAGCGAACGCTTTCCGGGACTGACAGCCAAAGACGGTTCATACAGCAAACAGGAATTTATCGACTTGCAACGTATGGGATTGGAATACGGTGTGCGTATCATTCCCGAAATTGATATTCCCGCCCACTCACTCGCCTTCGCCCACTACAAACCCGAAATAGCAAGTCGGAAGTATGGCATGGATCATCTGGACCTTTACAAAAAAGAAACTTATCAATTCGTCGACAGCCTGCTGGACGAATATCTGTCGGGCGACAATCCCGTATTTATCGGAGACCTGCACATCGGTACCGACGAATATAACAAGAAAGAAGCCGAACAATACCGCTACTTCACAGACCGTTATCTGAAATTTGTTGAGAAATACGGCAAAAATGTACGTATGTGGGGCGGACTGAAATGGCTTCCCGGCAAGACTCCCGTAAAAGCGGAAGGTGTTACGGTCAACGCGTGGTCGTATGACTGGGTGGATCCTGTTGTTTCCCTGCAAGACGGGTACAAGTTGATTAACACTTGTGACACTTATCTCTATATCGTTCCGGCAGCAGGTTACTACCGGGATTTCCTCGATCACCAGTGGATTTATGAGAAATGGTCGCCGTGGATAATGAACAGGAAACAGACACTTCCCGAAGGTACTCCCGGCGTATTGGGCGGTATGTTTGCCGTGTGGAACGACAAGTGTGGAAACGGGATATCCGAACAGGACGTACACTTGCGCAGTTTCCCCGCCATGCAGGTGCTCGCCGAGAAGCTGTGGAAAGGGGAAAACAAGAATGTCACCTACGAAGCATTTGCAAAGCTGTGCAAAACAACTCCCGAAGCTCCGGGAATTAACCTGTTGGGCAAAGTCCCGGCAGAAACCGCACTGACCGAAGCAGGAAAAGAACTTTCTTTTAATGGGAAAGAGGTCGTCAGTACTCCTTTGCAGGAAGTGGGTTATCCTTATAGTGTGGAATTCCAGCTCTGTCCGGAGAAGACGAATCCTATCAGCAGCATTCTCTTCCAAGGTCCGCACTCGGTAGTATACACCAACTGGGAGAATACCCGCCGAATCGCTTTCTCCCGCGACGGTTACACCTTTGTTTTCAATTCCTACCGCCTGCCGGCCGATCAATGGACTACGATCCGCATCGAAGGTGACTACAAAGGTACTTCACTTTATATAAACGGTGCATTGCAGGAACGGCTCGAAGGACGCACCATGCAAGTTTACCGGAAGGAATACGACCGCATGGAACACATGACTTATCAGGAAACACTGATCTTCCCGCTGCAACAAATAGGTGATTCACGCAACGGATTCAAAGGAAAACTAAAAAATATCCTTGTCCGCCAGCAGCATTAAGCGTGGAGCCGAAAGGAGAACAACAAAAGAGAGCGACTAAAAAACCGTAGTATCCCAAAATCGAGGATAACTGAAAGTCGATAGTATCCGAACTCTCCTCCTTCGGGAAGGAGGAGTACCCGCAGGGGGAGGTGGTAGGTAAATACACAAGAAGTGGTAAGTAAATACACAAATTGATTATTGCCAACATTGTGTATTTACCTACCACCCAGCTTTCAGCCACCCTTCCCGCAGGAAGGGAGTTGAAGAAACTACCGACTTTTTATAGTCAAGTTATTCTTTTATTTTTCAGATTCTACCAATACAACACGGTTCAGAATCGGTTGGCCGAACTTATCGACACCACCACCGGCAGCGACTTTCAAGTTATCAGCCGGGATTCCATACTTCTTCACCAGCAAATCTTTAACAACCTGTGCACGTTTCAAGCTCAACTTTTCGTTGAAAGCCGGAGTGCCTGTTGCAGAATCTGCATATCCGTTAATAGTATAGGTAGTACCCGGAAACTCTTTAATCCGGTTGGCAAGATATGATAAGTTCATTTCTTCTTGTGGAGACAGTCTGTCCGAACCAATCTTGAAGAATACAGTACGCGGAGCGATATTAGGATCTGTAATCACTACTTCTTCAGTATCTTCTACCTCTACCGGCTGCTGTGCATTAGCCAACTGCTGTTGCAACTGCATATTAGCGGCAGCCATTGCATTCATCTGGTCACGCATCTGATTCAATTCGATTTCAGAGATAATCTGTGGCGTAGGACGTTGGAATCCTCGGGTCGGGAAATAGTAAGTCACACCAAGCGTAGCACCCAGAATACCGTCATAGTCTGGTCTTCCTCCATGTTCACCGTCAAATTTGCCTTCCAAGCCTGTTGCACTCAGTTCCAGATTCAAGTCAACGGCATTCGACAAGCGGAAGCGGTTGATGATACCTGCATTGAAAGTAGCGGCATTGGTATGAGGACGTGAATAAGAATGAGCCCAACCGGCACCGATATAAGGGATGATTTCATATACACGGTTCGGATTGTAACCGCCGAAAAGTGCATTCAGGTTAATCATCAAGTCACCGTGCAGGTTCATATAGTCCCACCGTTGTTTGTATGAACCGTCAGCTCTCGGACCGCCCACTACATAATTGGCAGTTTCGTTGGTCGTGAATCCTTTAGCTTGCAGACCGCTGTACTGCATACGCAATCCGAATCCCGGAGTCACCCATTTACCGACAGACACATTAAATGTAGGAGCAACACGGTCTCTGAATTTACCGATATGGTCATTGTTGCCATACAGCACCTGTGCACCTCCTCCGACGGAGAAGAACCAGTTACTCCAGAAAGGGTTCGTTATTACTTGATATTTATCTTGCACCTGAATAACCTCGTATTCAGTTACAGTCATTGTCTGCTGCGCAGAAGCGACAGACGCAACGCCGGCAAAAGCCAGCAACATCAGAATCTTTTTCATATACCTAATAGTTAAGTGGTTATTTAAATCTTTTTCTTTGTTGAACTATTTAAATAACACGAACAAGACTAAAAGGTTTTAGGAAAAGATGATTTTATTTATTTTATTTGAATAAGCGTTCGATATCTTCCTCCTTGATTGTTGTCAAAACCGTTTTCCCGTCCGGCGTGTAATTCGGTGAGGGACAAGCGAAAAGGCTGTCTACAAGGCTTACCATTTCCTCATTGCTCAGTACCTGACCGTAGACGATAGCCGCCGCACGTGCCAGTGTCAGAGCCAGAATATTCTGGACTTCTTCCTTGACATCATTCCCTTTTTCCATAGCTGTATGTAGCATATTACGTACCAATTCCACCGGATTCAGTCCTTCGATGCCTGAAGGAATACCGTTGATAGCATAGCTGCCTCCACCCAGATCGCTCAGATCGAAACCTACTGCCGACAAATCATCCATAATGCTTTGCAGTACGGCAGCTTCCGAAGCGGGCAACTGTAATATTTCCGGGAAAAGAACACCTTGTGATACGCCCTGTTTCTGCTGGATTTGAACCATATACCGGTCGAAAAGTACACGGATATGCGCCCGGTGCTGGTCGATCAACATCAAACCGGACTTCACGGAGGTCAGAATAAACCGTCCCTTAAACTGCAAATGCTGATTACCCTTCTCAATTACAGGCTCACTGGCATATAAGGTCGAAGAGGCCGCCGACATTACAGTTTCCGTCCTTTCTTCCATAACGGCACTTTCCCCACCCATTGAAGAATCCTCCCAATCCATTTCCGGCTCCGGCTGGGGATTATTCATCTTACTGGCTTTGGTCAGACCGCCATAAAGATCTTCCCAGTCCACCTTTGAACGGCTGTATGCTCCGCCGCCACCACCTCCCGCAGAAACCTTGAACGGATTATAATCCGAATTATACTGTACCGTGGGAGGTGCAGAGGATAGATTTTGTTCGAATGCAGGAATGTCGGGCATATCTTCCGTATCAAAATCAATGGAAGGAATGGCGCTGAACTTACCCAACGACTCTTTGACTGCCGCCGAAAGGATTTGCCAGATTGCCTGTTCATTCTCAAACTTGATTTCGGTCTTCGTCGGATGAATATTCACATCAATATTAGCCGGATCGACTTCAAAATAAATGAAGTAAGAAATCTGTTCGCCGACAGGAATCAACTGTTCGTATGCATCCATTACGGCTTTATGAAAATAAGGATGCCGCATATATCGCCCATTGACAAAGAAATACTGATGGGCACCTTTCTTGCGGGCTGTCTCCGGTTTGGCTACGTATCCGGAAATCTTCACCATGGTAGTATTCACCTCGATATTCAGCAACTGCTGATTGAGTTTCTTACCGAAAATAGCCATAATGCGCTGACGCAACGGAGAAACCGGAAGATTGAAAAGCTCGGAGTCATTGCTGTAAAGGGAGAAAGCTACTTCGGGATGAACCAGAGCGATACGTTCAAATTCGGCAAGGATATTACTCAATTCGGTGGAGTTTGCTTTCAGGAATTTACGACGGGCAGGGATGTTAAAGAATAGATTCTTTATGGAGAAGTTACTTCCCTTGGAACAGGATACCGCTTCCTGGCTCTCTACCTTAGAGCCTGCAATCACCAGTTTCGTTCCCAGTTCTTCCGACTCGGGGCGTGTTTTTAACTCCACCTGTGCCACTGCTGCGATAGAGGCCAAGGCTTCCCCACGAAACCCCATTGTACGCAAAGCAAACAAATCCGCCGCTTCGCGAATCTTCGAAGTAGCATGACGTTCGAAAGAAAGACGGGCATCTGTTTCGGACATTCCTTTTCCATCGTCAATCACCTGAATACAGGTTTTACCTGCGTCAGTCACCAACACATGTACATTCTGCGCATCTGCATCAATCGCATTTTCTACTAGCTCCTTGATAACGGACGCCGGACGTTGTATCACTTCACCGGCAGCAATCTGATTAGCTACCGAATCTGGTAACAAATGTATTATATCACTCATAGTTCGTTAAGCAGTAAATCAGTTAAGTAGTCGACTACTAATAAATTCTTTCCTTTAGAAACTCCAGCTTCCCGTTGCCAAATAATGCCACAGATAGATAAGGAAAGCAATGATAATCAATATGATTCCGAAAGAGACAGGTTTACGCCCGCTAGCCTTCCGGCGTTTCAGGTGCGTTGTTCCTTCAACAAACTTGCCACGGATATCTTCCGGCTTAAATTCTTTTTCAGGAAGCATTCCCAAATCGCGCTTCGCTTTCTCTTCCATTTTAGCGAGCTTCTCCTTTCGCTCGTCTACATAAATGTATTGATGATTAAAGCCACGAGGTTTTCTCATCGAATTGAAAAACATTCCCATACTACTTCATATTAATTAAGTTTCGCTTATTTGTCTTTGGCCGCCGGTCAGTTGTCGGTTTCAGCATTTCGCCTTCCCGCTTGCCTCTCCAGTTGAAAATGTCCTCTTTATTCAGCGGACGCACATAATCAAACCAGGAGAATGTAGGCAGACGTAACTTATCGGGCGGTATCTGATCCATGGGATACATCGTACCGTTGGACTTTCCCACAAATAATCCTTTCTCCATCTTCTTGTCTTTCATATAAAGATGGAGCAAGCTCCCTTCCAGACAGTTGAATCCGGTCATCGTACTGTCTTTTTCTTCCGGATAAAAGGCCGTCAGCACATTACCAATCACTTCGATATGCCGCATATCCCCATTTTCAAAATAGGCTTTCATCTCCTTACCGGACACTTGGTTATAATGAATGGAGTCTTTCATCTCTACCGTCAACGCCTGATTGATAATGTGGGCCCAGTCGATAGTACTGTCATTCATATAAATCTTGATCTGCTCACCAAGCAACTGCTGACCTTCATTCCAAAGAATAGGGTCAACATACATAGTCATGCAAGAATCTTTTGAGTTATAAACCAGTGAATCGCATACTCCCTGCACATCCGTACGATACATACGTACTTTATGATAAGCTTTCATCAACCGGTACAGAGAATCTGTATTCAAGTTATAGGAAACCATTTGCAGAGTATCACCATGCATAAAAAGACTGTCACCCTGCGAATAGTCAATGGCCACGGCACGCTTGGTAGCAAAAGCAGAGTCGGTCAGTTCGTTATAGAAACAGTAATCGCCCGTCAACATGTTCTTGTTGATCGTATCTGTCATTTTCACATTGTCGAATGCTTCACCATATCCGGCCAACCGGTCATAAAATAAGCTATCACCCACCAATTTCTTCCCTTGGTTTGTCAATATGGAACGGTCTAACAGTTCCGCTTGTTCGGTCATTGTATTATAGAATCCACGCTCCGAATAGATATGATTATTATCACTAACGATATTCGAAGGTCCGAGAATTACGGCAATCTTATTTTCTGTGTTATACCTTAATGTATCGGAAGTCAACACAAACTTCGGATTAACCAACTTCACATCATGGTTGAACACGGATTGTTTGGTAGCCGGACTGTATTCACCCCAATCGGAAGTCAACACATTTTCCTCGTCCATCAACGTCCCCCCCTCGAAATAATATCCGAGGTCATAAAGACGGTCGTAGTTCAAACTATCCGTCAGCAGCGTCGTGTTCCGGTTTATCATCTTTACATTTTCACGGAGCTGCGCAATCTGAGTCATTCCATCATAGTAAAGATAATCACCGTAAATGAACAGCGTATCTCCCTGCTCCATACGTACATTACTGAAAGCCTCAACTGAATTGGTTTTCTCAAAGATCAACGCACTGTCACAATACATATACATGCTATCGTGACGCATTTTCACATTACCAATCAGCACTTGCACATCAGGACGAGCTAACTTATCCGCCTGACCTTCATCAGCATGCAGCAAATAAACCTTCGTTTTCTTATTCTCCGGCTGCTTCTTCGTTGTTTTGGATGTGTCTGCAACCGATTTTGTAGATGTGCCGGTTGCCTTCGTTTTTTGCTCTGTAGGACGCACCTGCGCTACAAGACATACGCCAAACAGGCATAGAAAGCCTATTAGGAGCCATCTATGCCTGTCTTGTTTATCTTTTTTATTTTGTTTCAGCATATAAAGTCAAGCTGTTAAACATCAATCCTTCTTAATCCAACCCGGATACTTGAAGTCACACTTCTGCCAGTTTTCGTTGATACGTACATAAGTATGTTTCTGCTTATCCAGAATCCACTTGTGCAACATTTCTTCGCGGCGTTTATCCATTACAATTTCTTTCAAGTCCTGATAGTCCTCTGCAATAGTCGCTTTATGACCGTTGATTTTTGCCTTCAGTTTCACAATCGCACAAACTTCCTTTCCGTCTTTCTCATTAATCATTGTAAATGCTTTGGAAATCTCTCCAACGTTCATCTTGTCTACCACTTTGGCAACATCTTGAGGTAGATCCTGCATTTGGAATTTAGAAGTAGTCACTCCTGAATTTTCATTGATATTCACCATGATACCATGATTATTACGAGTATCTTTATCATGTGAAATAACGGCAGCTGCTTCATCGAACGAGAACTTATTTGCACGGATATCATCAGCAATAGAATCCAGACGTGCACAAGCCTCTGTCAGTTCTTTTTCCGAAACTTTCGGACGCAACAGAATGTGACGGGTATTGACACGGTCGCCACGCTTCTCAATCAACTGGATAATATGATAACCGAATTCAGACTCAACAATCTTGGAGACTTTCTTCGGATCCTGCAAACTGAATGCCACATTCGCATAAGAAGGGTCCATCATACCACGTCCCATGAATCCGCATTCGCCGCCTTTTATGGCAGATGCCTTATCCTCGGAATACAAACGGGCCAACGTTGAGAAGTCGATTTCTCCTTTTGTCACACGATCCGTATAGTCGCGCAGCCTTTTCTTCACATCTTCGATTTCTGCAACAGGAATTTTAGGTTGCAGCGTGATAATCTGCACTTCTACCTGCGTCGGAATGTAAGGGATACTATCCTGCGGAAGGTCTTTGAAGTAACGGCGTACTTCTGCCGGAGTTACTTTGATTTCCCCGACTAATTTCTGCTGCATCTTCTGTACTGTCAATCTGTCTCGTGCATTATCACGCAGTGTTTCACGAATCTGAGCGGAAGTCTTATTGAAATACTCCTCCATTTTCTCTCTTGAACCGATCTGCTGAATGTACATATTAGTCAGCATATCTACTTGCTGGATGATTTCCGCTTCGGAAACCTCAATACTATCCAACTTTGCCTGATGCAGGAATAACTTCTGAACAGCGATTTCTTCGGGAATCACACAATATGGATCGCCGTCGAATCTGCGTCCATTATACAAGGCGTCCATACGAGCCTCTTCTACATCTGATTTTAAAATAGCTTCGTCACCTACTACCCAAACTACTTCATCAACCACGTTGTCCTGGGCATAAGTTACCACGTTAGCAAAAACTGCCAGGACAAGGGTAACAACAAATCTAAAGTTCACAAACTTCTTCATTCTTTGTATTTAATAATTATATATAATCTTCTTCTTGCTTACTGCCTGCTGATAGAGATCATTCTTCACTCGTTCCATAAAATCTACCCGCTTTTGATTGACCAGCAGGTCTTTCACTTCCGGACGGGCAAACTCATACGGTTTTTCCTCTCCCGCTCCACGATAATCACTCACATTCAGGAAATAACAGAATGCCGTATCTTTCAATTCTATCTGACGGTGTTTATTCACATATTCTTCCGGAGCTTCCACTTTCAACGGAATCATATCCAACACATCCGTCACGGATACCCATTTGTCGTAAAAGTACTCATATTTCACCGCATTCTGCAAACTATATTTTTCAAGACTTTCAATAGCATCCTGTTTATCAGATTTATACCACCTGCGCACATTATTCAGTTGGGGAGCCGTCAACGGCACTTTGATAAACAACCCCTTAATCAACGGATTCTCCAATTTGAACAGTTCCTTGTTCTGTCCGTAATAATCCGTAATTTCTTGTTCGGAGATATCATTCGTCAACTTCTGGTTTATCAATTCTTGCTGATAAGTATGCATAATCAACGCTTTCCGATAATTTTCCACCAGTTTGTCCACATCGACATTGTCCGGAATATTGTTTGCCGCTTTTTCATACAATAAGATTTCTTCCGTCCAGCTACGAATATAATGCTCGGTGAAGAGAATACTATCATCTTTTGACAACCCGACAGGAAGCACGGACATCAAATCTTCTTTATACAAAAAGTTACCGTCCACCTCTACCAAAGGAGTCTTTCCTTTGTGGTCGCGCTGTTCCTTGCACGCCCCACAACCGAGAAGGGTAATCAGTAAGAGGACTAATATTCGCATTGTCAACTGAAATCTACTTATTTAAGGTACGAAGATAGTGAATAATCGGTTACATCAGTTATTATTAACGGTTTTTAAAACCTCTTGGTTTATTTCAACCTTACCGAAATCCTGCAATTCCCGCATCCAGAATGCGTTAAGATAGCTTCGATAATCCTTCCGGACCTGTTCTATTACCTCTCGATAATCATCCGGGCCTTTCTGTTTTTTGCCGACAACAACAGTAAAAGGATAAGACATTAGAGGTTCAAAATCCCCCTTCTTAAAAACCAGTTTATCTATATATTTATTATCCCCGTCGGCAAAAATTCCCTGTTCAACTTTTATCTTTTCTTCTCCGGATGTATTAAAAGTTTGCCGAAGTACTTCCGCCCATTCTTTTTCCGGGGTTTTCTTCAATAGTTTTTTAGCCTGCTTCGACGTTTTTTTATCAACGCAATGAAGAATAGCACCTTTATATCGCGGACTATCCCAACGATAATCCGAAGTGTGAAATTTAAAATAAGTTGCTAGTCCTGCCCGGTCATTTATGGCAGGCAAATCCACTTTCTGACGAGTTACCTCTGCTATGAGATACTTATCAGTAACTTTCTGCAAAGCATAGCGGACTTCCGGATGTTTCCGCTCTATATTCTTACCTTCATAGTCCAATAACGACTTTGCTATAAATCCATTCAGTTGCCGCTTCACCGCCTGCGGATGCGAAGAAGCAAACTGCTTGAACATCTCTCCCGAATATACCTGTCCGTCGATTGTAAACAAAGTCTGCTCCGTTCTGCCAATTGTCAACAACTCGTTCATGCCACTCGGATTGGGAGCATATTGCCAGTCTCTTTTTAGTCGTTCCACTATGGTTTCCGTAGCTTTATCCACCCCCTCCTTACGTATCAAACGTTCTGCCAACTTCTCATAAACCTCTCCATACGAAGGATTTTCTTTCCGGTCAATCACTTTTATAATATGAAGCCCTTCCGGAGTAAAGAAAGGATGGGATATTTCTCCTGTTGACAAAGAAAAAGCTACATTTTCAAATTCGCTCGTTGTTTGCAAACGTTCCAACCACATACTACGCTTATCCTCCGAGTACATTTCCACCAAACGGGCAAAATCCAAATCTGACTGAGTCCTTAGCGACTGCCAGATAGAATCTATTCGGTTTTTCTCTTCCTCCAAATGCTTGGCAGTTATTGTCTGAGGCAGATATTTGAAAATTTGCATTATCCGCACCCGACTCCCCAATCCTTTCAAACCTCTATCCTGATACAGAACACGAATACAACTATCCAATACCTGCTTATCCGTCAAATAAGATTTGAGCAACTGACTTCGCCACGCTTCCTGTAGTTTTCGGAACACAGTAGTCGTATCAAGTCCTGCAACTTTGGCCGCTTCAACCTTCAATTTCGATTGAGCGAAAAGTTCCGCATATTCCTTCGGAGAGAGTTTTGCATCTGCATTACCAGTCCGATGCCGATACGAATACTCAAACTCCGAACGAAGTATATCTTTTCCATTCACCCGCATCAGCACCGGGTCTTCCTGTGCAAAGACCGAGATACCGAAAAACCAAAACCAAGCTACAAGCAGACCTCTTTTCATCATCAATTCTTATTTTCCAAACTCTAAAAACCAAACATTAACTCCATAAACAACGAACGGTGAGCAGCGAACACCCTGCAGATCGACACAGTCTGTTCACCGTTCACCGTTAATAGTTCACCGTTTATATATGCTGTTATTCCGGACGGCTATAATTAGGCGATTCACTGGTAATCGTCACATCGTGCGGATGACTTTCCATTACACCGGCATTTGTGATACGGGTAAATTTGGCATCGTGAAGTTTTTCAATATTGGCAGCACCACAATATCCCATACCTGCACGCAAACCACCTGTTAATTGATAAACAACTTCGAACAATGTACCCTTATAAGGAACACGGGCAGCAATACCTTCCGGAACCAATTTCTTCACGTCAGCTGTTCCACTTTGGAAGTAACGGTCTTTTGAACCATTCTCCATAGCTTCCAACGACCCCATGCCACGATATGATTTGAATTTACGTCCGTTGAAAATAATAGTATCACCCGGAGATTCTTCTGTTCCGGCAACCAATGATCCGATCATTACACTATACCCACCGGCAGCCAATGCTTTCACGACATCACCGGAATAGCGCAAACCACCATCGGCAATCAAAGGAATACCTGTACCTTTCAGCGCTTTTGCTACATCATATACAGCCGACAGCTGGGGAACCCCCACACCGGCAACCACACGGGTCGTACAGATAGATCCCGGTCCGATACCTACTTTCACAGCATCAGCACCAGCTTCCACCAAGGCCTTAGCAGCTTCTCCGGTAGCAATATTACCTACAACAATATCAATGCCCGGGAAGCGTTTCTTAGCTTCTCTCAGTTTCTCAATAACGAATGCAGAGTGTCCGTGAGCCGTATCAATAACAATGGCATCCGCACCCGCATCAACCAAAGCCTGCATACGATCCAATGTATCGACAGTCACCCCCACACCGGCGGCAACACGCAAACGACCTTTGGCGTCTTTACAAGCCATCGGTTTGTCTTTTGCTTTTG
>USPQ01000061.1 GCA_900556625.1 uncultured Bacteroides sp. | reverse complement strand
TAACCAACATTTTATTTTATCCGATAGGTTTTCCTAGTGAATGTAAACATATTTATCTATAACTTCGAAAGTGGCTGCCTGTACTATCAAAAAGCGTTTTATAGCATTTCGTGCACCTTATTTGGAAAATATTGCACATCAGTTTTCCACACCTCATCTAACTTTGCAGTATTGTTAAAAGCCAACAAATCCATTAATTGTTGACCTTACTTCAAATGAAGCAGATTATTAATTTAACATATTTTATTTCAAATTCTAATTATAAGTAAAGTACTTTTTCTTCCATATATAAAATACAAATTAATTTCAAACCTATTTAAACATGAATTTAGCATAACCGTTGGTATGTTCTTCCACCTTCTACGAATACTCCTATACGCTGAAAAAGAAAATTTATAGTTATAACTGATTTATATCGGGCTGACGTTATTTTACTAAAAAACATTAGATTCTCCTTATATTATAAGGTAGGGAGAATCTTTTTTTTTACTTTTGTGCCCAAATATTGTGGTACAAGCCATTATAAAAGAAAGAATTATGCAGAAAAACCTTGTCATTGTCGAGTCTCCGGCAAAAGCAAAAACGATTGAAAAGTTTCTTGGGAAAGATTTCAAAGTCCTTTCAAGTTACGGACATATACGCGATCTGAAGAAAAAAGAGTTCAGTATCGACGTAGAGAAGAATTTTAAACCCAATTATGAAATTCCGGCAGACAAAAAGGCTCTGGTTAGCACACTGAAAGCAGAAGCGAAAGAGGCAGAAACCGTATGGCTCGCATCCGATGAGGACCGCGAGGGAGAGGCTATCGCCTGGCATCTGTATGAGGTCTTAAAACTAAAACCGGAAAACACAAAACGAATCGTATTTCATGAAATTACGAAAAGTGCTATCTTAAAAGCAATCGAACAACCACGTGATATTGACATTAACCTCGTGAATGCACAGCAAGCACGACGTATTCTGGACCGTATCGTAGGTTTTGAACTGTCTCCTGTACTTTGGAGAAAAGTGAAACCGGCGCTTTCGGCAGGACGTGTACAATCGGTTGCCGTTCGACTGATTGTTGAGCGCGAACGCGAAATCCATGCTTTCAAATCGGAAGCAGCTTACCGTGTGACCGCCGTTTTCCTTGTGCCCGACACTGATGGGAAACTAGTGGAGATGAAAGCCGAACTGGCCCACCGTATCAAAACGAAGAAAGAAGCTGAAGCATTCCTCAACGCATGTAAAGGAGCTAATTTTGCTATCGAAGATATTACTACCCGTCCGTTAAAGAAAACACCTCCTGCTCCGTTCACAACTTCGACATTGCAACAGGAAGCTGCACGCAAATTAGGCTATACGGTGGCGCAAACTATGATGATTGCCCAACGTTTGTACGAATCGGGATTTATCACCTATATGCGTACCGACTCCGTGAACTTGTCAGAATTTGCAACCATAGGCAGTAAGGATGCTATCATCAAAATGATGGGTGAACGTTATGTGCATCCTCGTCACTTTGAAACGAAAACCAAAGGGGCACAGGAGGCACATGAAGCAATCCGTCCTACCTATATGGAAAACCAGTCCATCGAAGGGACAGCGCAGGAAAAAAAACTGTACGACTTGATATGGAAACGTACCATTGCCTCACAAATGGCAGATGCAGAACTGGAAAAGACAACTGTTACAATATCAATTAGCAGTAGTAGTGAAGTCTTTACAGCTATCGGTGAAGTTATTAAATTCGATGGATTCTTGCGTGTATACCGTGAATCTTATGACGATGAAAATGAACAAGAGGATGAAAGTAATCTGTTGCCTCCTCTGAAAAAAGGTCAGAAACTGGAACACGGTCCTATCGTTGCAACCGAACGTTTTACCCAACGCCCACCGCGCTATACCGAAGCAAGTCTTGTACGTAAATTGGAGGAGCTGGGAATCGGTCGCCCATCTACGTATGCGCCTACCATTTCCACGATTCAGAATCGCGAATATGTGGAAAAAGGCAATAAAGACGGAGAAGAACGGATGTTCAATGTGCTGACATTAAAAGACCAACAAGTCAAAGACGAAAATCATACTGAAATTACCGGAACAGAAAAGGCCAAGTTATTCCCTACGGATACCGGAACGGTAGTAAATGATTTCCTCACCGAATATTTCCCTGATATTCTGGATTATAACTTTACAGCTAGTGTAGAAAAAGAGTTCGATGAAATTGCCGAAGGAGAAGTGAAATGGACTTCAATTCTGAAAACCTTCTACGACCAATTCCACCCGTCAGTAGAAAACACTTTGGCAATAAAGACTGAACATAAAGTAGGCGAACGTATTTTGGGTGAGGAACCGGAAACAGGTAAACCTGTTTCGGTAAAAATCGGACGTTTTGGTCCTATGGCGCAAATCGGTACGGCGGAAGATGAAGAAAAGCCACGTTTTGCACAAATGAAAAAAGGTCAGTCCATAGAAACGATCACATTGGAAGAAGTGCTGGAATTGTTCAAGCTGCCCCGTACGTTAGGCGAATATGAAGGAAAGACAGTCAGTGTAGGTATTGGTCGTTTCGGTCCGTATGTACTACATAATAAGGTGTATGTATCGCTCCCGAAAACGATGGATCCCATGGAAATTACTTTAGAAGAGGCGGAACAACTGATTCTAGAGAAACGCACAAAGGAAGCCGAACGCCACATCAAGAAGTTCGCAGAAGAACCAGAATTGGAAATTCTGAATGGTCGTTACGGACCATATATAGCATATAAAGGTAATAACTATAAGATTCCTAAAGATATTGTCCCACAAGATTTAAGCCTGCATAGTTGCATGGAATTAATCAGGATACAGGACGAGAAAGGTGTTACCTCAGCACCAAAAAAGAAATTTGCAAAAAAGAAGTAAATATCTTTTGGAAAGCTTTCGGTTTATTTCTATATTTGCCCATTAATATCTTTATATTTCATTAACATATGAAACAAACAATATTTGTAAAGACATTAATGGGCATATTTTGTATCCCATTGATATGTAGTTGTGTAGACAATGAACGTGATTTATTTCAAGAACCCGAGAAGATTCCCAAAGAACAGTTCTTTGATTTCGACATGAATCAAAGTTTAGCCTTAGATATTGACTATGGCTTTAAGGAAGAATATACGGTTCTTTTTGAGATTTATGACCAAGATCCGATCGAAGTAAATGACAAAGATGGTAGTTGGAAGAAAAAAGAAGTAGAACCCTTTTATCGGGCTGCAACTGACAAACATGGTAAATTTAGTGAAGATGGAATAAGTATACCGGCTGATATCTCAGAAGTATGGCTATCATCCGACTATCTAGGTACAGCATCTCCGGTAAAACTAACAATTAACGCCGATCATCGTATTTCTTTCAACCAAAATGACTATGTTAAGTCCCTGCTTGAAAAAGCATCAACCCCGATAAGCAGAGGGGCAACAGCCAATCAGCACAAATATTTGGATGTCTGGACACTGCTGCCTGGTATGGACTGGGATGACAACGGACGTCCCAATAACTTATCAAAAGAAAAGAATATTCCTCCTGCTGATGTACTTTATAATATAAAAAGCATCTTCGACAAAGCGGGAGGAAGGAACATTCATGATAACTATCCTGAGTTCTTTAATGGTGATATGATATCAGATATCCCTATCACTAAAGATACAGAAGTTAGTCTAGTATTTGTTAACAGTAGTGCCGCATGGTATAATACAGTAGGGTATTACACTTATCCGACCAGCGAAATACCGACCATAGAAAACATCAAAAGGATATTAGCATTCCCAAATGCTTCTCCTATTTATAAAACAGCCGGAGTAGGAGCTTTAGTCTGTGGTGATGAAGTTAAACTAAAATACTGGAATGAAGACACGGGAAAATTTGAAGACAAATTTCCTAAGGGCGTCACTATTGGCTGGTATCTGCAAGGTATGGGATTCAGAAGCACACCTTCAAACGGAGATTCACAAGGCGATCTCGTAAAAGGAATGGGCCCTCGATACTCCACCACAATTTTGAATGAACCGGGAAAGGATGGCGTACAAAGACAAAGAACCATATCGTTGCGAGACAGTAAATCTAATCAGATTGTTGCTATCGGATTTGAGGACAACATAGACCTCGATTACTGTGATGCAATTTTCTATGTTCACATAGCCGAAAAAGATGCTATTGATGAAGGTGTAATTCCCGAGTTACCAACAGATCCGGAAGGTCCAACTGATGAAGACAACTATACTTCTTATTCCGGGATATTGACATTCGAAGACTTATGGCCGGAGCAGGGAGATTACGATATGAATGACGTAATGATACGATATACCAGTAAAGTATATAAATCAATACTGACTAATCGTATCTATAAGGTTGTTGACGAGTTCACTCCATTACATCGTGGAGGTTATTTAGTGAATGGTTTTGGTTATCAATTGCATAACATTACTAATAGCGATATTAGCAAAGTTACTATTGAAAGCCCTTCGTATGCGCCCAAATCCCAATATATGCCCGGAGAAACAGAGGCTGGTCAATCACATCCTACAATCTTGCTATTTGATAATATGGCAATATTTGATAATAAAGAAGAAGAAGCCAGGAAATACACTGTAACTATCCAAGTAAATGATGTTACTTCGAAAAGTATATTGCCACCTTACAATCCGTTTATCTTCGTAGGATCTGGCCAAGCCAGAGGTAGAGAAGTACACTTGGTAAAATATCCTCCTACTGATAAAGCCGATCTTTCATTATTAGGAACAGGAAAAGACGTATCCAGGCCAGAAGAAGATTTATATTATGTTTCAATAGATCTGATGCCGTTTGCACTCAATATGCCGGTTAGTGAATTCCCGATCCCCGAGGAAGGTATAAGAATAGACGAATCGTATCCGAAGTTTGCGACATGGGTTAAATCTAATGGTGCACAAGCTAAAGACTGGTATAAGTATCCTAAGAAATAACAATTATCAGCATAAGAAACAGAATCGGGCAGGCAAGGCTTGAACTTTGTCTGCCTTTTTTTTTTACTTTATCCTACCTTAAATCCCCTATCGGTATACACTCTATCAAACAAAGAGAGAGGGGAATCATATGACACGCAACATATTTATAAAATGATCTAACGGGATTCCTTTCATTATATACATAATGAAGAAACCCCGTAGAAAGATATTTTGTTCAGAGAATGTCTTACATTCTAGAAGGTACCTCAATACCCAGTAAACTCATACCCAAACGCACGACTTTGGCCACATTAGCCGACAGAGCGATACGGAACACTTTCACCGCTTCGTTCTCTTCGCGCAAAATACTGAAGTCATGGTAGAACTGGTTGTATTCTTTCACCAAATCATAAGTATAATTCGCAATAATAGACGGGCTGTAATCTTCCCCTGCCTGCTTGACAACAGCAGCAAAGTCGGCAACCATTTGAATCAGCCCCTCTTCTTTTTCGCTCAATTCAATACCAGCAGGAATCTGTCCGGGAACCACAATACCCGATTCGGCAGCTTTACGAAGCACAGACTGAATACGAGCATAAGTATATTGAATAAACGGGCCTGTATTACCATTGAAGTCGATAGACTCTTTCGGATTAAACGTCATATTTTTACGCGCATCTACTTTCAAAATGAAATATTTCAATGCACCCAGACCGACGATACGGGCAATATCATCAGCTTCTTCCTGTGTCAAACCATCCAATTTGCCAAGTTCCTGTGAAGTTTCTTTAGCAGTGGCAATCATTTCTTCCATTAGGTCATCAGCGTCCACCACCGTACCTTCACGAGATTTCATCTTGCCCTCCGGCAACTCTACCATTCCATAAGAGAAGTGAACCAGGCTCTTGCCCCACTCAAAACCGAGTTTGTCAAGCAGAATAGAAAGCACCTGAAAATGATAGTTTTGCTCATTACCTACTACATAAATCATCTTGTCAATAGGATAGTCTGCAAAGCGAAGTTTAGCTGTACCGATATCTTGCGTCATATAAACAGATGTACCATCGCCACGAAGAAGCAACTTATGATCCAAACCTTCAGCAGTCAGATCCGCCCAAACAGATCCGTCCTCTTTTTTGAAAAAGAAACCTTTTTCCAGCCCTTCCATAACCTTCTCCTTCCCTTCGAGATAAGTGTTGGATTCATAATATATCTTGTCGAAGCTGACACCCATTTTCCGGTAAGTTTCATCAAATCCGGCATACACCCAGTTATTCATCATTTCCCACAATCCGCGTATTTCCGGGTCACCGGCTTCCCACTTCACCAACATTTCACGAGCTTCCTGCATCAAGGGAGAAGCAGCTTCCGCTTTCGCCTTAGCTTCATCCTCACTCATTCCCTGTGCCGCAAACTCAGACATAAGTTCCTTTACCTCCGCTTTATAATGCCTATCGAAAGATACATAATAATCGCCAACGAGGTGGTCACCTTTTTTGCCGGAAGTTTCCGGGGTTTCACCGTTTCCATATTTCTTCCATGCCAGCATGGATTTACAGATATGGATACCACGATCGTTTACGATATTTGTTTTTACTACCTTATTACCATTTGCCGCCACAATGTTAGCCAATGCGTTACCTAAAAGGTTATTACGCACATGACCTAAATGAAGAGGTTTGTTCGTATTCGGAGAAGAATACTCAATCATCACCAATGGCGAAGTTTCGGTAGCTTTCACCAGACCATATTGTTCGTCAGCCTGAATTTCATTCAGCAAATCGATCCACGTAGCCGATGCGATAGTCAAGTTCAGGAAACCTTTTATCACATTAAAAGCTGCTACTGCCGGTTCGTTCACCTTCAGATATTCACCGATTTCCTGCGCCGTCTGTTCCGGTCCTTTTCTTGACATTTTCAGAAAAGGGAACACGACCAGCGTCAGATGTCCTTCAAATTCTTTTTTGGTCTTTTGAATTTGCACCATTTTTTCAGGGACTTCCTGACTGTAGAGTGCTTTCAGTCCGCTAATGACGGACGCTACAAGTTTATCTTCTATCTTCATAATCAAGTTGTTTCTTGCGCGCAAAGATACAAAAAAAGGAGACGTATACGTCTCCTCTTTCTAATTTCTTTCAACTATGATATCTTATTCAACAGCTGCAGACAATTCAGCACCAGCTTTAAACTTAGCTACTTTCTTTGCAGGAATAGTAATAGTTGCCTTTGTAGAAGGGTTAATACCAGTTCTTTCAGCTCTTTCGCTTACAGAGAAAGTACCAAAACCAACGAGAGATACTTTCTCACCGGCTTTCATGGCATTAGTAACTGAAGTGACAAAAGCATCAAGTGCCTTTTTTGCATCGGCTTTGCTCATTTGAGCTTCGGCAGCCATTGCATTAATAAGATCAGACTTATTCATAATACGTAAAATGATTAATTAATATATATGTTACACAAAAGATTCTCCCACAATGGATTAATTCTACAAATATAGCCGAACAAAACAACATATCAAATAAAAACATAAAAAAAACGCAGCAAATTATTGAAAAAGAGCTAATAGGAAGTCTTTTTCATGCTTTAAAACAGAATTTATTCGTACTTTTGCATCTAGTATCTAAATATTCAGAATTTAAAATGATGCCAACTGTAACTAAAAACCTGATAATTATCAATGTATTAGTATTTTTCGGAACGCTTGTAGCCCAACGTTACGGTATAGATTTAGCTAATTATCTAGGATTACATTTTTTCCTCGCAAGTGATTTCAATCCGGCACAGCTCATCACGTACATGTTTATGCATGGCGGGTTCAGCCATATATTTTTTAATATGTTTGCCGTTTTCATGTTCGGACCGATTCTCGAACAAACCTGGGGTCCCAAACGTTTCCTGTTTTACTATATCCTTTGCGGTATCGGTGCAGGACTCATTCAGGAAGGGGTTCAATATATTCAGTACATAACGGAACTGAGCCAACACACGGAAGTGAACTTAATAGGTTACGGCATCATTTCTATGGACCAGTATCTCAACATGATGACTACCGTAGGTGCTTCAGGAACCGTTTACGCCATTTTGCTGGCATTCGGAATGTTGTATCCCAACAACCAACTGTTTATCTTCCCGCTGCCTTTCCCTATCAAGGCTAAATTCTTCGTTATCGGATATGCTGCGATTGAGTTATGGGCAGGACTAGCCAACAGTGCCGGAGATAATGTAGCTCATTTTGCTCACTTGGGTGGAATGCTATTCGGGCTTATTCTGATTTTGTATTGGAGAAAAAAAAGTAAAAACAATGGGACATATTATAACTGATTTAAAAGAGACATTCAGAAGAGGGAATATATTTATCCAGCTGATTTACATTAACGTAAGCATTTTTATCATTGGCACGTTAATCAATGTTTTCTTGCAACTATTTCAGCACAGTATACCCGATATATTCGGCATATTCGCTTTACCGGCTTCCTTTATTCGGTTCTTTCATCAACCATGGTCGATTATCACTTATATGTTCATGCACGCCGGTCTTCTGCATATCCTATTCAATATGCTCTGGTTGTATTGGTTCGGAAGCTTGTTTCTACACTTTTTTTCAGCAAAGCATTTAAGAGGTTTGTACATATTGGGAGGTATCCTCGGAGGTTTATTATATATGGTTGCTTACAATGTATTTCCTTTGTTCAATCAGGAAGTAGCAGTTTCTACACTAGTAGGAGCTTCGGCTTCCGTCTTGGCGATTGTGGCTGCCACTGCTTACCGTGAGCCCAATTACCGGGTACAACTCTTTCTTTTCGGCGCAATCCGTCTCAAATATCTGGCACTCGTTGTTATAGGAATTGACGTATTATCTATCACGTCAAGCAATGCCGGAGGACATATCGCTCACTTGGGCGGCGCTCTTGCCGGACTTTGGTTTGCCGCCAGCCTAAGCAAAGGGGCGGATCTGACCGCATGGATCAACTGGCTTCTGGACGCTTTTATCTCTCTATTCCAGAAAAAGACATGGAAACACAAACCCAAAATGAAAGTACATTACGGAGGAGGCACGACCAGTCGTGAAAAAGATTATGATTACAACGCCCATAAAAAAGCACAGTCCGACGAAATAGACCGCATTCTGGATAAATTGAAAAAATCCGGTTACGACAGTCTGACGACGGAGGAAAAGAAAAGCTTGTTCGATGCAAGCAAAAGATAATAAGATGGAACATATTGGCAAAATTGTCGCATATCTGATATTAGCTATCAACGCTTTCTTCGTAGGAACGCTGATATTGAGCGCTTACAGTCCTTATCTTAATCCGAAATTGAATCCGCTTTCCTCCGGACTGGGGCTTGCATTTCCACTATTTTTGGTAATCAATATCGCTTTTATCATTTTCTGGGTATTCATCAATTACCGGTATGCTTTAGTACCGCTAATCGGTTTTTTGGTTTGCTTTCCGCAGATAAGGACCTATATTCCTTTCAATTCCACTACCAAGACAATCCCGGAAGGAAGTATCAAAATTCTTTCTTATAATGTAATGAATTTCAGCAATTTGGAAAAGAAAGACGGAAAGAATCCAATCTTATCATACCTGGTTAACAGCAAAGCAGATATTATCTGTTTGCAAGAATATAATGCAGCGCAGAATAAAAAATATCTGACAGAAGCAGACATCAAAAAAGCATTGAAAGCATATCCCTATTATTCCGTTCGCCGACAAAACAGAAGCGACGTACAGCTTGCCTGTTTTTCTAAATATCCCATACTTTCAGTATCTCCCATTGATTATGAAAGTACATACAATGGTTCCGTCAAATATGTGCTGGCAGTGAATAATGACACAGTCACTCTGATTAACAACCATTTGGAGTCCAACAAACTTACCAAGGAAGACCGGGGAATGTATGAGGATATGATTAAGGACCCGAACGCCAAGAAGGTCAAAACCGGACTTCGGCAACTGGTCAAAAAATTAGCGGAAGCATCAGCCATCCGCGCTTCGCAGGCAGACTCCGTAAACAAAGCCATTACAGAAAGCAAATATCCGACTATTATAGCGTGTGGTGATTTCAACGACGGCTCTATCTCGTATACTCACCGTATCCTGACTCAAAAATTGGACGACGCATTTACCCAATCCGGCAAAGGATTAGGAATCTCGTATAATCAGAACAAATTCTATTTCCGTATCGACAATATCCTGATAAGCCCTAACCTGAAAGCTTATAACTGCACCGTAGACCGATCTATAAAGGCTTCGGACCACTACCCTATCTGGTGCCATATCAGCAAGCGATAAGAACTGTAAACTCTAATATAAAACACTTATGATGATTAAAAAAACACTAACCATTTTAGCTGCAAGTTGCATGATGTACTCCTGTACTACAAAAACAGAAAGTAATCCTTTCTTTACAGAGTTTCAAACAGAGTATGGTGTTCCTTCTTTTGATAAGATTAAACTGGAACATTACGAACCCGCCTTCCTGAAAGGTATCGAAGAACAAAATCAGAACATCGAGGCTATCATCGAGAGCCCGGAAGTTCCAACATTTGAAAATACAATCGTAGCGCTGGACAACAGTGCTCCCATTTTAGACCGTGTCAGTGCTATCTTTTTCAATATGACAGACGCAGAAACGACCGATTCGCTGACCGAGTTGTCTATCAAACTGGCTCCGGTTCTTTCGGAACACGAAGATAATATTTCCTTGAACCAGACACTTTTCAAACGGATAAACGATGTCTATCAACAAAAAGACTCATTGAACCTGACAATAGAACAACAACGACTGCTAGACAAGACCTATAAAAGCTTTGTCCGCTCCGGAGCCAACCTCGACACAAAACAACAAGCCCGCCTCCGTGAAATCAACAAGGAACTTTCTACACTCGGTATCACCTTCAGCAACAATGTATTGAACGAGAATAATGCTTTCCAACTTTTCGTTGACAAGCAGGAAGACCTTGCCGGCCTGCCGGAATGGTTCTGCCAAAGTGCCGCCGAAGAGGCTAAAGCTGCCGGACAACCGGGAAAATGGTTGTTTACTCTACATAACGCCAGCCGCCTGCCCTTCCTGCAGTATTCAGAAAACCGCCCACTCCGTGAGAAGATGTATAAAGCATATATCAACCGTGGAAATAATAACGATAAGAACGACAATAAAGAAGTAATCAGCAAAATCATTTCCCTCCGTCTGGAAAAGGCGAACTTATTGGGCTTCGATTGCTATGCCAACTTCGTGTTAGACGAAACCATGGCTAAAAATGCTAATAACGTAATGGACCTCCTGAATAATCTATGGAGCTACGCCCTGCCAAAAGCGAAATCGGAGGCCGCAGAACTTCAGCAACTTATGGACAAGGAAGGCAAAGGTGAAAAACTGGAAGCATGGGACTGGTGGTACTACACCGAAAAACTCAGAAAAGAGAAATACAACCTGTCCGAAGAAGACACGAAACCTTACTTCAAATTGGAAAATGTCCGCGAAGGTGCTTTTGCCGTAGCTAATAAACTATATGGTATCACCCTAAGCAAGCTGGAAGATATCCCTACTTATCACCCTGATGTAGAAGTGTTTGAAGTAAAAGACGTCGATGGTTCCCAACTCGGTATCTTCTATGTAGACTACTTCCCACGTCCCGGAAAAAGCGGCGGAGCATGGATGAGCAACTACCGCGAACAAAGTGGGCCAATCCGTCCGCTAGTATGCAATGTTTGCAGCTTTACCAAACCGATAGGTGACACCCCTTCTCTACTCACAATGGATGAAGTGGAAACACTGTTTCACGAGTTCGGACATGCACTGCACGGCTTGCTCACCCAATGCAGATACAAAGGAACTTCCGGCACCAATGTTGTACGTGATTTTGTAGAACTTCCCTCTCAAATCAACGAACATTGGGCAACCGAACCGGAAGTGTTGAAAATGTATGCCAAACATTATGCTACCGGTAAAGTAATCCCCGATGAAATCATCGAAAAAATACTTCAGCAGAAAACATTCAACCAAGGATTCATGACTACCGAACTGCTGGCTGCCGCTATCCTTGACATGAACCTGCACATGCTGAAAGATGTAAAGAATTTAGATGTTGTTTCGTACGAAAAAGAAGCTATGGACAAGCTCAATCTTATCTCTGAAATTGCCCCACGTTACCGTGTGACTTACTTCAATCACATCATCGGCGGATATGCAGCCGGCTATTACAGTTACCTGTGGGCTAACGTACTGGATAACGACGCCTTTGAAGCTTTCAAAGAGCATGGAATCTTCGACAAAAACACCGCCGAATTGTTCCGTCGGAACGTGTTGGAGAAGGGTGACAGCGAAGACCCGATGACTCTCTACAAAAATTTCCGTGGCACAGAACCGAGCATGGAGCCACTGCTGAAAAACAGAGGAATGAAATAAATCGGTAAAAAAGCCCTTAAACATCAAATATTTGAGGGCTTATTACACATGAATGTGAAAAAAAAACTATATTTGCAGCCTTGTATGCGGCAAAAAGGACTTGTGTACGACAGAATTTAACTGAAAATTAAATTAAAAAAGTAATCATCATAAATTAAAAGTAAAATGCAAAACAAAGGATTTGTAAAGGTTTTTGCGGTATTACTCACGCTGGTATGCGTGTTCTACCTCTCCTTCTCCTTCGTAACACGCCATTATAACAACAAGGCGAAAGAAATTGCGAACGGCGACATGAAAGTAGAACAAGACTACCTTGACTCTCTCTCCAATGAGAAGGTCTGGCTGGGTAACTGGACGCTGAAACAATGTCGTGAAATGGAGATTAGTTTAGGTTTGGACCTGAAAGGTGGTATGAATGTTATCCTTGAAGTTTCTGTACCTGATGTTATTAAAGCACTGGCTGACAACAAGCCGGACGAAGCTTTCAATAACGCATTGGCAACAGCAGCAAAACAGGCTATCAACAGTCAGGATGATGTAATCACCCTGTTTGTCAAAGAATACCACAGAATTGCTCCGGACGCGAAACTTTCCGAACTATTCGCTACACAACAGTTGAAAGACAAGGTTAGCCAGAAATCAACGGATGCGGAAGTTGAAAAAGTATTGAGAGAAGAAGTAAAAGCGGCTGTTGAGAACTCATTCAACGTACTTCGTACCCGTATCGACCGCTTTGGTGTGGTTCAACCGAACATCCAGAGCCTGGAAGACAAAATGGGACGTATCATGGTAGAATTGCCGGGTATCAAAGAACCGGAACGTGTGAGAAAACTTCTTCAAGGTTCGGCTAACCTGGAATTCTGGGAAACATATACCGCCAAAGAAATTCTTCCGGCTATGCAGTCAGCAGACGCTAAATTGCGTGCAGTGTTAACTCAGGAAACAACTACTGATTCTGTTACAACAGACAC
The DNA here is from genome assembly GCA_900556625.1 of uncultured Bacteroides sp. Classification (GTDB taxonomy): domain Bacteria; phylum Bacteroidota; class Bacteroidia; order Bacteroidales; family Bacteroidaceae; genus Bacteroides. The sequence goes on along the minus strand of USPQ01000061.1, from coordinate 2,454 downwards.
TACAAAAGCTGCTGTTCTTACCGAAGCAACTCCGACTAAGAAAGCCGTAAGTGCTGCCGACAGCCTTGCTGCCGCTCTGAAAGGAGACGCCAAACAAGATGATGCAACTGCTGCGAACATGGAAGAGATCAAGAAACAGTATCCTTTGCTGTCTATACTGCAATTAAACTCTAGTGGGCAGGGTCCGGTTATCGGATATGCAAACTACAAGGACACTGCAGACATTAACAAATATCTGGCTATGCCGGAAATCAAAGCAGAACTTCCAAAAGACCTCCGTCTGAAATGGGGTGTTTCTCCTTCCGAATTTGACAAAAAAGGTCAGACTTTCGAATTGTATGCAATCAAATCTACCGAACGCAACGGCAAAGCTCCGTTGGAAGGTGACGTAGTAACAGATGCCAAAGACGAATTCGACCAGTACAGCAAACCGGCTGTCAGCATGTCTATGAATTCTGACGGTGCACGCCGTTGGGCTCAACTGACCAAACAGAATATCGGTCGTGCTATCGCTATCGTTCTTGATAACTATGTATATTCTGCACCGAACGTAAACACTGAGATCACAGGCGGACGTTCACAGATTACAGGTCATTTCACTCCGGAGCAGGCAAAGGACTTAGCTAACGTATTGAAATCAGGTAAGATGCCGGCTCCGGCTCACATCGTACAAGAAGATATCGTAGGTCCGTCACTGGGTCAGGAATCTATCAATGCGGGTATCTTCTCATTTGTTGTTGCTTTGATTCTGTTGATGATTTATATGTGCTCTATGTATGGCATCATCCCGGGTATGGTTGCCAATGGGGCATTGATCCTCAACTTCTTCTTTACACTGGGAATCCTTTCGTCCTTCCAGGCTGCGCTGACAATGTCCGGTATTGCCGGTATGGTGTTGTCACTGGGTATGGCAGTGGATGCGAACGTACTTATCTATGAACGTACAAAAGAAGAACTTCGCGCAGGTAAGGGAGTGAAGAAAGCACTTGCTGACGGTTATTCCAACGCATTCTCGGCTATCTTTGACTCTAACTTGACATCTATCATTACAGGTATCATCCTATTCAACTTCGGTACCGGTCCGATCCGTGGTTTTGCTACGACATTGATTATCGGTATCCTTGTATCCTTCTTTACAGCTGTGTTCATGACTCGTCTGGTTTACGAACACTTCATGAGTAAAGATAAGTGGCTGGGGCTGACATTTACAACTAAGATTTCAAAGAACCTGATGACCAATACACGTTTCGATTTTATGGGTACGAACAAGAAGTCCCTTATTATCGTCAGTGCAGTAATTATCGTTTGTATCAGCTCATTTGCAATCCGTGGCTTGAGTCAGAGTATCGACTTCACCGGTGGACGTAACTTCAAGGTACAGTTCGAAAACCCGGTTGAACCGGAACAAGTACGCGAGCTAATTGCCAGCAAGTTCGGTGATGCTAACGTAAGTGTTATCGCTATCGGTACAGATAAGAAAACAGTACGTATCAGCACAAACTACCGCATCGAAGATGCAGGTAACAACGTGGACTCAGAAATTGAATCATACTTGTATGAAACTCTGAAACCGGTACTGACTCAAAACATTTCTTTGGAAACTTTCATCGATCGTGACAATCATACCGGTGGTAGTATCGTAAGTTCACAGAAAGTAGGTCCGAGTATCGCAGACGATATTAAGACAGGTGCTATCTACTCTGTTGTATTGGCATTGCTTGCTATCGGCCTGTACATCTTACTCCGTTTCCGTAACATTGCTTACAGTATCGGCTCTATTGTGGCCTTGAGTTGTGACACCATTATGATTATCGGTGCTTACTCACTGTTCTGGGGCATCCTGCCGTTCTCTCTGGAAATTGACCAGACATTTATCGGTGCTATCCTGACGGCTATCGGTTACTCTATTAATGATAAAGTGGTAATCTTCGACCGTGTACGCGAGTTCTTCGGCCTGTATCCGAAACGTGACAAACGTCAGTTGTTCAACGACTCTTTGAACACTACACTTGCACGTACTATCAATACATCATTGAGTACATTGATCGTGTTACTGTGTATCTTCATCCTCGGTGGTGATTCAATCCGCAGTTTCGCATTCGCAATGATTCTCGGTGTTGTTATCGGTACATTGTCTTCACTGTTCATTGCATCTCCGATTGCATACAACATGATGAAGAACAAAAAAGTTGTAGTACCGGCAGCTACGGAAGAATAATAAAGTCCAGAAATAGAAAAAGCCTCTTCCGGATGTTCGGAAGAGGCTTTTTCTATTGATTATTAAAACAAATATAAGCTATAAGACGTTAATCTTGAAAGAAGCTATTGTAAAACTTAAAACTTGATACAGCATGAAAGCCTACAACACAACTTCCTATAGATTCCTCTTTGTAGTAGCCTCGAGGGGAATCGAACCCCTATCTAAAGTTTAGGAAACTTCTATTCTATCCGTTG
>USPQ01000060.1 GCA_900556625.1 uncultured Bacteroides sp. | reverse complement strand
ATCTGGAAGCTATTCTCACTTGTGGAGAACGGGTAGACGGTTCCAGTCTTTTCTCTTTTATAGAGGCGGGCAGTAGTGACCTTTACGTGATTCCTCGTTTTTGCACAGCATTTGTTGATCCGTTTGCAGAAATACCGACTTTGTCCATGCTTTGTTCTTTCTTTAATAAAGATGGAGAACCGCTTGAAAGTGCGCCGGAACATACCCTGTACAAAGCAAGTAAGACCTTTACGGAAGTCACCGGAATGGAATTTCAAGCTATGGGCGAACTTGAATATTATGTAATAGCACCGGATACGGGTATGTTTCAAGCGACCGATCAGCGCGGTTATCATGAATCAGGCCCTTATGCGAAATTTAATGAGTTCCGTACCCAATGTATGTCTTATATCGCACAGACAGGCGGGCAAATAAAGTACGGACATTCCGAAGTGGGTAACTTTACTTTGGATGGCTATATTTATGAACAAAATGAAATAGAATTCTTGCCTGTTCCCGTATCACAGGCGGCAGACCAATTGATGATAGCTAAATGGGTGATCCGCAATTTAGGATATAAGTATGGATATAATGTAACATTCGCTCCTAAAATTACGGCAGGAAAAGCCGGTTCGGGGTTACATATCCATATGCGTATAATGAAGGACGGAAAGAACCAAATGCTGGTAGATGGCGTTTTGTCGGAAACGGCACGCAAGGCAATTGCAGGAATGATGGTGCTTGCTCCTTCAATCACTGCTTTCGGAAACACCAATCCAACTTCGTATTTCCGTCTTGTTCCTCATCAGGAAGCACCTACCAATGTTTGTTGGGGAGATCGCAACCGTTCTGTATTAGTGCGTGTACCTCTAGGGTGGGCTGCAAAAACAGATATGTGTACATTGGCAAACCCGTTAGAAGCTGAAAGTCATTTCGACACTAGCCAGAAGCAGACGGTAGAAATGCGTTCTCCGGACGGATCGGCGGATCTATATCAACTGTTGGCAGGCTTGGCCGTTGCCTGCCGTCATGGGTTTGAAATCGGAAACGCATTGGAGATTGCCCAAAAAACGTATGTAAATGTGAATATCCATCAGAAAGAGAATGAAGATAAGCTGAAATCATTAGCGCAACTGCCGGATAGCTGTGAGGCTTCTGCCGATTGCCTGCAACAACAAAGAGCCATTTTTGAACAATATAATGTATTCAGTCCGGCAATGATTGATGGTATCATCCGTAAGCTTCGCAGTTATGGCGACAAGACATTACGTGCGGATTTGGAAGGAAAACCACAGGAAATGTTAGATTTGGTACATAAGTATTTTCATTGCGGATAGTGAGATTATAAAGGTATAAGGCTTTTTTTAGGGATATTGAACGTTAAGTATTGGCCTATTTTCATAAAAAAGATGTTTTATGAGAAGAAAAAGGGGCTAACATAGTGCGATATCCCTAAATAATGCTTTTCTTTGCATCAACAACAATAAAGAGGTTTATTGCGATTTGATTATTTTACATGAATCTTCTCATTTATTTGAGCATATCCATCTCTAATTTAGCTCTTCCCAAAACTTTCTTATTGAATTATTAATTTTTTATATTTGTATTTTTATGAATTTGTACATTGGAAATCTTAGCTATAATGTTAAGGAATCAGACCTGAGAAATGTAATGGAAGAGTATGGAACAGTTGCTTCAGTAAAGTTAATCACAGACCGTGAAACTAGAAGATCAAAAGGCTTTGCGTTTATCGAAATGCCGGATGATACAGAAGCTAACAACGCTATCAAGCAATTGAACGGTGCAGAATATGTAGGTCGTTCAATGGTAGTGAAAGAAGCTTTACCAAGAAACTAAGACTGGATATACAGCCGAAAAATAAAGAAAGGCGTGTTGGTGATAACCGACACGCCTTTCTTATTATGTTGTTTCTGTTTATGCGATACCGTGAGCACTCACTGAACTATCGATTTTCTTAATCAATCCTTGAAGTACTGCACCCGGTCCACATTCAGTGAAATCCGTAGCACCGTCAGCTATCATATTTTTAACTGATTGAGTCCAGCGTACAGAAGCAGTCAGCTGTGCAACCAGATTCTTTTTGATTTCTGCAGGATCAGTGTGGGGAAGTGCATCTACATTTTGGTATACCGGACATTTAGGAGTGTGAACTTCCGTAGCTTTAATGGCAGCTTCCAATTCTATTTTAGCAGGATCCATTAACGGAGAATGAAAAGCACCACCTACTTTCAATGGAAGAGCGCGTTTGGCTCCGGCAGTTTTCATCAGTTCACAAGCCTTTTCGATGCCCGGAATAGACCCGGAGATAACGATTTGTCCCGGACAATTATAGTTGGCAGGTACACAAACTTCGCCTTCTGCATTTACAGATGCGCAGATTTCTTCTACTTTTTCATCCGACAGTGCGATGATAGCGGCCATAGTGGACGGAGTAGCCTCACAGGCTTTTTGCATAGCCATTGCACGTGCATAAACCAATTTAAGTCCATCTTCAAAAGTCAGAGCACCGGCAGCTACCAAAGCTGAGAATTCACCAAGTGAGTGACCAGCTGTCATTTCCGGTTTGAAGTCATCGCCCATGCAAAGAGCGGATATGACAGAGTGGAGGAATACGGCAGGTTGAGTAACTTTTGTCTGGCGGAGGTCTTCGTCTGTGCCGTTGAACATGATATCTGTAATGCGATATCCGAGGATATCATTTGCTTTTTCAAACAATTCTTTTGCTAAAGCTGAGTTTTCATACAGGTCCTTACCCATTCCTACGAATTGAGCGCCTTGACCGGGAAATACAAATGCTTTCATATTTTTATTATTTAATTGGTTTTTAATTGCGGGTGCAAAGTTACGGAATTTTATGATACAACCGCACAAATTGTACACATTTGTGCAACGGAGTCCGGAAAATGCCATAACGGACCGTTGCCATGACCGATGTGTAACTCTTTTCCGGCAAGAATGGCTTGGGTAATATAGGCTTTGGCGTGGCGGATAGATTCGTGTAAGGGATATCCTTTTGCCAGATAAGTGGCAATTGCGGAAGAGAGGGTACACCCTGTTCCGTGCAGATTATTACTTTCTATTTTTTTCTCCTTATATATATAGGAAGCAGATTCGGAGGTATATAGGAAGTCGGACATTAGATCACCTTCCAGATGTCCGCCTTTTACTAATATACTGATATGATAATGTTCCGTCAGTAGTTTGGCGGCTTCCTGCATTTCCTGAATGTTATGGATGGGGTTACCGATAAGTACGGCTGTTTCGTCAAGATTTGGAGTAGCTAAAGTGACGAGCGGTAACAGTTCTTTCTTTATTTCTTCTATGGCCTCGTCCGTCATTAGTTTTTGTCGACTGGTGGATACCATCACAGGATCGTAAACGATATATTGCGGAGTATATTTTCGGATACAGTCAGAAATGACACGGACGATCTGAATGTCATTTATCATACCTATTTTTAGCGCAACAGGTTGGAGATCCTCCATAACAGCTTCTATTTGTCCGCGAACGATTTCGGGGGACATAGCCTGTACAGTGTGCACTCCTAATGTATTCTGTACGGTAATTGCGGTAATGGCCGAAGCCGCATATCCTCCTAATGCTGAGATTGCTTTTATATCCGCTTGAATACCTGCACCTCCCGAACAATCGGAACCGGCAATGGATAAAATGACAGGATGATGTTTCATTTTAGTTTTTTTGATATTTAGGTTGCAAAGATAGGATAAAAAACGATAAGGTACAAAAGGACATATCGTTTAAAATACAATAAGTACCGGTATTTTAATCTATCGGTACAAATGCGAAAAGTGCTGATAATAAAGTGCGAATATAGTTTTCGTACTTTATACAATTACTCCTCCTACGAATAGCTAAAATACATATTGTAAATTGTAAGATAACGCCAACTGTACATATTGTATGGTATATGATATGTATATATATGAAAAACAATGTTTTATAGCATATCTATTATTTTTGTTGGGACTGCATTTCTCTTCTATATTTGCATCGTCTTAAAGAAATATATATGCATAATATACAGAAAAATACCCCTTTGGCCAACAATCATATATCAGTGGATTGTGTTGTGATTGGTTTTGACGGAGAACAACTGAAAGTGTTGCTTGTGAAACGTGCGGGTGAAGATAATGGTGAAGTATATCACGATATGAAACTTCCCGGAAGTCTTATATATATGGATGAAGATCTGGACGAAGCTGCACAACGTGTCTTGTACGAATTGACAGGACTTAAAAATGTAAATCTGATGCAGTTTAAGGCATTCGGCTCTAAAAACAGAACCAGTAACCCCAAAGATGTGCGCTGGTTGGAACGGGCTATGCAATCGAGGGTAGAGCGTATTGTGACTATAGCTTATCTGTCTATGGTCAAGATAGACCGTACATTGGACAAGAACCTGGATGATCACCAGGCTTGTTGGATTGCTTTGAAAGATGTGAAAACATTAGCTTTTGATCATAATCTGATTATTAAGGAAGCAATGACTTATATTCGTCAGTTCGTAGAATTTAATCCTTCCATGTTGTTCGAACTGCTTCCGCGTAAATTTACAGCTGCACAATTGAGAATTCTTTTTGAGTTGGTATATGACAAAACTGTGGATGTACGTAACTTCCATAAAAAAATAGCCATGATGGAATATGTAGTTCCTTTGGAAGAAAAGCAACAAGGCGTGGCTCACCGGGCTGCACGTTATTATAAATTTGACAAGAAGATATATAATAAAGTAAGACGGTAAGATTTTATTCAAGTATTAGGTATAATATTAAGTATTAGGCGTTGAATGTTATAGTATTAATTGTCGGGCATTGAGCGTTAAATCGTAAATAGTAAATCGTTTAATCGTAAATAAAATTATGTTTCTATTAGGTTATGACATAGGTAGCTCGTCCGTAAAAGCGAGTTTGGTAAATGCTGAAACAGGCAAATGTGTATCATCGGCATTCTTTCCGAAAACAGAGGCGGACATTATCGCAGTAAATCCCGGATGGGCGGAACAAGACCCGGAGAGTTGGTGGGGAAATTTAAAGTTGGCTACACAAGCTATTATGACCGAATCCGGAGTGAGTGCTGCTGAAATTAAAGCTATCGGCATCTCGTATCAGATGCATGGATTGGTATGCGTTGATAAGGATCAGCATGTGTTGCGTCCCGCTATTATTTGGTGTGATTCCCGTGCTGTGCCATACGGACAGAAAGCGTTTGAAACGATCGGAGAGGAGAGATGTCTTTCTCATTTGTTGAACTCGCCGGGAAACTTTACAGCTTCCAAGTTGGCATGGATTAAAGAAAACGAGCCTGCCATCTATGAGCAGATTTACAAGATAATGCTGCCGGGTGATTATATTGCCATGAAGTTGAGTGGAGAGATTTGCACAACCGTTTCCGGACTTTCGGAAGGTATGTTGTGGGATTTCAAGAACAACCGGGTGGCTGACTTCCTAATGGATTATTACGGATTCGACTCTTCTTTGATTGCAGATATTAAACTGACCTTTGCAGAGCAGGGACGTGTCAATGTGATAGCAGCTAAGGAGTTGGGTTTGAAAGAAGGAACACCGATTACTTACCGCGCCGGTGACCAACCTAATAACGCTCTTTCTTTAAATGTATTCAATCCGGGAGAGATAGCTTCTACGGCGGGAACGTCGGGAGTGGTTTACGGAGTGAACGGTGAAGTAAATTATGATCCGCAATCGCGCGTCAATACCTTTGCTCATGTCAATCATGCAATAGACCAAACACGTTTGGGAGTATTGCTATGCATCAACGGAACAGGTATTCTTAATTCATGGGTAAAACGAAATATAGCTCCCGAAGGAATATCTTATAATGAAATGAATGTGTTGGCTTCTAAAGCTCCTATCGGCAGCGCGGGAATCAGTATTCTGCCTTTTGGCAACGGCGCCGAGCGTATGCTGAACAATAAAGAAATCGGATGTAGTATTCGCGGACTGGATTTCAACGCACATGGCAAACATCACATTATTCGTGCAGCTCAAGAGGGGATTGTGTTCTCCTTCAAGTATGGCATTGATATAATGGAGCAGATGGGGATTCCTGTGAAGATGATTCATGCCGGACACGCCAATATGTTCTTGAGTTCTATCTTCCGTGATACGTTGGCTGGAGTGACCGGAGCCACCATTGAGCTTTACGATACGGATGGTTCGGTAGGTGCTGCGAAAGGTGCAGGTATTGGTGCAGGTATCTATAAAGATAATAATGAGGCATTTGCTACGCTTGACAAATTGGATGTGATTGAGCCTAATATGGCTAAACGCCAGGAATATGCGGACGCGTATGCTAAATGGAAGTATCGTTTAGAAAAATCAATGAGTAAATAATCTAAGTATAACATCGTGAGTAATGTGCTGTTCATATTGGTGCATTCTCACACTAAAAACATTATTAATTATGGCAACAAAAGAGTTTTTCCCTGGAATTGAAAAGATTAAGTTTGAAGGCAAGGATAGCAAAAATCCGATGGCATTCCACTATTATGATGCAGAGAAAGTAATCAATGGAAAGAAGATGAAAGACTGGTTGAAATTCTCTATGGCATGGTGGCATACATTGTGTGCTGAAGGCGGTGACCAGTTCGGTGGCGGAACAAAACAATTCCCTTGGAACGGTAACGCAGACGCTGTTCAAGCTGCAAAAAATAAAATGGATGCAGGTTTCGAATTCATGCAGAAAATCGGTATCGAATACTACTGTTTCCACGATGTGGATTTGGTTTCTGAAGGTGCAAGCATTGAAGAATATGAGGCCAATCTGAAAGAAATTGTAGCTTATGCAAAACAAAAACAAACTGAAACAGGCATCAAACTGTTGTGGGGTACTGCCAATGTATTTGGTCATGCACGTTATATGAACGGTGCTGCTACTAATCCTGATTTTGACGTAGTAGCTCGTGCTGCTGTTCAGATCAAGAATGCAATCGACGCAACTATCGAATTGGGTGGTCAGAACTATGTATTCTGGGGTGGTCGTGAAGGCTATATGTCTCTTCTGAACACAGATCAGAAACGTGAAAAAGAACACTTGGCACAGATGTTGACTATCGCTCGTGACTATGCTCGTGCCCGTGGTTTCAAAGGTACTTTCCTGATCGAACCGAAACCGATGGAGCCCACTAAACACCAATATGATGTAGATACGGAAACTGTAATCGGCTTCTTGAAAGCTCATGGTCTCGACAAAGATTTCAAAGTGAATATTGAAGTAAACCATGCAACTTTGGCCGGTCATACTTTTGAACACGAATTGGCAGTGGCAGTAGACAACGGTATGTTGGGTTCTATCGACGCTAATCGTGGTGATTATCAGAATGGTTGGGATACAGACCAATTCCCGATTGACAACTACGAACTGACACAGGCCATGATGCAAATTATCCGTAATGGTGGCTTGGGTAACGGTGGAACAAACTTCGACGCTAAAACTCGTCGTAACTCTACTGACCTGGAAGATATCTTCATTGCTCACATCGCAGGTATGGATGCTATGGCTCGTGCATTGGAAAGCGCAGCAGCTCTGTTGAACGAATCTCCGTATAAGAAAATGTTGGCTGACCGTTACGCTTCATTCGATGCTGGTAAAGGTAAGGAATTTGAAGATGGCAAATTAACGTTGGAAGACGTGGTTGCTTATGCTAAAGCAAATGGCGAACCGAAACAGACTAGTGGCAAACAAGAACTTTATGAAGCAATCTTGAATATGTATTGCTAATTAACCCACCACAGATTACGTGTATTTCACAGATTCTTTTCTTCTCTCTTTTGAATTTATCTGTGTTCATCTGCGTAATCTGTGGTGATATATCTAACTACTACAACACTACTTATCACCATGATTAATACAACGAACGAGGGTAGTAAACTCTACCTGTATTCGATAACCTCTGTCGCTATCTTGGGCGGACTGCTTTTCGGCTATGACACGGCAGTTATTTCCGGTGCAGAGAAAGGCTTGGAAGCTTTTTTTCTTTCAGCCTCTGATTTTCAATACAATAAAGTAATGCATGGAATCACTTCTTCCAGTGCATTAATTGGCTGTGTACTTGGGGGCGCGATTTCCGGTATATTTGCTTCCCGTTTGGGACGTCGTAACTCCTTAAGGCTTGCTGCCATACTCTTTTTCCTTTCAGCATTAGGTTCCTATTATCCGGAATTCTTATTCTTCGAATATGGAAAGCCGAACATGGATTTGCTGATTGCTTTTAATTTGTATCGTGTTTTAGGTGGTATCGGAGTAGGACTGGCTTCTGCAGTCTGCCCGATGTATATTGCTGAAATAGCCCCTTCCAATATTCGTGGAACGCTTGTATCGTGTAACCAGTTTGCCATCATCTTCGGTATGCTGGTAGTGTACTTTGTGAATTACCTGATTATGGGTGACCATCAGAATCCTGTTATTTTGAAAGATGCAGCCGGTGTGCTGTCTGTCAGTTCTGAATCTGATATGTGGACTGTGTATGAAGGATGGCGTTACATGTTCGGTTCGGAGGCTTTCCCTGCCGCTTTCTTTGGACTGTTATTGTTCTTTGTTCCGAAAACACCTCGCTATCTTGTTTTGATACAGCAGGATGGAAAGGCCTACTCAATTCTGGAAAAGATCAATGGTAAGACAAAAGCACAGGAAATCCTTAATGATATTAAAGCTACCGCTCACGAAAAGACAGAGAAGATATTTACTTATGGAGTGGCGGTAATTGTGATCGGTATTCTGCTATCTGTATTCCAGCAAGCTATCGGTATTAATGCCGTGCTATATTATGCTCCTCGTATTTTTGAAAATGCAGGTGCGGAAGGCGGCGGTATGATGCAAACGGTTATTATGGGTATTGTAAACATTGTCTTTACACTGGTTGCTATCTTCACTGTAGACCGCTTCGGACGTAAACCATTGTTGATAATCGGTTCTATCGGTATGGCTGTTGGTGCATTTGCAGTGGCGATGTGTGACAGTATGGCAATAAAGGGGATCCTTCCGGTGCTTTCAGTGATTGTGTATGCAGCATTCTTCATGATGTCCTGGGGACCGATTTGCTGGGTATTGATCGCGGAGATCTTCCCGAACACCATCCGAGGTAAAGCGGTGGCAATCGCTGTGGCTTTCCAATGGATATTTAACTATATTGTATCTTCTACTTTCCCGGCATTGTACGATTTCAGCCCAATGTTTGCATATAGTTTATACGGCATTATTTGTGTGGCTGCTGCTATCTTCGTTTGGCGTTGGGTACCCGAAACAAAAGGGAAGACACTGGAAGATATGAGCAAACTTTGGAAGAAAAATAAATAGGTTAGTGTAATTTCATCGTGTCATTATGACTTTGCTCTCTTGACATGACTCTATTGAGATTATGACATCGTACCAATCAATGGTATGGTGTCATAATTGTTTGTATATGCAATAAACAGATCTGCAATGTGTTATGTAGACTTAAATAAAAGCATTCATTTTCCATAGCTAAAGCACTGCTTTAGCTTAGTTAAAGCGGTGCTTTCCCTCTCTTAAAGCGGTGCTTTTTCTTTTTTCTAGCTTTGAACAGTATCTTTTCTATAAATAGCTATACCTTTGCACTATCTTTTATAAAAACACGTATTGTTATGGAACAACATCCGATAAAAATTAATAAAGTGCAGATACGCAATCTTCAGATAGAAGATTACGCACAGTTATCTCAATCGTTTACCCGCGTTTATTCAGATGGTAGCGATGTATTTTGGACTCACGCCCAAATTCAGAAGTTAATCAATATTTTCCCGGAAGGACAGATTGTTACGGTTGTCGATGATAAAATTGTGGGTTGTGCCCTGTCTATTATTGTCGATTATGATAAAGTGAAGAATGACCATACGTATGCGCAAGTGACAGGCAAGGAAACATTCAACACGCATAATCCTAAAGGAAATATCCTCTACGGCATTGAAGTGTTTATTCATCCGGGTTATCGTGGTTTGCGTCTGGCACGTCGTATGTATGAATACCGTAAGGAACTTTGCGAAACATTGAATCTGAAAGCTATTATGTTTGGTGGACGTATCCCCAATTATCATAAATATGCTGATAAGATGCGTCCGAAAGAATACATCGAACGTGTGCGTCAGCGCGAAATCTATGATCCGGTTCTAACTTTTCAGTTGTCAAATGATTTTCATGTCCGTAAAGTTATGACCAATTATCTTCCTAATGACGAAGAATCGAAACATTATGCTTGTTTGTTGCAATGGGATAATATTTATTATCAGCCACCTACGCAGGAATATATTAATCCGAAAACAACAGTCCGTGTAGGCTTGGTGCAGTGGCAGATGCGTAGTTATAAGACATTGGATGATTTGTTTGAGCAAGTAGAGTTTTTCGTGGACGCAGTATCGGATTATAAAAGTGATTTTGTCCTTTTCCCGGAGTATTTCAATGCTCCTTTGATGTCGAAGTATAATGATAAAGGAGAATCTCAGGCCATTCGTGGGCTTGCGAAGTACACAGAGGAAATTCGCGACAGATTTATCAATCTGGCAATCAGTTATAATATCAATATTATTACCGGAAGTATGCCGTATGTCAAAGAAGACGGACTTTTATACAATGTAGGATTCCTTTGTCGTCGGGACGGTACATACGAAATGTATGAAAAAATGCATGTCACTCCGGATGAAATCAAGAGTTGGGGGTTGAGTGGCGGTAAGTTGTTGCAGACATTTGATACCGATTGCGCTAAAATCGGAGTTTTAATTTGTTATGATGTAGAGTTTCCCGAGCTATCCCGTTTGATGGCGGATCAAGGGATGCAGATATTATTTGTGCCTTTCCTGACCGATACGCAGAATGCTTATTCCCGTGTCCGGGTATGTGCGCAGGCACGCGCTATTGAAAATGAATGTTTTGTAGTTATTGCGGGAAGTGTGGGGAATCTTCCTCGTGTACATAATATGGATATTCAATATGCCCAGTCCGGTGTCTTCACTCCCTGCGACTTTGCTTTCCCGACTGACGGAAAGAGAGCGGAAGCGACTCCTAATACCGAGATGATTCTTGTTTCGGATGTGGATCTGGATTTATTGAATGAACTGCATACTTATGGTAGCGTACGTAATCTGAAAGATCGCAGAAGTGATGTTTATGAAGTAAGACTAAAAAAATAAGACAGTGGCTCAAAGTTCACCACAGATTACACGGATTGGCACAGATTATTCCTATTGGATTATTTCTATTAAGAATGAATCCTTTAATCTTTAATCTGTGAAGGTTCGTGTAATCTGTGGTAAAAGAGCTTTGATTTATTCCCGTTTTATCCCTTCCCGGAAGTACCGCTTTCGAGGATACTGACGATGGAGAATAAGGTAAAACAGATAGCTCCCAGTCCTGATAAGACGCGGGCGGGAATGAAATAATCCGAATGTACTGTGGCAAGTTCAAATACAAATGCAGCCAAGAATAAGCAAGCCAATGCAGTCAGTACCGGAATCAAAGGAATGCGGTTGGCTAATTTGAATTCATGTCTCCATATTTTTGCCAGGAGGATTACTTTACTGGAGATACTGTAACATACTAAACCAAGCCCAAGCATGATATAGCCTGTAGTACCGTTTGTACTTCCTGAGTCCGCGAAAATTACAAAAAGCCCCCAAATGAAGGAAAGAGATCCCATCAGTAACACTAACTTCGGCCATTGTGAACGTTCTTTTTCCGAATATACATTACGTATCTGTCGGGCTATAGTAGCTACTAACGCAATCAGGCTGGTACAAATACATGCAAGACCTACCATTACATGGCCTGCCACAAAGTAAGCCGGATGAACGTGGCTGTTGGCTAATAAAACAAATGCCCATATCCATGCAACCAAAGATATGGTGATTACAACGGCTTCCATCGTACGTTCTTCACCCAAGGAAAAAGCTCCTTTCGGAATTTCATGCCCTGTGCTTTTAGAGTTTCCGGGAATAAAAGAAAAGCGGGTGGAAGAGGTGGCGGCAGTGGCTACGCAGCCTGTAATAAATCCGACACCGGTTATTACATGACCGGCAACGAATGCTGAAGGAGAATCAGCTCCACTGAAGATGCATATTCCTGTGATGATTGTCGCAATAGCTGCCAGATAACCAAGGATCGGCAATCCATATTTTGCGGCTCGGTTATAAGTATGTATGATTTGCCGGATAATGGTAGCCGCCGTACAGAACAGCGCAATACATATCATGCCTAGTGAAAAAACGACGGGGCCTGCCACAACGCGACCTCCTGCATCTCCGTAACCGTAAATGAATGCTCCGTATCCGAAGCAAAAGAGTGCCATCACCAAAGGGATTGCTCTGAATAAAATACTAATACCGTAATTCATAAGATAAGTGCTTTTAGGTTTTTCAGTAGAACAAGGATAGGGCTGTTTTGTTTAGGTCACAGGCAGTTTAAATCGTTAACTTTATAGGATTCCGATTAAAAGTCTTTGCTTTTTGCTCAACTAAACAAATGTTTTTGTAAATTTGCACCCTTAAAAACGGGGATACCCCTCAAAGTGTAAATTGTAAATAGTAAAATCGTAGATATAGCTATGGGTAAGAGATTTACTGAGTATTCGCAGTTTGACCTTTCACAGGTGAACAAAGATGTGCTGAAGAAATGGGACGAAAACCAGGTTTTCGCCAAGAGTATGACAGAACGTGATGGCTGTCCTTCGTTCGTTTTTTTTGAAGGACCTCCCTCGGCTAATGGTATGCCGGGTATTCACCATGTAATGGCCCGTACGATTAAGGATATTTTCTGCCGTTACAAAACGATGAAAGGGTATCAGGTAAAGCGTAAAGCCGGATGGGATACGCATGGACTGCCTGTAGAATTGGGTGTAGAAAAGGCGTTGGGTATCACAAAGGAGGACATCGGCAAGAAAATCTCCGTAGCCGAATATAATGCTGCTTGTCGCAAGGATGTGATGAAGTTTACTAAAGAATGGGAGGACTTGACTCACAAGATGGGATATTGGGTGGATATGAAACATCCCTATATCACGTATGACAACCGTTATATTGAAACCCTTTGGTGGCTGTTAAAGCAATTATATAAGAAAGGATTGTTGTATAAAGGGTATACCATCCAGCCGTATTCTCCGGCAGCAGGAACGGGACTGAGCTCTCATGAGCTGAACCAGCCGGGATGTTACCGGGATGTGAAGGATACGACGATGGTTGCCCAATTCAAGATAAAGAACCCGAAACCGGAAATGACCGGATGGGGAACTCCTTATTTCCTTGCTTGGACCACCACTCCATGGACATTGCCTTCAAACACGGCACTCTGTGTCGGCCCGAAATTTGATTATGTGGTTGTACAGTCATACAATACATATAATGGAGAACCGATTACGGTTGTTTTGGCTAAGGCGTTGTTAAATACTCACTTTAATCCGAAAGCTGCGGACCTGAATCTGGAAGATTACAAACCGGGAGATAAGCTGGTTCCGTTCAAGGTAGTGGCCGAATATAAAGGTACGGAACTGGTGGGCATGGAATATGAACAACTCATTCCTTGGGTGAAACCGATAGAGGTTTCCGAAGATGGAATGTGGAAAGTCAGCGATAAAGGCTTCCGGGTTATTCAAGGGGATTATGTGACGACAGAAGACGGTACGGGTATCGTGCACATTGCACCGACTTTTGGTGCGGATGATGCGAATGTGGCACGTGCGGCAGGTATTCCGTCATTGTTCATGATAAATAAGAAAGGTGAAACCCGCCCGATGGTAGATCTTACCGGTAAGTTCTATTTGTTGGATGAACTGGATGAAAGATTCGTCAAGGAATGCGTGGATGTAGATGAATATAAGGAATATCAAGGCGCATGGGTGAAGAATGCTTATGACCCGCAGTTTACGGTGGACGGAAAATATGATGAGAAGGCTGCTCAGGCTGCCGAATCTTTGGATATTGCTCTTTGCATGATGATGAAGGCTGGTAAGCAAGCTTTCAAAATAGAAAAGCACGTCCATAACTATCCGCACTGTTGGCGTACAGACAAACCAGTACTTTATTATCCGTTGGATAGCTGGTTTATCCGTTCTACAGCTTGCAAGGAGCGTATGATGGAGTTGAACAAGACTATCAACTGGAAACCGGAGTCTACCGGAACAGGACGCTTCGGTAAATGGCTGGAGAACTTGAATGACTGGAACTTAAGCCGTTCGCGTTATTGGGGAACTCCGCTTCCTATCTGGCGCACGGAAGATAATACGGACGAAAAGTGTATTGAATCCGTAGAGGAACTTTATAATGAAATAGAGAAATCGGTGGCTGCCGGATTCATGCAGTCGAACCCGTATAAGGATAAGGGATTTGTTCCGGGTGAATATACGGAGCAGAACTATGACAAGATTGACCTTCACCGCCCGTACGTGGATGACATTATTCTGGTTTCTAAAGACGGTAAGCCGATGAAGCGTGAAATGGACTTGATAGATGTTTGGTTCGATTCTGGTTCAATGCCATACGCACAGATCCATTATCCGTTTGAAAACAAGGAACTGTTGGATAGCCGTCAGGTATATCCTGCCGATTTCATTGCAGAAGGAGTGGATCAGACACGCGGATGGTTCTTCACATTGCATGCGATTGCCACTATGGTATTCGACAGTGTATCTTATAAAGCGGTAATTTCTAACGGATTAGTGTTGGATAAGAACGGTAACAAGATGTCCAAACGTTTGGGTAATGCTGTCGATCCGTTTAGTACAATTGAGAAATATGGTTCTGACCCGTTGCGCTGGTATATGATTACCAACTCGTCTCCGTGGGATAACTTGAAATTCGATGTAGATGGAATAGAAGAAGTCCGCCGTAAATTCTTCGGTACTTTATATAATACCTATTCGTTCTTTGCGCTTTATGCCAATGTTGACGGATTTGAATATAAGGAAGCGGATGTGCCGATGGCGGAACGTCCGGAAATCGACCGTTGGATTCTGTCTGTGTTGAACACGTTGATAAAAGAGGTAGATACCTGTTATAATGAATATGAGCCGACAAAGGCTGGACGTTTGATTTCCGACTTTGTGAATGATAATTTGTCCAATTGGTACGTTCGTCTGAATCGTAAACGTTTCTGGGGTGGTGAATTTACACAAGATAAACTGTCTGCATACCAGACATTGTATATATGTCTTGAGACAGTGGCTAAATTGATGTCGCCGATAGCTCCGTTCTATGCCGACAGGTTGTACACAGACTTGATTACAGCGACAGGACGTGATAATGTTGTGTCTGTCCATTTGGCTAAATTCCCGGAATACCAGGAAAATAGCATAGATAAAGAACTGGAAGCCCGTATGAAAATGGCGCAGGATGTAACGTCTATGGTATTGGCATTACGTCGTAAAGTGAATATCAAAGTGCGCCAACCTCTGCAATGTATCATGGTTCCGGTGGTAGATGAAGAACAGAAAGCCCATATCGAAGCGGTGAAGAACTTGATAATGAATGAAGTTAATGTCAAGGAAGTTAAATTTGTAGATGGTGCTGCTGGTGTATTGGTAAAGAAGGTGAAATGCGACTTTAAGAAATTGGGTCCGAAGTTTGGAAAACAAATGAAAGCAGTGGCTGCTGCTGTTGCCGGAATGTCGCAGGAAGCTATCGCCGAGCTGGAAAAGAATGGAAAATATGTGCTGAACCTGGATGGAGCGGAAGCTGTTATTGAAGCAGCGGATGTGGAAATCTTCAGTGAGGATATTCCGGGATGGCTGGTTGCCAATGAAGGTAAGCTGACCGTTGCGCTTGAAGTAACCGTTACCGAAGAGTTGCGCCGGGAGGGCATTGCCCGTGAATTGGTAAATCGTATTCAAAATATACGAAAATCAAGCGGTTTTGAGATTACAGACAAAATAAAAATAACAATCTCGAAAAATACGCAAACAGATGATG